>NZ_JBFAMH010000024.1:0-121992 GCF_040656475.1 Streptomyces sp. NPDC049915
TGCCCGCCCGGCGCGGCGGCGGCGGGGCCCGCGACGGCCCCGGCGGCCGCGGCGGGACCGTTCCGCCCGTGCCGCCGGCGTCCGGCGGTGCGGAGGTGCTGTGGGGGCGGTTGGCACTCGTCGAGGAGCGGGTGCGGCGGGCCGTGGCCGGGCGGCGGGCCGGCGACCCCGATCCCGGTGATCCCTACCGCGGGCAGTACCTCGCGCCGGAGGCCGTCGCCCGGCTCCTGGACGAGCCGAGCGGCCTCGACGTACCCCCGCACGAGCCGTGGGAGCCGCCCGCCGGATCCGTCCTCGGCCGTCTCGCCCGGCGGTTCGGGCTGTCCCCGCTGGACCTGGACCTGCTCCTGGTCGCCCTCGCGCCCGACATCGACGCCCGGTTCGAGCGCCTCTACGGCTACCTCAACGACGACCTGACCCGCCGCCGCCCCACGGTCGGGCTCGCCCTGGAGCTGTGCGGGCCGGCCGGAGCGGTCGCCGCGCGGTTCCGGCTCGCCCCCGGCGCACCGCTCGTCGCCGGCGGCCTGGTGGAGGTCAGGGAGCCCGAACGGCCCCCGCTGTCCCGGGTGGTGACCGTGCCCGACCGGGTCACCGCGCACCTGCTTGGCCACGACCGGCCCGACGCTCGGCTCGCCGGCGTGCTCGACGAGGTCCACCCGGACCCGACCGCCGATCCCGCGGACGTGCGGGGGGCGGCGGCCGCGGCCGGCACCGGTATCGGGCTCGTCCATCTGCGCAGCCGGGGCGGCGACGCCGCCGGGCTCGCCGTCGCCGCTCTGCGCACGGCCGGACCGCACCCGCTCGCCCTGGACGCGGCCGCGCTCGCCCGCCGCCCGGGCGACGTACCGGAACTGGCCCGTCTCGTGGCTCTGGAAGCCCGGCTCACCGGCGCCGCCGTCGTCCTCGGCCCCCTCCAGGCGCTCCCCGGGGAACCGACCGAACGGGCCCGCGCGGTACGGGCGGTGTGCACGGCGCTGCGCGGCATCCCCCTGATCACGCACGGCTCGATCGGCTGGGACCCGGAATGGGCCGCCGACACGCCGGTCACCCTGGCCGTGCCGGCGCCATCGCCCGAGCGGCAGGCCGCGCGCTGGCGGCACGCCCTCCAACGGGCCGCCGCGCACGACGCCCACGGCCCGGGACGGCGCCTCACGGCGGACGACGTGCCGGACCTCGCGGAGGCGGTCGCCGCGCACCGCCTGGACGCCCGGCAGGTGGGCCGCGCCGCCGACGTGGCGGTGCGCACGGCCGCCGCCGCGGGGCGCCCGGTCGGCCCCGACGATTTGCGGGCCGCCGTGCGGGCGCAGAACGGCGCGGGGCTCGACCGGCTCGCCCGCCGGGTGGAGCCGGGCGTGGGCTGGGACGACCTGGTGCTGCCGCCGACCACCCACCGGCGGCTGCGGGAACTCGCGCTGCGCGCCCGCCACCGCGAGCAGGTGCTCGGTCAGTGGGGGATGCGGCCCGGCGGCGGCCGGGGCCGTGGCGTGATCGCCCTGTTCGCCGGCGAGTCGGGCACCGGCAAGACCATGTCCGCCGAGGTCGTCGCCGCAGACCTGGGCATGGACCTGTATGTGGTGGACCTGTCCACGGTCGTCGACAAGTACGTGGGGGAGACCGAGAAGAACCTGGAGCGGATCTTCACGGAGGCGTCAGCGGTCAACGCCGTGCTGCTCTTCGACGAGGCCGACGCCATCTTCGGCAAGCGTTCGGAGGTGAAGGACGCGCACGACCGGCACGCCAACATCGAGTCGGCGTACCTGCTCCAGCGCATGGAGTCGTTCGACGGGATCGCGGTGCTGACCACGAACCTGCGGGCCAACCTGGACGAGGCGTTCACCCGGCGGCTGGACGTGGTCGCGGACTTCCCCGTGCCCGACGCCGGTCAGCGGCTCGCGCTGTGGGAGCGCTGCCTGGGCGGTCGGCTGCCCCGCGCCGCCGACCTGGACCTCGCCTTCTGCGCCGACCGCTTCGAGCTGGCCGGCGGTTCCATCCGGGCGTGCGCGGTGACCGCCGCCTACTTCGCGGCCGAGTCCGGCGCGCCGCTCACCATGCACGGGCTGGTGACGGCGATCGCGCAGGAGTACCGCAAGCTGGGCCGGCTGGTCCTGGAGGGCGAGTTCGGCCCCTACCTCCAGGCGGCCGTGGGCGCCTGAGCCGCGGCCGTCCCCGCCGGCCGGGTCATTTCTTCTTCTTGGCCTTGTCGTACTCACTCACCCCGTCCTCGTACGGCACCGCCTCGAGGCCGGGGTCGGACACCATCGCGAAGTCGTCCGGGTTGCGGACCAGCCGCACGCTGCCGAACAGCTCCTCGGGGATGACCAGTTCGTCGGAGCCGTGGTACGTCATCACCGGCCCGGCGGCGTCGGCGGCGCCGCTCTCGCTTCCGCTCTCGAACGCGAAGCCGTCGTCGGAACCGCCGGCGGCCTCCACCACCTCGACGTCCTCGCGCACATAGACGGCGACCAGGAAGCCGCCCCACTGCCGTGCCTCCTTCTTCGCGGCACCGGAGCCGGACGCCGACTTCCCGGCGGGCGCGACGACCGGTGCGACGTAGAAGCCGTTCCCCTTGCCTGTGCCGGCTCCCTTGCCGAACTTCTCCGCGTCGGGTCCGTGCGCGATCAGACTGCCGATGCTCTCGACGTGGGTGCCGTGGAACCCGACCAGGCGGTAGCCGGACAGGCTCTGCGTTGTCTCGGCCTGGCGCCGGGTGCGGTCCTCGTCGGACATCTCGCGGCGGAACTCGTGCGGTTGCGCCAGGCCGATGTCGTCCTGGTCCCACTGGCCCTCGTCCCAGTCCTCTCCGGTGACGGACGGGGAGGAGGCGACGCTGGTGCTGTCCGACTCCTCGTCGCTGCTGCTCTCGCTGCTGCTGTCGCCGCGGGTCCGGGTGGGGCGGAAGAAGCCGCCGCCGCTCTCGCTGTCGCTGCTGGAATCGCTGCTGGAA
Source organism: Streptomyces sp. NPDC049915 (assembly GCF_040656475.1). NCBI lineage: Bacteria > Bacillati > Actinomycetota > Actinomycetes > Kitasatosporales > Streptomycetaceae > Streptomyces > Streptomyces sp. NPDC049915. The sequence continues at coordinate 2,945 of NZ_JBFAMH010000024.1, forward strand.
TCGCTTCCCTCCTGGGCCCGCGCCCGGGCTTCGACGACGGACCGCACCGCACCCCACACCGCGTCGCCGCCCACGGGGCCGTCCAGCCGCTGGAGTTGCGCGAGTACGCGCTGAAGGATCGCCGGTTCCGCCCAGTTGAGCGGAGCCGGACGGGTGGGGTGGCCCACCAGCCACACCATCAGGTCGGACGCGGAACGGATCGTGGTGGGACCCTCGCTGCCGCCGCCCTGGATGTCGAGTTCCAGACGCTGGACGTCCACGACGGCCCGCTGCACCGCCGGGCCGTCAGCCGCCGCCCGGTGGTCCAGCGCGCGGGCCACACCGAGGTCGCCGGAGGCGTGCATGTGTGCGTCCTGGGCCGGGGCCGCTGTGTTCATGACCCGGTGGGCGGTGGCCTCCGCCTCCTTCTCGAACCGGTCGGACGGGTCGGACACGCTCAGCCCGGCCCCGTTGTCGGTTCCGGCGACGGGCCCCTGGCGCTGCTGGACGACATGGGTGAGCTCGTGCGCCAGGGTGTGCGAGTCGCCGCCGCCGTCGCCGAGGACGACATGGCTGCCCGAGGTGTAGGCCCGGGCTCCGATGGCGCGGGCCGATCGCGCGGCCGCGGCCCCTGTGTGCAGGCGCACGTCGGAGAAGTCGGTCCCGAACCGCGATTCCATGTCCTGGCGGACCGGTGCGGCCAGGGGTTTGCCGGAGCCGCGCAGCACCTCGTGCACACCCGGGTCGGGCTGTTCCTCGACCGTCACCGGACGGACCCGGCGGGCGATCATGGCGGTGACCGCGGCGTTGCCCGCGTCGCCCTGCGCCGCCCGCAGTCCGTCGGCGGTGAGCGGCGGCGGCACGGCGGCGCCGGCGCCCGTCTCGCGGCGGGCGGCGGCCGGGCCGTCCGCGTCCTGCCGCACCGCGTCCTGCTCGGCGTGCGCCCCGGACCTTCGCATCGCGCTGCCTCCTCGTCGGCACACCCCTGCTGCGGCCCTCAGTGGACCGCCCGGCCCGCGGGGCCGTCCAGGGACGTTCGGGCACGCGGGGGGCAGGCGAGGGCGGCGAAGGGGCCGCCGCGGCGGGCGGGAGGGGCAGCGGTGCTGCCCCCGGCATGGTCCCCGCGTCCCTGCCGGTCGCGGCCACCGGCCGCGCAGACTCGTCCTGGACACAGCTGGACGAGCCGCAGGACCCGAAGGAGCGAGCATGCCGACGTACCTCACCCCGGGCGTATACGTGGAGGAGGTGCAGTCCGGTGCCCGGCCGATCGAAGGGGTCGGCACCGCCGTCGCCGCGTTCGTCGGATTCGCCGGGAACGGCCCGTTCCACACGCCGACGCTGGTCACGAGCTGGGACCAGTACACCCAGCTCTTCGGCGGCTTCACCGAGGGCGCCTATCTGCCGCACGCCGTCTACGGCTACTTCGCCAACGGTGGCGGCGCCGCCTACATCGTGCGCATCGGCGGCCGCGCCGACGACGCCTCGGCCCCCGCGACGGGCGACGCCGCTCGGCGGCCGGCCCCGGCGGCGCAGCCGGTCGCAATCGGCGGCTTCCTCGTCGCGGCCCGGCCCGGTGTCACCGGCGTCTCCGTGGAGATCGCGGACGCCGACGGCGAGAACCCGCCGGAGGACCGCTTCAAGGTCCTGGTCCGCCAGGGCGACCAGGTCGCGGAGACCTACGAGGCCTCGGTCCGCAAGAACGTCAAGGGCTACCTCGTCAACCAGGTCCGCGCCTCCAGGCTGATCCAGGTCGCCGAGCAGCAGGGCGCCGCCCAGACCCGGCCGCCCGCGCAGACGCTAGCCGTGCCCGACGCCCCGGCCGCGCCCGCCGCGACCCCCTCCGACGTGGCCCGCCTCGACCCGGCGGAGTACGTCGGAGACGCGGGCGCCCGCACCGGGTTCGGCGGTCTGGAGAGCATCGACGAGATCACCATGGTCGCGGTGCCGGACCTGATGAGCGCCTACCAGCGCGGTGACATCGACGCCGAGGGCGTGCGCACCGTGCAGCTCGCCGTGATCTCGCACTGCGAGCAGATGGGCGACCGCGTCGCCGTCCTGGACACCCCGCCCGGCCTCACCGCACAGCAGGTGCGCACCTGGCGCAACGACGAGGCGGGCTACGACTCCCGCTACGCCACCCTCTACTACCCGTGGGTGCGTGTCTTCGACCCGGCCGCCGGCCGCAACACCACCGTCCCGCCGAGCGGCCACATCGCCGGCGTGTGGGCGCGCAGCGACGCCGAACGCGGTGTGCACAAGGCACCCGCCAACGAGGTGGTCCGCGGCGCGGTCGACCTGGAGATGCGGCTCAGCAAGGGCGAGCAGGACCTGCTCAACCCGATCGGCGTCAACTGCGTGCGGGCCTTCCCCGGGCGCGGGGTCCGGGTCTGGGGCGCCCGCACCCTGTCCTCCGACCCGGCCTGGCGCTACCTCAACGTGCGCCGCCTGTTCAACTACCTGGAGGAGTCCATCCTCCTGGGCACCCAGTGGGTCGTCTTCGAGCCCAACGACGACCGGCTGTGGTCCAGCATCCGGCGCAACGTCACCGCGTTCCTCACCGAGGAGTGGCGCCGGGGCGCGCTGTTCGGCCGCACGGCCGAGGAGGCGTTCTACGTCAAGTGCGACCGTGACAACAACCCGCAGGAGTCCATCGACCAGGGCCGCGTCGTCTGCGAGATCGGCGTCTCGCCGGTCAAGCCCGCGGAGTTCGTGGTGTTCCGGCTGGCCCAGTTCTCCGACAGCACCAGCCTCATCGACGAGTGACCCGCGGGTCCACAGGAAAGGGTGACAGACAGTCATGGCAACGGGCGACGCACTGTCCACACACGTCTTCGGCGTGCAACTCGGCGGCTACCTGGTCGAATCGATCCAGGAGATCAGCGGCCTGACCGTCGAGGAGGAGGTCGTCGAGGTCAAGCAGGTCACCGCGGAGGGCAAGCAGATCATCCGCAAGCAGCCGGGCGCCCGGCAGGCCGGCGAGATCACGATCACCCGGGGACTCGACCAGAGCAGCGAGTTCACCAAGTGGATCAAGGAGACCCTCAACAACGGGGCGGTCAACTCGGCCCGGCAGAACCTCACCATCGAGATCAAGGACTCCGAGGGCAGCACCGTCCGCCGCATCCAGCTCATGCAGGGCTGGGCCTCCCGGTGGGAGGGGCCGTCGCTGCGCGCGGGTGAGTCGTCCGCGGCGACCGAGTCCGTCACGATCGTGTTCGAGGAGATCGTGGTCGAATGAGACGCCGTACGGTGACGGCGGGCAGCCTGGAGGAAATCCTCCAGGCGACCGAGCCCGCCCCCGCCGCCGCGCCCGAGCCGGCGGCGGCGCCCGCCCCGGCCGCCGCGCCGCGCCGGGAGGAGCACGGGCTGCGCACCGAGTTCGAGTTCGAGCTGCCGCGCGGGTACGTCGACGAGGCGGGCACCGTGCACCGGCACGGCGCCATGCGCCTGGCCACGGCACGCGACGAGCTGCGTCCGCAGATCGACCTGCGCGTGAAGGAGAACCCGGCGTACCTGAGCGTGGTCCTGCTGAGCCAGGTGATCACCCGGATCGGCACGATCACCGACGTGCACGCCGGGGTCGTGGAGCGGATGTACGCCACCGACGTCGCCTTCCTCCAGGACTTCTACCGCCGTGTCAACAGCGAGGGCCACACCCGCGCCGCGGTGACCTGCCCGCACTGCGAGGGCGGCTTCGAGGTCGACCTCTCGGGTGGGCGCCTGGGGGAATCGTGACGTACGCCCTTCCCCGGCTCCGGGAGGAGATCGCGTACATCGCCTACCACTTCCACTGGCGGCGTGAGGAGATCCTCGACCTGACCCATGACGAACGCCGGCAGTGGGTCGCCGAGATCGCTCGGATCAACACCCGTATGAACGAGGGCGGTTAGCACATGGCTTGGCGGGACAGGCTCCGTCGCCGTACCCTCGCGGCCCGCTCCCGCGTCCCGGGCCCGCCGCAGGCCCCGCGTCCTGTGAGCGGCCCGGGTGTCCCGCATCCCTTGGGCTCCTCGGGTGCGGCAGATTCCGCGGGAGCCTCCGGCGGGCCCGGCGTGCCCGGCGGCGCGCAGGGTGCTCCGGCCGGCGCGCACGGGCCGTCGAGCGCGGGCCGTTTCGTGCCGCGCGACTGGGACGGGGGTTGGCGCCGTACCGCCGCGCCGGACCTCACCCTGTCCCGGGCCCCGCTCGGGGTCAGCGACGGCCTCGCCTTCCGGGCCGGGCTGACCGCCTGGCAGAACCCGTCGTTCGACCGCGGCCTCGGACACGCGCTGACGCCCGTGGCTCCCACGGGCCTGGTGCGCGGCGTCACCCGCCCCGCGACCCCGCGGCCCACGCAGCCAGCCGGGGGGCCCCTGCTGCTGAGGGCCCTGCGCCCGCAGGGGGCGGAAGCCCCGGCCGACGGCTTCCCGGACCCGCGGACCCCCGGCCCCGCCATGCCGGGCCAGGGCTCCCGGGCCGCCGAGACCCCCGGCAGCCGGACCGCCGACCGGACGGCCCCGGCGTCACCCGGCGAGGCCCCGGCGGGACCGCGACGGCAGCCGGCGACCGGTTCGCCCGGCGGTACTCCTTCGCCCGGCCCGCCCCCTTCGCGTGGCGGCACTCCGACGCCCGGCGGGGCTCCTTCGCGTGGCGGCACCCTGCCCGGCGGGGCTCGTTCTCAAGGCGGCGCCTCTGCGCGCGCTGACGCCTCCTCGGACGCCGGCGCCGCCCGTGCCGCCGATGCCGCCTCGCGCGCCGGCGCCGACCGTGCCGCCGGTGACCGTGCCGGGGCTCGCGGGTCATCGGACACCGGGCCCGGCCGCTCCCGGGGCCTCACGTCGCAGCAGTCGCCCGGCGTGCTCTCCCATGCCGCGACGGCGGCCACGACGGGCTCCCGGGCCGTGACGCCGGACGACGCCGGTGCCGGCACGGCGGCCGTCGCGACCGATGCCGCTGCGGGCTCCGGCCACGGCACCGCCGTCCCGCCGACCCCGCTCGTACGCCGGGTGGCGGTGGTCCCTCCGGCCGCCGCCCCGGGGCCCCTGAACCGTCCCGCCGCGAACGGCGCCGTCCACGACGGCGGCCGTACGTCCGCGCCCCCGGCCGCCCGGCAGGGCGCCCCGACGGCCGGAGCGCGAGCCGCACGCGACGGCGAGCAGCCGCAGACGCCCCGCGCCCCCCGGACCGGCGAGCCGCGCCCCCGCGTCCGCGCCGTCCCGACGGGCGTCGGCCTGACCGTCGCCCGTCGCCCGGCTGCCCCAGTGCGCCGCCTCGCAGCGGTGCGCCCGGCCCCCGGCGCCACCCCCGCCCCGGCGACGCCCGAATCGGTCGCCCGGCCGACCACCGCCTCCGTCCAGCGCACAGGAACGGCGACGCCCGAATCGGTCGGCCCGCCGACCTCCGCCTCCGTCCAGCGCACAGGAACGGCGACGCCGACGCCCGCCGGCCCGCCGACCGCCGCCTCCGGCCAGCGCACCGCGTCGGCGGCGCGCGGCCGGGCGCCGCTCGGTGCGCCGCTGGGCGGCCTCCCTCCGACGGCGATCCCGCAGCCGCAACCGCCGGCCGCCGCACGGGCCGGCGCCGGCACGGCCCCCGGTCCTGCGCTGCCCGTCCTCCAGCGCCGGACCGACGACGCCCCCGCGCCACACGGCGGCACCCGCACGGGCTCCGGCGGCCCGGGTGCGGCGGGGGCGGACACGCCGGACGTCCACGACGGGGCGCCGGGCACGGCACCCGGCGCCCCTGCCGGCGCCCGCGACCGGACCGCGCCCGAGCGCGACCGGACCGCGCCCGGCCGGGGTGCTTTTGGCGCCCACGTGCGCGGCGGCCTCGGCGCGCCGCTGTCCGCACTCCCGCCCAGTGCCGCCCGTCCCGCCGCCACCGGGCACTCGTCCGGGGGCGCCTCCTCCGATTCGTCCCCCGGGGCGTCGTCCGCCACGGCGCCGTCGGCCACGGACGTCCAGCGGGCTCCGGCACGTCGGGACGGGGGCGCCGCGACCGCTCCGGCGCCGTCCTCCGCGGCCGGCACACCGGCTGGGGACGCACCGCTGCTCGGGACGGCCTACGTCCAGCGCCGCCTGGCCACCCCGGCCGCGCCGCCCGCCGTGCCCGTCGCCGGACCACTCGACGGCCCCGTCACACCGCTGCTGACGCCCCCTCAGGCGTCCGGCAGCGCCCGCACTCCGGCGCCGGACGTGCCGGCGCCCGGCCCCGGGCGCACCACGGCGCCGACGCCCGCGCCCGCGGTCGACCAGGCGTCCACGCCCGTCACCCTGGCGAGAGCCGACACCGCGCGCCCGGACGCCGGCACCGCGCACGCCCCGGCCGCCCACGGCGCCCCCGGCACCGCGGGCAGCCGGACGTCCGCAGCGGCGGCCCGGCCAGGCTCGCTCGGCGCCCTCCCGCTCACCGTGGCCCGTTCCGCCGTCCCGGCCGCGTCCCGTACCGTTCCGCTGCTCGCCGGCCGCCCGCTCACCCTGAGCACGCGGACCCCGCAGGGCGCAGAGTCACGCGCCGCCGCCCCGGCCCGCGGCCGCCCAGTGGTGGCGGCGCGCTGGCCGGGCGCACCGGCCGACGCACCCGGCGACACCACTCGGCCCGCCGAGGCGCGGGCCCGGCGCGGGGACGCCGGACGGACCCCGGGCCGTACCGAGCCACAGGTTCAGCGCCGCACCGCCGGGGCGTCCGCGGGCCGGGCGTCCGCACCGGCCCCCGCGCGGGCCGCCGGAGCGGCAGCACACCCGGCGCCGTCGACGGCCCACCGAACCTGGCCCGTCGCGCCGCACCCGGCGCACCACGGGTCCGCGGCCCCCGCGGTGCCCTACCTTCAGCGGGCGGCGGCCGATGCCGTCCCACCGCACGTACCGGGCGCGGGGCCGCGGGCCGGTGGACCGTCCGACGGGTCGCCGCGTCACCCGGACGCCGTCCGGCGCGTCCCCGTCGTCCGTCCCGATCCGCCAGGGCTGTCCGCGGCCGGTGGGCCCGTCGCCGTACCGGCGCGCCCTCTGCCGGTGACGGCCCCGCAGGCCCCGCCGCTCGCGGACCGTCCGCCGCCGGCCCCGGTGCGGCCAGCTCCCGTGGCCCGCGCACGGGTCGCCTCGCCGGGCACGGCTGCGCCCGTGCAGCGCGACGCCACCGGCGCCGCCGGGTCCGTCCGGGGCGTACCGGCGAAGGAGACGCCGGCACGCGGCCGGCCGCGGTCGGCGTCGACGGGCTCACTCCCGTCCTCCGCCCCCGCCCCCGCCTCCACCGGTGCGGGCAAGGCGGCGGCCCGTCGCCCCGAGAACCCGCGGGCCGAGGCCGGTCTCGACCTGGACGACCTGGCGCGGCGGCTCATCGACCCCGTGGCCCGGCTGCTGCGCGCCGAACTGCGCCGCGGCCGGGAGCGCACCGGCCGCCCCCATGACGGACGCCGCTGAGAAGCGCCCGCGACACACGACAGACCCCACCCACCACACGACGCACGACATGCACCACACGACGCACAACCGACGACCCCCGACTGGCAAGTGACGAGGAATGACCGACAGCATCTTCGCAACGAGCGTGTTCTTCCGGCTCGCGATCGGCGGCAGCGATCTGGGCGCCTTCAACACCTGCTCCGGCATGGGCGCCGAGGTCGAGATGGAGACGTACGCCGAAGGGGGCAACAACGGCTTCACCTGGCAGCTCCCGAGCCGTGTGTCCTGGTCGAACATCACGCTCACCCGTCCGGTCACCGCGGACACCGCGAAGATCGCCCGCTGGCTCGACGAGACGCTGAAACGAGTGGAGCCCAAGGACGGCGAGATCGTGGCGCTGAGACCGGATCTGAGCCGGATCATCAGCTGGCAGGTCCTCGGGATCGTCCCCGTGCGCTGGCAGGGTCCCTCCTTCGACCCCGCCAGCTCCCAGGCGGCCATCGAGACCCTGGAGATCGCCCACCAGGGACTGCGCCCCTCCTGACCCGCCCCCGACCCCGGGACGCCGTCCCACCCGTACCCGACCGCCGCCCGCCCCCGGAAAGGAAGCCACGGCATGTTCTCAGCGGTCCGCTCCAGCCGGGCCCGGGCCCAGCTCACCCTGAAGGAGCCCCCGACCTCCGTCGGCGCCAAGCCGGGCGGGACGATCGCCCAGCTCGACCTCCAGTTCAACCCGTCCACGCTCCAGCTGCGCAAGACCACCGAGTGGCGGCGCACCCCGTCCCGGATGGCCGGGCAGTCGGCGCTGCCCGAGTTCGTCGGCAGCGGCCCGCGCGAGCTGAGCCTGGAGGTGTTCCTGGATGCCACCGCCACCCACGACAACTCCGTGGAGCTGGCGGTGGAGACGCTGATGGAGGCGTGCGTGCCGACCCCGGCCAGCCTCGGCCGCAAGAAGCCGGCCAGCCCGTGGGTGCGGTTCGAGTGGGGCACGGCGCGCACCACCTCGTTCGACGGCGTGCTGTCGAGCCTGTCGGTGACGTACACGCTCTTCGACGTGGACGGCAAACCGCTGCGGGCCACCTGCGCGCTGTCCATCGAGGAGGCGAGCGTCGACCCGCCGGGCCAGAACCCGACGTCCGGGGCGCGCACCGCCCGCAGCACGCGCACCGTGGTCGCCGGCGACAGCCTCGCGCTGCTGGCGTGGCGGGAGTACGGCGACGCGACGGCCTGGCGGGTCATCGCGGAGGCCAACGACATCGACGACCCGATGGCGCTCGTGCCCGGCACCGAACTGGTGGTGCCCGGGCTGCGCGACGCCGGCGCCGAGGAGGAGCAGTGACGACACCCGAGGCCCGGGGCGGCCGGTCATTCGCGGCGGACCCCGTCATCGAGACGCCCGGCGAACTCCCGCGGATCTGGGCCGCCCAGCTGGTGAGCTGTGTGGTCGACGAGAACATGGGGCTGCCGGACGCGGCGGTGCTCACCTTCCGCGACCCCGACCACGAATTCCTCCGGGCCACCGGCATCACCATCGGAACGCCGGTGCGGGTGTCGGTGGTGACCGTCTCCGGGCAGGCGCGGGAGCGGCTGTTCGACGGCGAGGTGACCGGCCTGGAGGTCGACCGCGACCGCACCGGCTCGTTCACGGTGGTGCGCGCCTACTCCCGGGCGCACCGTCTGCAACGGGGCCGCAAGGTGGTGGCGTACCGCAACATGACGGCGGAGGCGATCGTCCGCAAGGTGGCCGCGGGCGCCGGGCTGGCGTGCGGCCGGGTAGAGGCGGCGCCCGTCACCTACCGGCAGCTCTCGCAGGCCAACGTCTCCGACTGGGACTTCCTGCAGTACCTGGCGCAGGAGAGCGGCGCGCAGGTGCACGTCGACGACAAGGGGCTGCTGCACTTCGCACCGCCGCGGAAGGCGTCGGGGGCGCCCGCGCCGTCCACCCCGGCCACCCGCGATCCGATGGTGCTGGAGTACGGGCGCAACCTGCTGGCGCTGCGGGCCTCGCTGTCGGCCGCGGACGGCGCCTCGCAGGTGGAGGTGCGCGGCTGGGACGTCACGACGAAGCGGCCGCTGGTGGCCCGCGCGCCGTCGGTGGAGAGCGACACGGTGGTGCCGGGGCTGAGCCCGGCGCTGAGTGCGCGGTTCGGCAGGTCGTCGAAGCTCACCGTCACGGACACGCCGTACCGGACGCAGGCGGAGACGACGGCCGCGGCGGACGCGACGGCCGCCCACGTCAGCGCCTCCTTCGGCGAGCTGGAGGCCGTGGTGGAGGGCAACCCGCGGCTGCGGGCGGGCCTGCCGGTCGCGCTCGGCAACGTCGGGCAGGCGTTCTCCGGCCGGTATACGGCGACGGCCGTCCACCACGTCCTGGAGCCGCACGGCGGGTACCGGACGACGGTCTGGGTCAGCGCCAGCCCGGACCGCTCCCTGGCCGGCCTGGTGACCGGGGCGAACGCCCCGGCCCGCAGCCCGCGCATGCCCGGTCTGGCGATCGGCGTGGTGACGGACGTACGGGAGCCGGGCGGTTCGCAGAGCGGCGCCGTACGGCTGAAGTTTCCCTGGCTGGACGACACCTACGTCACGGACTGGGTGCGGACCGTGCAGTGGGGCGGCAAGGGCGGCGGGGGTGTCGTCAGCCCCGAGGTCAACGACGAGGTGCTCGTGGGCTTCGAACAGGGGCTGCTGGACGCCCCGTACGTCATCGGCGGCCTGTACAACGGCGTGGACACCCCCTCGGCGCACGACGTGCCGCTCGTCGACGGCACCAGCGGCCGGGTCAACCGCCGCTCCCTGGTGTCGCGTTCGGGACACCGGGTGGAGCTCCTCGACGCCCGGGCGCCGGGTCCCTCCGGCGTCCGGCTGCGCAGTGCCGACGAGCGCCTCGAGGTGTTCCTGGACGACCGGCGGGACCGCATCGAGCTGACCGTGTACGCCGGCCGGACCCGGCAGGTACTGACCTCCGTACGGCTCGACAGGAAGGGCATCACGCTGGATGCCGGCCGGGGCGACGTGAGTGTGTCCGGCCGCAACGTGGACATCCAGGGCCGGGTCGGCGTGAACGTCGCAGGCCGCAAGGTCCGCGTGTCCGGCAGCTCGGAGGTCACCGTCGACGGCGGCCTGCTGGGCGTCCTCAAGGCCAAGCTCATCCGCATCAACTGAGCCCGCACACCCCTCGACTCGACTGAGCCCGCACACCCCTCGACCGATCCCGTGCACCGTCCGGACGGTCGGACCGACGAAAGGAGCGCCGCATGCCGGCCGCAGCCCGCAGCGGTGACCCCACCAACCACGGCGGCGTCATCGCCACCCCGCCGCCCGGCGCCGCCAGGGCGGTCGTGACCGTACTCATCGGTGGCCGACCCGCCGCCGTGGCGGGCAGCCTGCACACCTGCGCCGTGCCCCCGCACCTGGCGCTGGGCCCGGGCAACGTGGTCACGCCGGACCCGGCGGCCCTCGCCCGCAGCGGCGTCCTCATCGGCGGGCTGCCGGCCGCGCGCATGGGCGACAAGACCTCGTGCGGGGCGATGATCTCGGCCGGCCACCCGACCGTGCTGATCGGGGGCCAGTGATGAGCGAGCGGTTCATCGGCCGCGGCTGGGCGTTCCCGCTGCGCGTCGGACCAACCGGCGGGATCGCCATGGTCGAGCGGGAACGGGAGATCGAGGAGGCCATCCGGCTGGTCCTCGGCACCGCGCCCGGCGAGCGCCCGATGCGCCCCGAGTTCGGCTGCGGCATCCACGAGTACGTCTTCGCGCCCGGCGACGGCGCCACCGCCGGGCGCATCGCCCGGCAGGTGCGCGAGGCACTGGAGCGCTGGGAGCCGCGCATCGCGGTGGACGACGTGGTGGTCGCCTACGACGCGGTCGAGGCCGGGACCTTGTACATCGACGTGCACTACACCCTGCGTTCCACCAACGACCGGCGCAACCTGGTCTTTCCCTTCTACACGATCCCCTCCGAGGAGGGGGCCGAGGAATGGGGCGCCGCCTGATGGCCCTGCCCTCCCCCAACCTGGACGACCGGCGCTTCCAGCAGCTCGTCGACGAGGCGAAGCGGTACGTGCAGCAGCGCGCCCCCGAGTGGACCGACCACAACGTCTCCGACCCGGGCGTCACCCTGATCGAGACGTTCGCCTACCTCGTCGACCAGTTGCTGTACCGGCTGAACCGGGTGCCGGACAAGAACTACACCGCGTTCCTCGACCTGCTCGGCATCCGCCTGTTCCCGCCTGCGGCGGCCGTCGCCGACGTCGACTTCTGGCTGTCCGCGCCGCAGCCCGACACGGTGACGCTGCCCGCCGGCACCGAGGTGACCACGGCCGGCGGCGAGGCGGATGCGGCCGTCACGTTCACCACCACCGACGAACTGCGCATCGTGCCCAGCGAACTGGTCCGGCTGGTCACCGCGCCCCGCACCGGCGAGCAGAGCGACCGCACCGGCGAACTCGCCGAGGGCCGCGACGTGCCCGCCTTCCAGGCGGCGCCGGAGGCGGGCGACGCGCTGCTGTTCGGCCTGCCGGCGGCGGTGCCGCGGTGCGTGGTCGCCGTGCGCCTGGACAGCCGCGTCGAGGGCATCGGCGTGGACCCGCGCCAGCCCCCGCTGGTGTGGGAGGCGTGGGACGGCTCCGGCTGGCGGATCTGCGAGACCGGCGAGGACTCCACCGGCGGCCTGAACCGCCCCGGCGAGGTCATCGTGTACGTGCCGGCCGGGCACACGGCGTCCGTGATCGGCGGCGTCCGCGCCGGCTGGCTGCGCTGCCGGGTCACCGAGCCGGAGCCCGGCCAGCCGTTCTACTCCGAGTCCCCGACGGTGCGTGAGGCGTCGGTGTTCACCGTGGGCGGCACCATGACGGTCGAGCACGCGGAGACCGAGACCGACGTGCCGCTCGGCACCTCCGAGGGGGTCGCCGGGCAGACGTTCCGCATCGGCCGCCCACCCGTCCTCCTCGACCGGGAGCCGCCCGTGGTGGAGGTGTCCTCCGTCGACGGCTGGCAACGCTGGGAGAGCGTCGAGCACTTCGGCCGCTCGCAACCGGCCGACCGGCATGTCCGGATCGACGCCACCACCGGCGAGTTCACGTTCCCGCCCGCGCTGCGCGAAGCCGACGGCACCCTGCGCCAGTGCGGCGCGGTGCCGCCCAAGGGCGCCGTCGTGCGGGTGGCCCGCTACCGCACCGGCGGCGGCCCCGCCGGCAATGTCGCCCGTGGCGCGATCTCCGTCCTGCGCAGCTCCGTCCCGTACATCGCCCGGGTCGTGAACCGTGAGGCGGCCAGCGGCGGCGTCGCCGGCGAGACCGTCGCCAACGCGAGACTGCGGGCGCCGGACGCGCTGCGGATGCAGGAACGCGCGGTCACCGCCGACGACCACGAGACCATCGCCCGCCAGGCGGCCCCCTCCCTGCGCCGGGTGCGCTGCCTGCCCGCCGGCGGCGCGGGCGCGGTACGGGTCCTCGTCGTGCCGGACGCGGTCGCCGACGAGGGCGACGACCGGCTCCGTTTCGAGCAGCTCATCCCGTCCGACCAGGTCCTGCGGGCGGTCACCGCGCAGCTCGACGAACGCCGGCTGATCGGCACCCGGCTCGTCGTCGAACCGCCCGTCTACCAGGGCGTCACCGTCGTCGCCCGGCTCGCCGCGGCGCCCGCCGCCACCGACCGCGTCCGCGACGCCTGTCTCGCCGCCCTGTACCGCCACCTCAACCCGCTGACCGGCGGCCCCGACGGCGCCGGCTGGCCCTTCGGCCGGCCCGTCCAGTACGGCGACGTCTTCGGCGTGCTGCAACGCGCCGCCGGTGACGCGTTGATCGAGGAGATCCTGCTGTTCCCCGCCGACCCCGTCACCGGGCGGCGCGGGGCGCCGACGGACCGCATCGACGTGGCCGCGGGCGCACTGGTCTTCTCCTACCAGCACCAGGTCGCGGTCACCGCGGTGGAACCGCAGGACCGGGGGGAGGTGCGGGGATGAGCACGTCAGCCACCTCGAGGATGAGCGCGTCCGCCACCGCCGCACGGACGGGGGCCCGCGGATGAGCCGCGCCGCGATACCCGGGCTGCCGAGCCGGTACCCGATCGGCGGACACCTGCCCGCGCTGTACGCCGACGACGACTTCGCGCAGCGCTTCACCGCCGGACTGGACACCGTCCTCGCCCCGGTGTTCGCCACGCTCGACAACCTGCCCGCGTATCTGGACCCGCGGGTGACCCCGGCCGACTTCCTGACCTGGCTGGGGTCCTGGGTGGGCGCCGCCGACGATCCGGCGTGGCCGGTGGAGCGACGCCGCGAGGCAGTCGGCCGCGCGGTGGAACTGCACCGGTGGCGCGGCACCCGGCGCGGCCTCGTCGAGGCGCTGCGGCTCGCCCTCGGTGTGTACGCCGAGGTCGGCGGCGACGGCGCCGCGGTGTGGTCGGCCACCCCGGGAGCCGACCTGCCGCCGCCGCCCCCCGCCGAGGTCCTGGTCCGGGTGTGGCCCGAAGACGGCGGGCGGGTGGACCCGGACCGGGTCCAGGAGGTGGTCACGGTCATGTGCCCCGTGCACACCGTCTGCCGACTGGAGGTCCTGCCCGGCCCGCCCACCGACGACGAAGGGAGGTGACGCCGTGCGCGCCTGTCCGGCATGCGGGGCGTCCAACGACCCCACCGACGACTTCTGCGGCAACTGCGGCGCCTACCTGGGCTGGTCGAACCGCACGGCTGCCCGCGGCACGACCGCCCGGCCGCCCGCACCGGCTCCCGGCGAGCCGTCGTCGCCGGACCCCGACGAGCCGCCGGCGGCCGGGCCGTCGCGCGGCGGGTCCGTGCCGCGGCCGTCCCCGGCCGGGCCCGCGACGGCGCCGGAGGCCACCTTGCCGCCGACCGGCGACCGGGCCGCGCCGCTCGCGGCCGGTGACCGGTCCACGGCATCCGCCGGCGCGGGCCGCACCGCCCCGTCCGAACCGGACCCGCCCGCCAAGCCGCCCGCCTCCGCCCCGTCCGAACCGGCCCCGCCCGCCGCGTCGGCCGCCTCCGCGCCGCCCGACGCCAGTCCGTCGCGCACCCGCGGCAGGCTCCGCGGCACCGCCGGGGCAGGGGACCGGACCACGCTCCCCGCCGCGGACCCGGCACCCGCCGCGCGTCCCGCCCGGCCTCGCACGACGGGGCCCGCGGCGCGTCCCGCCCCGCACCCCGTGACGCCGACGCCGCCCGCGCCGCCCGCCCCGCGACCCGTGGCACCGAGCGCGCCCGCGCCCGCTCCCGACCCGGCCCCCGCCCCGGTCCAGCCGGTGCTCCCCGCCAAGGCGGTGGCCCCCCGTCCCGTCGTACGGCCGGTGGCGGCGGCCGACGACGTGACGGGGCCGCCCTGCCCCTCCTGCGGGGCGCCCAATCCACCCGGCCGCCGCTTCTGCCGGCGCTGCGCGGCCCGGCTGGACCCCGTCGCGCCGCCCGAGGCGCTGCCCTGGTGGCGGACCGTGTGGCCGTTCCGCCGGGGGGTGCGGTCGGGTTCGGGCAGGGCGGTGCGGCTGCTGGTGGTCCTGGCCGTGGTCCTGGCCCTGTGCGCCGGCGGTCTCCTGCTGCTCCCGGCCGGACGGGCCCTGTTCGAGGACGCGCGGGACAAGCTGGGCAAGGCCCGGCAGGTCACCCCGGAACGGACGACGGCGAGCGCCGAGTCCCCGGGGCACCCGGCGACGAACACCACCGACGGCGTGAGCAACAGCTACTGGGCCGCACCCGCGCCGGGCGCGACGGTGACGTACACCTTCGGCACGCCGTTCCGGCTGGTCGACGTCATCGTCACCAACGGTTCCTCCCCGGACCCGCAGGAGTACGCCGGCCAGGCGCGTGCCCTGCGCATGGACCTCGTGGTGACGACCCACGACGGCGAGGAGCACCGCAGCGAGCTCACCCTGGCCGACAAGGCGGGCCCGCAGACGTTCCCCACCGGGTTCAGCGAGGTCCATACGGTCAGCCTGACCCTGCGCTCCCCGGCCGGCCGGGCGCCGGGTCGCCGACTCGCCCTCGCCGAGGTCGAGTTCTTCCAGCGCGCCTGACACGGTCGGCGCAGGGCGACGGCCGTGTGGATGACGGGCGGACACCGGGGGAGGGGGATGGGGCCGAGCCCTCTACGCCGAGCGGTCGTGGAACCCGCTGGCGCGGACGCTGAAGCTGACCGGGGAAGGACAGCGGGGGCCCCTATGGGCTTGAGTTTGGTCAAGGTGGTGGGTCAGGACGGCGGCATGACGATGTGGTTCCGCACCTACTTCGAGGACGAAGATGCGGTAGGCCGACCTCGTACCTGCAGCCGTCAGGCGCCTGACGCCGGGACCACAGATGGGCGACGACCTCCTGGTCCCCGGACAGCAGCACCCGGGTCGGCACCGGCACCGGATCGGGGACGGAGGACGTCGTCATGCCCCCACTGTACGGACGGACATCGGGACACCGACGTCCGGCGCGACCTCGCGGACACCGGCCTCCGTCCACAGGCTCCCATGGCCGACTGGTCGCATGAGCGATGACGAGCAGCAGCAACCGGCCCGCGCCGCGGCCAGGTCTTGGACGGGACCGTCGTCCTGGAGCCGCGCTACGGACTGAGGGGCGGACGACGACGCGCCGCCCGTCCAGTGAGCCAACGCTCAGCTCCTGCTGACCTCACGCCGGGCTTTTCAGCCAAGCGGTGAGCCGGGCCCGCCAGCCGTTCTGCGTACCCGGACGGACCGGCACCGGCTTCGTTCGAGGCGTCGGCTCCGCTGTGCGTGCGTCTGCGCACGGCGCCGGTGCGCACGTGCACCGTTCAGGCGTCGGGACGTCGGCGAGCACTTGCTCAACATGCCGTCCACAGCCCTCGTAGGTCGCCTTCCGGCACGACCCGCAGACAGCACGTTGACACATGGTTTCCTCCATTGGCGCTGATCCCGATGTACGGATCAGTAATATCAACAGTTTCGTCACAGCTGGACTTCACACACTCGCCACAAAGGGTGCCCGCATGTACATGGCCTCCACGAACAGCTGACCGACGTCAGTAAAAAGTCCGTTCGTGAGGCTGAGTCAGTACTCAGGAAAGCCCCGTCGCCGGTGTCGATATATCCAACCATGAGCGATATGAGGACCTAAACCCCGCATGGCCATTGTCACCCTGCGATGCCACGTGCTCACGGTCGGATGTGGAGGGGAAGTTGCTCATGACACCGAACCGATGCTTCGATCACGCCCGGCCGAGAAACGGAGGTCCTTGACAGCGACATTGACAGGCCATCACCGCGTCACTCTTGAAATCGTCGGCCCGGCGCGGCAAAGGCATGAACCGAGAACGGCAACCGCCTCACAGAACAGGTGGTGTGCGCCGGTCAGAAGGGAGCAACGTGGGTTGCTCGCACGCCGCAGGATGCCCCCTCTTCCCCTTCCTCAGGGCGAGTCTGCAGGGCTGGCGTGACTACTACTGCGACAGCGAGGATCACTGGCGGGGCTGTGCGCGCTACCAGATGTCGCTCACCGGTGAGCGTGTGCCGCTCAGCCTGCTACCCAACGGCGCCCGCGCGCGGCACCTCGAAGATCCGGCCACCGACACGGGACGCTCCGGCGCCACCGACCCGGGGCAGGGACCCGGGCGGACCCAGCACTCTGCGTGGTCGGAGCAGGGCGCGTCCTGGCAGCGGGCGGCACCCTCTGGGCCACCACAGCCGCCAGGACCTGCCGCCGCGGAACCACATGCCGGCACCTGGTTCGAGCCGACGCCGGCAACCGCGCCGGCCCCGGTCCCGCCCCACCGGACATCACCGTCTCCAGAGTTTCCCCAGCCCCCGAACCACCCGTCACGGCACGCGCGCCAAGACCCCCGTCCGAAGCGCGGCTGGTGGGCTCGATTCACCGAATGGATGGGAGGCCCCGCATGAGCGGCTACTGGCCTTGGTGGGCCGGCGCCGCCGGGCTCGCCTTGATCACGATCAACTACGCCCTCACCACGGACCGGTCCTTCGGCGTGTCCTCCGCGTGGGATCGCGTACTGCACTGGCGCAGGGAACGGCGCCTGGAGCAGATGGACGAGGAGTTCACCGACGACCGTGCGCTGGCTGAGGCCCTCACCGCGGCAACGGCGGAGCACTTCGGCACCAGCCCCGGCGTCCCCACGGCGCCGCCGGCCGCATACGGGGCACCACAACCGCTCGCAACGGACCCCGAACCGACGGTGAGTGAGGACACACCGGCCACGAGCACTGGTCCGGCCCCGTTGGTGACCCAGGCTGCCCTGCTGGTGTCCATCTTCCTCGGCGGCTTCATCGCCGCGGTCACCTCCGGACGCTTCCACCTCCGCTTCGACATGGGCCCGGGATTTCGGGACGTGGTCACGGCCGATCCGATCACCATGCTCGTCCTGCTGTTCGTCGGTGGCGTCCTGGTCGGCTTCGGCACCCGGCTGGCCGGCGGGTGCAGCTCCGGCCACGGCCTCAACGGCTGCGGACGCCTGCGCCCGGTCAGCCTCGTTGCGACCGCCGTGTTCTTCGGTACCGCCGTCGCGGTGTCGTTCATGCTGTGGAAGGTGATCTGATGCGTACCAGAGGCGCGATTTTGCTGGCCAACATCATCACCGGCCTGGCCCTCGGCTTCACCGTCTCCAATATCGGGTTCGGCGACTACGCCGAGCTGAACCGCATGTTCACCTTCCAGGACCTGCGCATGCTGCTCTCCTTCGCCGGCGCGGTCGTGATCATCATTTGCGCGTTCGCCCTGCTGCGCGTCCGCCGCACACCGGGACGCATCCACGCCGGTGTGATCCCCGGCGCGGTGCTTTTCGGGACGGGCTGGGCGATCTCCGGCGGATGCCCGGCCATCCCGATCGTCCAGGTCGCCGGCGGATACCTGCCCGCCCTGGTCACCATCATCGGCGTCACCGTCGGCATCCGGCTGTGCCGCTGGGCCAACGCCCGCTACTTCCACCTCGACCGCGGATCCTGCGGCCTGTAGCAGGAAGCGCCGGATTTCCAACGATGCTTGGCCGGCATCCGCACCGCCTGCGAGAAGCAGGGCAACGCAAAGCCGATGCCGGCCGCCAAGACGGCAACGCCGTTCCCTGCGGGTTCTGTGCGCAGAAGCCGGGATGCTCCTGCGATCAGAAGCGGAGCTCGCGTTGCCGGCAAGCCAGTGTCTTCGCCTGGAGGCACTGCGGGCCATGTCCAGCGGGGAGAGCACGTCGTGGCGGCGGATCTCCTTGAGCATCACGGGCGTCTTGGCACCGCACGGACGGCCGGACTGACGGCGGGCCGACGGAGCTTCGGGGTCGACCTGGGTGAGGCCGACCTCATCGTGGGCACCTCAGCCGGGGCGATCGTCGGCGCTGTCATCGCCACGGGGCAGGACCCGGCCCGCCTCGCCACCGTGCGGCGCTCCGCCAACGCTACGTCCGCGCCTCTACCGCCGCCCCGACCCGGCAGTGACGGGCGCGGTGTTCGCCGTCCTCGGCGAGCCGGGCCTGGATCCTGCACCGATGCGCGTCGTCGGGTGGGCCGCATCGCCCTGGAAACGGTCGACGCGCAGGCGGAGAACCAGCTGATCGCCCAGCGTGCCGCACTGATCGCCGCCGACAGTTGGCCGCGACGCCCTCTGCTGATCCCGGCCGTCGACGCCGAGAGCGGCGAGCCAGTCGTATGGGACGCCGCCGCGGGCGTCCCACTGGTCCGCGCGGTCGCCGCGTCCAGCGCTTTCCCGGGGATTGAGCCCCCTGTCACCGTCGACGGCCGCCGCTACCTGGACGGCGCCCTGCGCGCCGGCACCAACACCGACCTGGCGGCCGATGCCCGCACGATGGTGGTGGTCGACCCGCTCGCCCACGGCCACCCACACCCCGCGGCCGACGGTGCCCAGATCCTGGCCTCCGATCCGGCCGCGGTGCGCCTCCTGGACGCCGAGCAGAGCGACCCTGAAGCGTGGGAGGCCACCTACCAGGCGGGCAGGGCCCAGGCCGGCGCAGCAGCAGAGGAATTGCGCGCGCGCTGTTGCCGTCATCCTGCAGGTGCTGGACCGGGAGGTCTCGGTGCCCGAGGTCGCGGCCGCACATGCCGATGCCCTGGAGGTGCGGATCCGCACGCTGCGACTGCGGCGCGCTGTGTTGCGCGCGGTGGCCAAACGCGGCTCCAGCCCTGAGGAGATGGACCTCATGCGCAAGCTCGCCAAGCTTTCCGACGACGAACGCCGACGCCTGATCACCGACTTCGTCGACGACACGTTCGGCGGACTCGACGCCAACGCCGACTTCGTCGACATGATGCGCTTGCCTCCCAGCATGAACTCCGGATTCCGAGTACGCACGGACT
The DNA here is from genome assembly GCF_040656475.1 of Streptomyces sp. NPDC049915. Taxonomy (NCBI): domain Bacteria; kingdom Bacillati; phylum Actinomycetota; class Actinomycetes; order Kitasatosporales; family Streptomycetaceae; genus Streptomyces; species Streptomyces sp. NPDC049915. Next base: position 22,587 of record NZ_JBFAMH010000024.1, read on the forward strand.
CCTCGGAAGTCCAGTAGGCAAACCACACCCATTCGTGCTCTTCGATGTCCGTCACAGCCATGCGCAGTGCCTCTGCACCCCCGGCAAGCCACCTTTGACAGTCGCGCTCCAGTTGTTCCTCGACGGCCCGAACTGCGGCTTCTCGCGCGATCACGTGTGCAGCATTCCGTACCGGCGCCTCTGCCGACCAGTGAATTCGCACCGTCCAGCACCGCGTACGAGGGGCCTGTCCGCCGGGATGGAGCAGATCAACGCCGGCCAGACGGTCGATGCCCGTGACGCACAGGCCCGGCGCGGCTACGGGCGGGCGCCGGGCCCGAGTTGCCGGGTGCAGGCGGCCCATGCCGCGGTGGAGAGCAGGTCGCGCGACCGGGTGAAGAGGCCGTACAGGGCGGCGCCGTACCGGGCGGCCAGGTCCTTGTTGTGCGCGACGACGTCCAGTTCGTTGGCGGCGGTGATCTCCATGAAGGCACGCAGGTCGGCGTCGCAGGGGGTGTGCTCGTCTCCGGTGAAGCGGTCGCGGAGGACCACTGGAGCATCCCCGCCGAGGAGCGGATATACGGCGTCCCGGTCGCAGCTGCCGTAGAGGTGGACCAGCGCTTCGGCGCGCTCGCCGATGAGGTCGGCCAGTGTGGCGCGTTCGGTGGTCCGGAGGAGGGCTTGGCCGAACCCGTCGGTGCCGTAGGCGGCGTGGCACAGCCCAGCTGCCTGGACGTCGAGATCGGCACCCCACTCGGCCAACAGTCGTGTGACGCGCATGAGATGGGCCAGCAGCGTGCCGCCGGGGTGGGTGATGCGGTCGGCGCCGTGGTCGCGCAGGAAGTCCTCGACGTGGGTCCAGGAGGACACGGATTCACTCGGGCTCGTCGTCACGTCAGGAGTCATAGCCGTGACGCGACGTCCGCAGCAACCCGATTCGGGGCGATGCCCCCCCAGGTCCCGACCACCCGGAAGCACTGGGAGGAGATCGTCCCGCTCGGCTACAAAGGCAGCTATGGCATCGTCAGCGCCTACATCAGGAAGAAGCGCACCTCACCCCGGCCGGTCACTGCGCAGTCACCGGCGCCCCGCCTGGTGACCAAATGGGTTCTCAGCCGCCCGGAATCCCTCACCGAGACCGAACCACTCCGGCTCAAGGCAGTCCTGGTCAACTGCCACGATCTAAGACGATGTTCGCCGAGCAGGTGGCTGGCCCGACCGTGCGCTACCGGCGGCAGACCGCCGCCCTGCAGGCCGTGGTGACGGCGGTCGCGGTGGCCCTCGCCGGAAGGGCCCGGGCAGGGCTCTTTACTGGGGCGAGCCGGGCTTCAGGTCGCCGATCACTCCGATGCGGATGCCGAGCCACGGGTAGGTGTGGTTGTAGAACACGTTGTCCTGGGGTTGCAGGCCGACGGCGGAGGGCCACATCTGGTAGGCCGGTGCGTTGGAGATTCCGCCGTGGAGGCGTCGCCAGACCCGCGCGGAGCTTTGCCCGGCGGGGGGCGCTGTGATCGTGTCGGTCCATTCGACAGCGTTGCCGCCCTGGTCGAGGGTGCCCCATGGTGAGGGAGTCCTCGCGCCGCCGACGGTGCTGAGGCTGCCCTGGTAGGCCTTGGCGTAGAGGGTGGGGTCGAGTCCGAACGGGTTGACCGTCGAGCAGACCTGGGGGGTCAGCTGTCCGGGGCACCAGCTCGGTGCCGGTTTGCCGTCCGCGAGGTAGGAGGCCAGGGGCTGGGTCGCGGCATTGGTGACGTCGCCGGTGGCCGGGTTGAGAACGGTGGGGCTGGGGGCGGTGGCGGCTCCGTCTCCGAAGACTCCCGGGTTGGTCGGGTACTTCCAGTAGGAGTATGTACCGCCGCCGCGCGGGTCGTAGTAGGCCGCCTTGATCCATTCGTCCTGGCTCGGCAGGACGAACCCCGTGCGCTGCACTCGGGTCGTTGTCGGCCGGGCCAGGTCGTACATCCCGCGCTCGGTCCGTGGCGACAGCCGGACCTGGTAGGTGACGTAGTTGAAGCCGCCCTTGCTGGCGGACCGCTTGGAGATCAGTCGGCCGTTGTAGAGCGAATTGACGAAGCGTGCCGCCCTGAGGAAGTCGGCGAAGCCGTAGGGCTTGTGAGCCCACTGCGGGAAGGCCACCGAATAATGACGGCCCCTGCCGGCACTGGGGGAGAGGTTGATCTGGCCGTACTTCGGCCACGCCGCCGAGCTCTCGCTCTCGTCATAGAGACGAAGGCGGTTGCGCCCGTCGGGATCCACAGTGTTCAGGAACGCCACCCACTGTTCGACGGTGACTTCGAGCTGCCCGATCTCGTATCGGTGGCGCACGCCGCCGACGCGCAGGCACTCCTGCGGGGAGGGGGCGTCGGCACACGAGCGGTACAGGGCGTCCTGGAACGGCACCACGCCCACCGAGGGATTACCGGGCGCGCCGACCTTGGCGGTGGTGAGGGTGACGACCGCGGCCCCCGGCAAGGGGTCCGTCCCGCCAGGACGCGGCTCGCCGGCGACAGGGGAGCCGGCCGTCACGGAAGCGGCGAGCAGTGCCGACAGCCCGCACGCCGTCACGACGGCCCTGTTGAGGAGAGTGCGGCGGAAAGCGAGGTGCATAAGCGAACTCATTTCGGCGTGGCAGCCCGCTCCGTGGCAACGACCAGCGTGGTTCGGGCCGACGATCACTTGACGGCAGCCGTCACGCTAACCCCACATGTCACTTTCCGTTGAAGATACGTCACGGAAACCGCCCAGTCGGACGCAAGTAATCAGGCAGACCGTCCAACCCCGGTCGTGGCCGCCACGCAGCCAAACCCCTCCCAGTTCGCCTCCCGTGTCAACGCTGTCGCCGGCACCCGTTCCTGCGCCGCGGGCCATGAGGTCCTCGGCACATGGCCGCAAGCGACAGGATCGTCTCGCCTCCGGCCGGCAGGCGGGGGTGTGCGCACGTCCGGGGCGGCCCGCTGGGATGGTTCGCGCGACGGACAGACCCGCAGTTTCGCCCCGGGTGCGTTGCCTGGCCTGACTGAGATGCTTGGTGGCTCGCGGTGATGGGCTGGGGGAGGAGGGGCTGTAGGAGTGGGCATGCCGTCTCTCCGGGCGAGGCGGAAACCCTCAGAGGGCGTTTTCGCAGGTCAAGACGGCTCTTATTCGCAGGTCAAGACGGCTCTTAGACCGTGTCCTACATGGTCAGTTTGAGGAACCGCTTGTAGCAGCAGAGGGCGGATGCCAGCCCGAGAAAGGCCAGGTAGTTGCCTGATTTCCGCTCGTAACGGTGGTTGAGACGGCGGTAGCCGGTCAGCCAGGACATCGTGCGTTCAATGACCCACCTGCGTCGGCCGAGCCGCTCGCTGGAGTCGATGCCCTTGCGGGCAATACGGACGCCGATGTGTTTGCCCCATAGCCATCGCCGCAGGTGAGGGATGTCGTACGCCTTGTCTGCATGAAGGCGCACGGGCTTGGAGTCGGCCGCGTGGGATTCGTGTCCCATGTGGAAGTGGGACACCATCGGCTTCAGGGCGAGGCTGTCGTGGGTGTTGGCCGCGGAGAGCCCGACCCGTAGGGGCAGTCCGTTCGCGTCGGACAGGACATGCATCTTGGAACCGGGCTTACCCCGGTCCACGGGGCTCGGACCTGCGAGTTCGCCCCCTTTTTAGCCCTCACGTGGGCTGAATCGAGGACCGCACGAGACAAGTCGACCATGTCCTGCTCGTTAAGGAGCTGGAGAACCTTCTGATGCAAGCGCCCCCATACTCCTGCCCGAGACCAGATGGAGAAGCGGCGATGCACGGTGGACTTCGACGCTCCGAAGCACGGCGGCAACGCCCGCCAGGCGCAGCCGCTGACCAGGACGTAGATGATCGCGGCAAACACCGCCTCATCATCGATGTTCGCGACCCCGCCACCCTGCGGGCGAACCCGCGCGGGCGGCAGCAACGGCCTTGCCAACTCCCACAAGCCGTCCGGCACGATCCATCCCCATCGTCCACTCCCCATGACCCGGTCAACGACTAACTGACCATGTAGGACACGGTCTTAGTAGGCGGGCTGCGGACGCTGGTCCCTCGGGTACGACGAAGAGACCACCTCCTCCGGCCGGTCGGGGCCGAGCGCGAGCGGCGGGAGGGCGATGAGGAGGTCGCCCGCGACGAGCCCGAGCCGGTGGCCGACCGCGTCCGGTGTGCGCACGAGTGGCGCCGACCCGGGTGGCGGGCGCGGACGGCGGCCGAGGACCGGCGGGCCCAGCGCCCGGGTCCCTCGCGGCCTGGTTACCGGTCGATCCGGCAGGAGGCGCCCTGGCGCCACGGGCCGGGGATGCGACCGCGGTTGCCGGCCGTGAGCCGGTACACGCCACGGGCCGTCCAGCTGATCGGAGGCACCGTGAGCAGACGGCCGACCGCCCGCCAGCCGGTGCCGGCCGCGGTGCTCAGCCAGGCGGCGAAAGCGGCATGTCCCGCCCGGACGGGGCCGTGTGCGGGGATCCACTGCACGGCCCGGGTGACATCGCGTTCCGTGAGCCGGTGGGCCTCCAGGTCCGCCGCCTGCCAGGGCAGGAGACGGACCGTGGTGCCGGTCAGCTTCCGTAGGCGGGTGACCGACCAGTGGCAGAGGCCGCAGTCGCCGTCGTAGAGCAGCATGGCACCCGAGGGGGTCGCTGTACTCATGTTCACGCTCCGGTGCGATTCATCGTGGAGACCATGTACCGGTCCTGGCGAGGTGTGCCGGAGAGGATCTTCCATTGGGCGGAGGGGAGGTCCTTCAGGAAGCAGGCCATGATGGCCGGGCCCGAGGATGTCCGGGAGTGCAGGGCGTAGACCTGCGTGACGGCGCCGGGCAGGCAGCCACCCTTGGCCAGGACCTCGTGGTAGACGTTGGTGTTCGCGGGGTTGCTCCGCATCGGCCAGCGCAGGACCTCGCGGGCGAACGCCAGCGGGCTGTCACCGGCCGGGGAGTCGGTGACGGCCTGGAAGAGGGTGACCCAGTCCCTGGGTGTGCCCGAGCAGCTGCGGCGGAAGACCCGCGGCTGGAGCCCCGCGGTGGGCAGCAGGAGCAGCGGCCGGTACCAGCGGTGCGGGCGCGCCCCCAGACGGTCGTAGTAGTCGGCGAGCCGGTCGTCGGGGCAGCGCAGGTTCGCGGCAGGAAGGGGGCCAGGGCGGCGACGAACTCGCCGTACCCCGAGTACACCGGACCCTGCGCGTCCATGTGGTGGCGCCGGGCGAGAGCGGCGAGGGCCGGACGGCCGCCGACACGGCGCCACAGATACTCGGCGGAGGCGTTGCAGGACCGGTGGATCATGGCGTCGGCGCAGTCCCGGATGCTGATCTCGGTGCGGCGGCCGGCGTCGGGGTAGGCCTGTGCGAACGCGCCGCCGTCCGTGCCCGGCAGGTGGAAGCGCCTGACCTCGCGCAGCGGGAGGCGCTCGTCGGCGGAGACGGTTCCTTGGTGGATCCGCTCCGACAGGGCGCACAGGATGAGGACCTTGCGGGTGGAGGCCAGGGGGAACTTCTCGTCGGCGTTGTGCGCGTGCTGGGGGAGCCAGGTCCCGTCCGTGCCCCGGCGGACGAGGGTGACACCCGCCCGGTCCTCCCGTGCGCGCAGGTAGGCGCCGAAGTCGTCCGTCAGCCTGCGGGCGGCGCGCGCCGTGTACGCGTCGTGTATGAGCCCGATGACCAGCAACAGGGCGACAACGGCCTCCGACGCGCCGCGGAGGTGCTCGTTTCCGGCGGTCAGGTGGTCGTAGGCGTTCCACCCGCACAACGCGGCCACCACACCCCACCAGAAGCGGCCTTTCATACCTTCGCTTCCTCCTTGGCTGCGGTGACGCGGTCGCCGGCGGTGGCGTCGCGCTGCGGCGGTACCGGAGGTGACTGGCCGGACGGCGGCTCGGCCGGTGGCGCGGTGTTCTCCCGTCGCTGCCGCAGGCGGCGGCGAGCACCGCGTACCAGGCGCGCGGCGGCCCGGTAGTCGGCGTCGGTGAGCATGGCCGCGTCGGCCGCCAGCATGAACAGGCCGAAGGAGACCAGCCCCATGCCGTACATGATGCCGATGTGCATGCCGGCGATCAACAGCAGCACGGCTTCGCGGATCCACCGGCGCCGGGTCAGGACGGCCGGGATCAGGGCGAGTTGGACCGCGACCGTCAGATACGTCACGCGGTCACGAGGAACGGGTTCCTCATCAGCCAGAGGAGGACGGGGTCCGGGTGGCCGATGAGGTGGGTCAGGCCGGTGCGGGGGAACGCGGGCAGGGTCAGCAGGTGCGGGCGGTGGGCCGGCCGGGTCACGAAGATGTCCAGGAGGAGATACGGCGGAGCCAGCCCGTGGTGGCAGGCCAGCCGGATCCGTGCCTCCTCGTCATCATCCAGCGCCAGTGTCCCGACGAGCTCTACGGGCAAGCCGGGCCGGCTCGCCGCAACCCGGCGGAGCACCGGCTCCTTCATGGCGGTGGTCGCTGCGGCCGATGTCCCGCTGCGGGCACGGGCGGTGTGCGAGGCGATGGACGTGGAGATCGCGCCCAACAACATCAACAACGTCCGCCTGAAGCTCAAGCGGCTGGCCGAGCGCGGGATTCTTGTCGAATCCGAGCAGGGGTTGTTCACCCAGCCGCGGCCATAGCCTTACCGTTGACTTGCTTCCTGGCGGGCCGCTGCGCCCTCCGGGCTGACAGTCTCAAGGCGTGGTGTGAGGGCCTTGCGCTCCTGGATGTGGGTGTAGGCCATCAGGCCGAACAGGACCGCGAACAGCACGGCCGAGGAGCCCGCGGTGCCGAGGTTCAGTCCGCCCTTGGCGACCGGCTTGGTGAGGAAGTCGCCGGCGGTGGCGCCGAGGGGGCGGGTGAGGACGAAGGCGATCCAGAACAGGAGGACGTTCGGGACGGCGGGCGCCTTCATCAGGACGACCAGCACGACCAGCGCGCTGGACACCAACGCCGCACCGCCCAGGTAGCCGAGTCCGGAACTGTCGGACAGGAAGTCACCCATCGAGGTACCAAGGGTGTTGGAGACGAGGATCGCCGCCCAGAACAGGGCCTCGCCCCTGAAGGTGACGATGTCGCGGATCTGGAACGTCATCCCGCTGATCCTCCAGGCGAGGAAGATCGCCAGGAGGATGGAGACGAGGATCGCGGCTCCCTCCGGGTAGCCGAGGCCGAGGCCCTGCGGGCCCCAGCCCAGCGAAGAGGCGCCGCCCGACAGGTACTTGTCGCTGGCGTCGCGGTTCATGAAGTCAGACATCGTCGTGCCGGCCATGCTGGTCGACAGGATCACGGTCCAGTAGAAGAACGGGTTGTACCGCGAGGACCGCAGCTGCACCACCAGCGTCACCGCAAAGATCAGGAACAGGGCGATCGTGGTGAGGAAATAGCCGAACTTGAGCGTCTGGGAGAACAGGTCGCCCGCCGTCTCGCCCAGGGTCGTCGCGGCGATCTTCATGATCCAGAACGCCAGCGTGACCTCGGGCAGCTTCTTCATCACAGACTTCGTCGACGTCAAAAGGGTGCTCCTGTGCTTGTGGGGGGTGGATCTCCGTTCGACCCTGACAAGGTCAACCTGAGCGCATCCTGGACGTGCACACCATGGATCTTGCGTCAGTGCGCCCGCTGTGCTTCACCTGTCAACCTCTGCATCGTCCACACCTCGCGTAGCAACCGCCGCTCCAGCTCGAACACTCACGCCGGAAGCGGAGGAGGCCAAGGATCGTCAGGGCACCGGAAGGCCTCCGGTTCTATGATTTACGGCGGCCGGGCTCGCCGTGTTCACGGCCGGCGGGTGGCTGGCGCTCGCTCACGCAGACACTCCGGCGCGGCCGGGCTCTCTGGTCAGCACTGATGCCGTCGCTCCACACGTTCCGGTGACTACAGATGCGACATCACGTCACATACCGCCCTCTGAGAAGCCAACCGCGCTGTCAGGGCGGGCAGCCTAAGTGGGCGGTTCGTGAGTCTTTGAGTGGATCTGCTGTCGCCTGATGGTGTGGCGGCGGGGCGGAATCTGTCGGCCCGCGGTGGTTGATCTGGTGATGTGTTCGGGTGAGTGAACGCAAGCCGTATCCGAGTGACTTACCGGACGAGCAGTGGTCGTTGATCGAGCCGGTGATCACCGCGTGGAAGGACCGGCACCGCTCGGTCAGTGGCCACCAGGGCGCCTACGACATGCGGGAGATCGTGAACGCGATCCTCTACCAGGGGCGGACCGGCTGCCAGTGGGCCTACCTCCCGCACGACCTGCCGCAGAAGAGCGCGACCTACTACTACTTCGCCGCCTGGCGGGACGACGGGACCGACCAGGTCATCCATGAACTCCTGCGCTGCCAGGTTCGTGAACGCGCTCGCCGATTAGAGGACCCGACCCTGGTGGTGCTGGACACCCAGAGTGTCCATGTGGCCGCCGGAGTCCCTGCCTCCACGACCGGCCATGATCCGGCCAAGCGGGTGCCCGGCCGCAAACGCGGCCTGGCCGTGGACGTCCTCGGCCTGGTCATCGCGGTCGTCGTCCTCGCCGCGAACACCCACGACAACGCCGCGGGCATCGTCCTGCTGGACCAGGTCGCCGAGCACGCCGGCGGAACCGTCCGCAAGGCCCTGGTCGACCAGGGCTTCAAGAACCAGGTCGTCATGCACGGCGTCGGCCTGGGAATTGACGTCGAGATCGTCGCACGCAACCCGCAGTACAAGGGGTTCGTGCCGCAGCCGAAGCGGTGGAGGGTCGAGCAGACCTACGGGATCCTGATACTGCACCGGCGCCTGGTCCGCGACTACGAGCACCGCTCCTCCTCCTCCGCCTCCCGCGTCTACTGGGCGATGACCCACGTCATGACCCGACGCCTCACCGGCGCGAACGCCCCCACCTGGCGCGCGGCGCAGGCGGTGGCAGCGTGAACATCCGGCCGCTGCTCGATGCCCTGGACCTCCAGGAAGAAGCCGCCCGGGCCCTGGCCGACGACCTCCGCGCACAGATCGACGACCTGCAGACTCGGTTGCGGGAGGCCGAGACGCACTTGGAGCACCTCGCGATCACCCGCAAGACCGTCGCGGGCCTCGCCGACCGACTCCCGGCCGTCGCGCCGGACCTGCCCGAGCACCCGGACTACCCCCGCATCCTCGCCGCCTTCAACCACGCGACCGGACCGCTACGAGCCAAGGACGTCTGCGCAGCCCTCGGCCACGAACTGGTGGCGAAAAACGTCGAGGGCACCCGCGCCAAGCTGAAACGCCTGGTCAAACTCGGCATCCTCACCGAGGCCGACACCGGCAACTTCGCCAGGAAGCAATAGCCGACACAACCTCCACCAGCATCCTTGCCCCCACCTCAGCCAGAAACGGACATCGCCTTACGAACCGCCCACTTAGAGGTCGCGGCCCGAGTGAGGGCGGGGCCGGCCCTGCCCTGCTGACGTGTGCGCTGCGCCCGCGGCGCGGATGCGCTGGCCGAGGAAGAGTGCTGCGCGGTCCAGTGCCTCGTCCGCCTCGTCCAGGACGCCGGCGAACGACTGGAACACGTGCGGCACGTCGGCGGTGATGTCCAGGATGACGTCCACTCCGGCTGCCCTCGCACGCGCGGCCAGGCGCGTGGAGTCGTCCAGCAGGATCTCGTTGGTGCCTGCCTGGATCAGCATCGGGGGGAAGCTGGTCAGGTCGGCGAGGACGGCCGGGCTGAGCAGGGGCTGATGCGGGTCGGCTCCGGCGAGGTACATGGCTCCGGTGTGTTCAACGGCCTCGCGGGTGAAGATCGGGTCGATGCCCGTTTTGGTGTCCATGCTCTCGCCGGTTCGGGTGGCGTCGAGGCCCGGGGAGAACGCCACGATGGCGGCGGGCAGTGGGAGGCCCGCGTCGCGGGCGGCGAGGCAGGTGGTGACGGTGAGTCCGCCGCCGGCGGAGTCGCCGGCGAACACGATGGTCGAAGGGTCTTTGTCGCTGTCGAGGAGGGCGCGGTAGGCGCTCAGCGTGTCTTCGATTGCGGCCGGGAACGGGTGCTCGGGGGCAAACCGGTAGTCCAGCGAGTACGCCCCGAAGCCGGTCTTGGCCACGAGGTGTCCCGTCAGCGACAGGGCGGTCTCGGGAGAGCCGAACACCCAGCCGCCGCCGTGGAAGTACAGGATCGTCCCGGCGCGCGGCCCGTTGTCCGGCTCGACATACAGTGCGGGTCGGTCGCCGAGCGTCGTCCGCGTGGTGCGGATGCCGTCGGGCACGATCATCCGGGCCATCAGCTCACGGAATCCGGCTCGGATCGCCTCGACCGACCGCGGACCCTCGGGTCGGGGCTGCCGCAGCATCGCGTCGACCTTCGCGCGCTGTTCCTTGCTCATAGGTACGCTCCCGCCACTGGTTACTTCCATGGAACTATATGCCTTGGAATCTAACGTACTCTATATGCCATGGCATCCACATCGAGCGGCGAGACGGCCGACCTCCCGGGCTTCTTCGCCGACCTGGTCCGATGCGAGACGCGTCTGTACAACGCCCTCAACGACCGTCTCCGCGAGCAGCACGGGATCGTCACCTCGCAGTACGAGGCCCTGCGCTACCTGCGCGACCACCCCGGGTCCCGAGTGGCGGACCTCGCCGCCGAATTCGCCATCGGTATCGGGGCGACCAGCAAAACCATCGACCGCCTGGAGAAGCAGGGTTGGGCCGCCCGACAGCCGAACCCAGCCGACCGCCGCTCCTCGCTGCTGGCCCTGACCGACCACGGCACCCAGCTCGTCGACGCAGCAGAGAAAACCTTCACCGCCAACGTGGCCGAGCTGATCGGAGGCACTCTGGACAACTCCTCAGCGACGGCCGCCGCACAGGCCCTCTCCAAGCTGCGCTCCGTGCTCGAACGCAACCAGATTGGCACCCCCGCGGGCTGACGAGCATCACCTTGGGCCGGGGTGGCGGCACCCGGCCTGCACGGGGTACAGCAAGCGGCCCCCGGTTCTGACCCGGCCGCATTCCAGACCTGCTAGAAACGTATCCGTGAGCCGAAGCAGGGTAGTTGACGTACAGCCCGAGTGTGGGGAAGGCGGCGAGGCCTCCGAGGCTGGAGACCTGCAGGATGTGACCGCTGCCCTGGGCCCGCAGGTACGGCAGGGCCGCCTGCGTCACCCACAACGGGCCGAACAGGTTGGTGTCGAGCTGCGCGCGAGCCTCTTCCTCGGTGGTTTCCTCAACCATGCCGAACAGGCCGTAGCCCGCGTTGTTGACGACCACGTCCAGGCGGCCGAAGAACTCGGCGGCCCGCTGCACCGCGGCGATCGCGGCGGTGCGGTCGGTCACGTCAAGGCGGATCGGGAGGACATCGTCCCCGTGGGCGTCAAGGAGGGGCCGCAGGGTCTCGGGATCGCGTGCGGTGGCGGCGACGCGGTCGCCGCGGTCGAGAGCGGCTTCGGCCCAGATACGGCCGAAGCCGCGGGACGCGCCGGTGATGAACCAGGTCTTCATGGCATCGAGCCTGCGTCGTTTGCACCTCGGCAGCCAGCACCCTTGCAGGGTTACCCTCGCGGCATGGTGGCCGACAATCTCCTGGGAAACTTCCTCAAGGCCCGGCGCGGACGGGTTGCTCCGGCGGATGCGGCGGTATCCGCCGGCGGACGTCGCCGGGTGGCAGGACTGCGCCGGGAGGAACTGGCCCGGCTCGCCGGAATCAGCGAGCCGTACTTGGTCCGGCTAGAACAGGGCGTCGACCGGCACCCTTCGCCCCAGGTGCTGCGCTCCCTCGCGCGGGCGCTGAAACTGGACGCTGACGCCTCCGCTCACCTGCACGCCCTCGCCACCCCCGCCCCCGTGCCGCCGTCGCGGACCGAGGTCTCCGCGGAAGTGCACCGGCTGCTCGACGCGTGGGCGGACCGCCCTGCGTACGTGCGCGACCGGTGCTTCGACGTGCTGGCGGCGAACAAGCAGGCCCGTGCGCTCGCCCCGATGTATGAGCCCGGCAGCAACCTGGTCCGAGCGGTGTTCCTCGACCCGGCGTCCCGCCGGCTCTTCCCCCACTGGGCCGAGGTAGCCGCGCAGACCGCAGCGGCCCTGCGCGCCGAAGCCGACCCACGCGACCCCAAAACCCTCCGCCTGATCGCCGAGTTGGAGACGCACGAGGAGTTCCGTCAGTTGTGGATGCGGCACGAGACGCGGCCCGCCCGGGACGAACTCAAGCGCTTCGCGCACCCCGTCGTCGGCAGCCTCGCCCTGCGAAGGCAGGCGCTCACCGTCGGCGGCGCCGAGCAACAGGTGATCATCGTGTATCAGGCGACGGCAGGGAACCCGTCCGAAGCGGCCCTGGCGCGTCTTCTGTGACGCGCCAGACGTCTGCCGTTGGCCAGGGCGTCCCGACCGTCGTTCTGGTGACAGAAGGCCTGCTGAATGAGTTCTCGTGAGCAGTCGAGTGCCTCGTTCGTGACAACCAGACTGCTTCGACTTTTCCCATACGCCCGCTCACCCGGTTCTACCGATGACAACTCCTGCGCTCCGGCTCACGCGAGACTTGGCAAGGCTGAGCATTTCGGTTGGCGGAGTCGACCGGCACAGTACGAGCGCCGGTGACCAGCGGGCTGCGAAGTCTCGACAAGCAAGGGCAGGAGCGCGGGGACGGCTCCCGGCATCGGCTTCACCCGCCGGAATCCACGGCTCTGTCCCGCCGATCTTGGTTGGTAGCCTCCCGGGATGACTGCGATATTCGACGAAGCCGTCCGCGCGCGGCTGCAAGACCCCAACATCTGGTACGTCGGCACCGTGTTCGCCGACGGAGCACCGCAAGTCAGCCCGATGTGGGTGGATCTGGAAGGAGAGGCGGAGCTGACGTTCAACACCTCGGTGGGTCGGGTGAAGGAGGAAAACCTGCGCCGCGACCCCCGCGTCTATCTCGCGCACGCGGACGCCACCGATCCCTTCGACCGAGTGCAGATCAGTGGCGTGGTGGCCCGCTTCATCGAAGGCGAGGAGGCGCACGACCGGATGGACCGGCTGGCCCGCAAGTACCTGGGCAGCGAGCGCTTCGAGTGGATCATGCCGGGGGAGCAGCGGGTCGCGGTGATCGTGCGCCCGGTCAAGGTGCGCCACATCGTCGGGGTGGAGCGGTTCCGGCCCGGCGGCCCCGTCCCCGCTCCCTGACCGGCACACCCTTCCGTGGCAATCGGCGCCACCAGCACGGCTTCACCCTGGCACGGGGAAGGAGGACCGCTCTGCCCGCCAACTCAAGCACTCATTCGCCATTTGAAGCGATCAGTCACGATGCTGCTGTGGCCCCAATGCGTAGGGCGCTACGGCTCGCCGTCGCGCAGAGCACGGTGACGGAGGACCCGACCGACTCCGCGAACCTGCGGGCGAGTGGTGACGAGATCCGCCGGCTGATGCGCGAGGCCGGCGGTGCCGGCGCCAGGTTGGTGCAGTTCCGGAAGGCGCGATCACCTAGCCGGGCAAGTACGTGATGTCCTCCTCGCCTGCCGGCACGCTCGCGGCCGCCGACTGGAATCGCGTCGACTGGAATGTCATGCGCGCCCAGGCGCAGTCCGTCGCCGATCTGGCCGGAGAGCTGGGGCTGTGGGTGGTTCTTCGGATCGATCCACCTCCTCACGCCGCCCCACCGGCCGCACAACAGCACCAGCCGCCCCACCTCGGCCGGAGATCATGCGCACATGTTTCACCTGCGGCACCGCGGAACAGGCCTGGTCCAGGCGCCACTACCGGGTGGCGTCGGACCAGGCCTTCAGCGCGCTGATGTCACGGTGCCTGATCGCGTCTCAGGGCTGTGCTGGTGCGGTTTGCGCGCTTGGTGTGTTGTTCTCGTCGATGCTCTCGGTCGTGTCGAGTGTGGTGGAAGGGGTTTCCTTCGCGATGAGCGCGGCGATCAGCGACACCATGCCCATGGCCGCGAGATAGGCGGCGATCGCGTAGCCGGTGGCGAACCTCGCGTCTAGCACGAGCGCGATGATCGGCGCGAGCGAACCGGCCAGGACGGAGGCGAGGTTGTACGCGAGGGATACGCCTGTGTAGCGGATCGCGGTGGGGAAGAGCTCGGAGAAGAAGGCACCGATCACCGAACTGTAGGCGGCGAAGATCAGCAGGCCGCCGGCCACTGCCGTAACGATGGCCGCGGTGTTGCGGGTGTCGAGGAGGGCGAAGAAGACGAAGGCCCACACGATGGTGGCCGCCGACGCGGTCAGGTAGATCGGTCTGCGCCCGATGCGGTCCGCGAGCATGGCGAAGAGCGGGATGGCCACCACCGCGACGGCCTGCCCCACCATCACGGCGGTCAAGGCGACGCTATCGGGCAGCTCCAGCATCTTGGTGACGTAGGTGATCACCAGAAGGGAGTAGATGTAGAAGCCTGCGTTCTCGCCGAAGCGGGTGGCCGCGGCGAGCACGACGGCGCGCCAGTGGTCGCGGATCACGACGCCCATCGGCATGCGCTGCGGCTTGTCAGGCTGCTGACGCGCGGCCTGCTCGAACAGCGGGGTCTCAGCGACGTGCAGGCGCAGCCACAGGCCGGCGAGGACGAGGAGTGCGGACAACGCGAACGCGATGCGCCAGCCCCAGGCGAGGAACGCCTGCTGCGGCATGAGCGCGTTGAGCAGGGCCAGGGCGCCGGCGGCGAGAAGGTTGCCGAGCGGGGGGCCGACGTTGGGCCAAGAGGCCCAGAATGCCCGCCGTTTGCTGTCGCCGTGTTCGGAGACCAGCAGTACTGCGCCGCCCCACTCACCGCCGAGGGCGAACCCCTGCACCAGCCGGCACAGGATGAGCAGGACGGGTGCGGCCACGCCGATCGTGTCGTAGCCGGGGAGCAGGGCGATGAGGAAGGTGGAGATGCCCATTAGGACCAGGCTGGCGATCAGCGTGGTGCGCCGGCCCTTGCGGTCGCCGTAGTGGCCGAGGACGGCGGCGCCGACCGGTCGGGCCACGAAGCCGACGGCGTACGTGGAGAAGGCGAGCATGGTGCCCACGACGGGGTCCGCCGCGGGGAAGAACAGGGTGTTGAACACCAGTGCGGAGGCGGTGCCGTAGAGGAAGAAGTCGTACCACTCGATCGCGGTGCCGACCAGGCTGGAGGCGGCGATCACGGGGAGACGGGTATGGGCCGTGCGCTTGCTAGTGACCTGAGTCGGAGATTCGTCGGCAGTAGGCGGCTACTTTGTCGAGGATCTCGTCGGCGGTCTTCGTCCAGATGAACGGCCTGGGGTGTTCGTTCCAGTCGGCGAGCCAGCTGCGGATGTCCCGTTCCAGGGCTTGGACGGAACGGTGGACGCCTCGCTTGAGCTTCTTCTGCGTGAGCTCGGCGAACCACCGCTCCACCAGGTTCAGCCAGGACGAACTCGTCGGTGTGAAGTGGAGATGGAAGCGCGGGTGCGCCAGCAGCCACTGCTTGATGGCGGGCGTCTTGTGAGTGACGTAGTTGTCCAGGATCAGATGGACATCGAGGTCGGCGGGGACCTCCTTGTCGAGCTTCGTCAGGAACTTCTTGAACTCGACGGCTCGGTGGCGCCGGTGCAGGGAGCCGATCACCTTGCCGGTGGCGACTTCCAGTGCGGCGAACAGGGTGGTGGTGCCGGCGCGGACGTAGTCGTGACTGCGGCGTTCGGGAACGCCGGGCACCATCGGCAGCACGGGCTGGGACCGGTCGAGAGCCTGGATCTGCGACTTCTCGTCCACGCAGAGGACAAGCGCCTTCTCCGGCGGGTCGAGATACAGGCCCACCACGTCGCGGACCTTGTCGATGAACAGCGGGTCCGTGGACAGCTTGAACGTCTGCGAGCGGTGCGGCGCGAGGGCGAACGCCCGCCAGATCCGCGAGATCGCGGACTGCGACATGCCCGTGGCCGCAGCCATCGACCTCGTCGACCAGTGGGTCGCGTTCTTCGGCTTCTCCTCCAGCGTCTTGACGATGACCCGCTCGACGTCCGCGTCGGTGATCTTCCGCGGGACACCGGGCCGCGGCTCGTCGGACAGGCCGTCCAGGCCCCGTTCGAGGAAACGCCGCCGCCAGGTGCGGACCGTGTCCGGAGTGACCCGCAGCCGGCGCGACACCTCCATGATCGAGTGCCCGTCGGCGCACTCCAGCACGATCCGCGACCGCTGGGCCAGCGCCTGAGCCGTCGTGCGGCGACGCACCCAGCCCTCCAGCACGGCCCGCTGGGCATCGGTCACCGACAACGGCGGAATCTTCGGACCCGGACGACTCATACCGAACCAACGACGAATCTCCGACTCAGGTCACTAGATTGAGCGGGGGTATGTGCCATGTCGACTCCTGAAGCCGAGAGACCAAGGCGGCAGGACAGATGTCCTGACCAGGGGCACAGGCCGATCCCCGGGGCCTCGGCGACTGCTGCAACAGTCACCGAGGCCCACTGACCAGGGATCTTGGTACGGGGATTTCGAAAGACGGACCGGGAGCGGTTCGGTCAGAAGAACCAGTGCTCGGGCTCGTGCCCGCGTGCGACGATGTCGCTGAACTTGCCGCCGAGGAAGCCGAGGGGTTCGCCCTCGCGCTCCCATACGTCCAGCACCTCACCGATGACCACGATGTGGTCGCCGGCCTCGAAGGACCGCTCGACCCGGCATTCCAGGTGTGCGAACGCGTCCGGGACGATGGGGGTGCCGTGCCGTCCGTGGACGGCGTCGAGGCCGGCGTAGTGGTCGGCGCCGCGCTTGGCGAAGCGCATCGCCAGGTGTTCCTGACGGGCGGAGAGGATGTTGACCGCGAACGTCCCGGCCGTGGTGACGGCCTCGGTGGTGCGTGCGCCGGTGGTCAGGCACACCAGCAGGAGCGGCGGTTCGAGGGAGACGGAGGTCAGCGAGTTGACGGTCATGCCGTTCAAGAACAACGGCCGCCAGTGGCGGCCTGCGGCTGATCCGATGCCGGTGAACGTCCATGACTTCGCCGACCCCCAGCTGGGCAAGGCCGTCCCGTACGGGATCTACGATCTCGCGGCGAACATCGGCTGGGTCAACGTGGGCACCGATCACGACACCGCCGCGTTCGCAGTGGAATCGATCCGCCGCTGGTGGTCCGGCCAGGGCCGGACCGCCTACCCACAGGCGACACGACTGCTCATCACCGCCGACGCGGGCGGCTCGAACGGCTACCGCACCCGGGCCTGGAAGCTCGAACTCGCCCGGCTCGCGGCCGAAACAGGACTGACGATCACCGTTTGCCACCTTCCGCCGGGCACATCGAAGTGGAACAAGATCGAGCACCGGCTCTTCTCGCACATCACCCTGAACTGGCGCGGCCGCCCGCTGACCAGCCACGAAGTCATCGTCCAGTCCATCGCCGCGACCACCACCCGCACCGGACTGCGCGTCATGGCCGAGCTGGATACCAACATCTACCCCACCGGAATCCAGATCGGCGACGCGGAGATGGCGGCCCTGCCACTGACACGACACCCCTTCCACGGCGACTGGAACTATGCCGTACACCCCCAGCCGTGCCCTGCCATCCCAGCACCCCGGACTCCGCAGAAGCCGACCCCGGAGTGGGACCAGGCTCTCCTGTGCGATCCCGCCCTGACCGGCATGTCCCGTCAGCAACTCGGCGACCTCACCGACACTTTGGCCGTCGATGGCGACGTCAAGCGCGGACGCCCGCCCCGACTCGCCTTCCCCGACCAGGTCCTGGCGGCCATCCTTCACCTGCGGGTCGCCCTGGCCGCGGAACCCCTCGCCGTGCTGTTCGACAGCAGCCGGACCGCCATGCACCGCACCCTGCTGAAGATCAGGACACTGCTCAAGGCACACGGCATCGTCATCCCGCCGGCAGCCACCCCGCCCTCCGCCCTCACAGCCCTCCAGGCTCGGGTTCAAGCCCTGAGCGGCGACCCCAGCAGCATGATCAAGACAACGTGTTAATGATCTGCAAGCCCTTAGTGCCGCATCAGGCAACGTTCGCCCTGTAGTGAGGCCCCGCCTGTTGACGGCTTCGGACGCTGGCGATAATCGACCGATGAGTGCCATCGATCGCCCTATGCCGCCCCTGAACGCCGACGAGCGCACGACGCTTGAAAGCTGGCTGGACTTTCACCGCACCACACTGGCCATGAAGTGCGAGGGGCTGGACGACGAGCAGGCCGCCGAGGCATCCGTGCCGCCGTCTGGCTTCACGTTGACCGGCCTGGTCCAGCACATGGCGGAGGTGGAGCGGAATTGGTTCCGCCGCGTGTTCGCCGGAGAACAGGCTCCGCCCATCTACGACCCGCAGGCCGACCCGGATGGCCCCGACGGTGGTTTCGATGTGGCTGAGGGAGCCGCCCTGGGCGACGCCCTCGCCACCTGGCGCGCGGAGATCGCCCGGGCCCGTGAGAACTGCGCCGGGCATGCTCTGACCGATACGGGTCGCTTCATGGAGCATGACGTCAACCTTCGCTGGATCTACGTCCACATGATCGAGGAGTACGCCCGCCACAATGGTCACGCCGACCTGGTACGGGAACGCATCGATGGCACTACCGGCGTGTAGCGCCAGTACTCGACGAGGTCGTACTCGTCACCAAGCTAGGCAAGACGTTCGGCTGGTCTGTTCGGTAATCAAACAGATACGGAACAGACAGGCGGCTTCTGCCACACGGAGACGTGCGATCTGCTGGACGCGGTGAAAGGCGTCTCGTTCCAGTCGGCCCAGCGCTCGGACAGTTCCAGGCCGGCGAGCTTGGCCATCAGGTCAAGTTCGGAAGGCCAGACGTACCGATGAGGCGAGAGGAATGTGGAGCCTCGACCGTCCGTGATCGTGTAGTGGTGTGAGACCAAGTGCTGGTTGACCAGGTCGTACGTGTCGAAGCCAACGTGCTGGTCACCGATGTGGAACGGGCTTGCGGTCTCGCCTGGCGGCAGACGCTGCAGTTCGGGGACGAATACCTCGGGCACAAAGCGGCCGCCCGGCTCAACGAGCTTCGCGGCGTTGCGGAAGCACGCGACTTGTTCATCCTGGGAGAGCAGGCAGGTGATGGCGTTATAGACGAGATAGACCAGACTGAACGTGCCTGGAGCCCGAGAGGCCGTCATGTCTCCGACGATCACGGCCACCTCGCCGCCACGGGGCTTCTTACCAAGCTCCTGGGCCATGGGCTCGGCGAGGCGAAGAAGCTGCTGGAGACGGAGGGGATACGGGTCTCGTCACTGCGCGAGGAGAAGTACGACCCGGTCACCGGGGAGCTGGTCGGCATCAGCTACGACGACCACGCCGCGGCGGTCACCTCGACGGCCGCCGAACTCCACCGTGCTGGGATCGGCCACCGGCTCGGCTTCCAGACGGAGATCGGTCACCGGCTCGCAGACGGCTTCGTGCAGCGGGCGGACCTGGTGGTGCGGGCACCGACGGCGGGGGTGCCGGTGTTGCTGCTGGAGATCAACCGCCGCACCGAGGACGCCCACGACCTGGTTACCAAGCTGCGCCGCTACTGGGAGTGGGGTCGGCTGCTGCCGAGGGACGCGGACAAGCACACCATGGACCTGGTCCGTTCCCGGCCGGACGCGATCGAGCACGTCGACCACGAGAAGCGGCTATGGCGGCGGGTCTACCCGCCGACCGGCCGGGAGGGCCTGGTGCCGGTGCGTTCGTGTTCGCGGACACCACCGAGGCGAAGGTCGCCAACACCGTGCAGGTCCTCGAGGAGGCCTGCCGCCGCTACTGGGCGCCGCGCCGATACCAGAGCCTCTACCGCGGGGCGATCACGGCGAAGGACTACAGCCAGGCGGTGCCCGTCGTCGTCACCACCCTGGAGCAGCTCCAGGAGCACGGCGCGGACGCGGCGGTGTGGCGGCGGCTGGGACGGACGGGCGAGCAGACGCTGACGGCCGCGCTCGACAACCCCGACGGCGATGCCCTCTCCCGCGATCAGGAGGCCCGCGCCGAAGCGGAGGACAAGCTGCGCCGTGCCGCTGAGCGGGAGGCGGAGCGCCCCGTGTGCAAGCGGTGCGGGCAGAAGTTCACCGACCAGCGCTGGGAAGAGACCACCGCGCACAGGACTGCCTGGAAGGCCGGGGACGTGTCCGTGTGCGGCGACTGCCACGCCGGCGACGTCGCCCGTGAGAAAGCCACCGCCGAAGCCGCTCGTCTCCAGGCCGCCATGCCACCGGAGCCGGAGGACGACCAGGAGTTGGGCAGGCCCCGCTGCGGCCTGTTCCGTCGCCGCAGTTGACCACGTACGGCAACTCCGGCCCACCCACCGGATGCGGGAGAGACGGCGTCGACGTGCAGCGACCGGGTCAGGCCGGGGAGGCATGCGACAGGTCGTCATAGCGCGGGGTGCGGTGCCTGTCCGGAGCTGGGAGGCGTCTTCGGCGAAGGTCACGTCGCGGATGTAATCCCGGTGGCAATCGGGGAGCCGACTCCCTCCTAGTCGAGCCGCCGCCGGCCAGCCGCCTGATCAGGCCGAAACCAGGAGTACGGCCTGATCAGCCGAACAGCTGGGAGCCGAGGGGGCGTTGCCGGTCGAAGCCGGGGAGGATCAGGAAGGTCGCGCTGGCGGTTGTGGTGGTGAATTGCAGCAGTGCGTCTGAGGTGTCCATGTGGGTGAGGGTGGCGGTGAAGGTCCGCAGGTCGTTCTGGAAGCTGATGAAGAGCAGGCCGGGGGCGGGCTCGTCGGTGCTGTAGGAGCGGCGGAGCATGAGGCCGGCGCCGACGACGGCGGGGTTCGCTCTGCGCACGTGGGCGTCCACGGGGACGAGATAGCGTCCGTCCGGTGTCTTGGCGCCAAGGTCCGGGCCCGAGGCGACCGGGCCGCCGGAAAGGGGGACACCACTGGCCCGCCGCCGCCCGAAGACCGCTTCCTGCTCGGCCACGGACAGGGCGGCGAACCGCGGCAGGTCGAGTTCCATGCGCCGCACTACGGCAAGGGTGCCGCCGGCGACCGCGGGGGGCCCGGCCAGCCACAGGTCGCGTTGTTGTTCGACGGTCGTGTGCGGGCCCACGATGCCGTCGATGAAACCGAGCGGGTTTCGTGGCGCGGTAAGACCGTTGCCGACGGGCACGTTCGTACCGCGGCGTGCGGACTGCCGCCAGCGTTCGTGGATGCGGTCGCCAGCCTGGTGAAGGAGTGCGGCGGCGGCGACCGGTAAGAGCAGCGCGTCGCTGGCGCAGATCTGTATCAGCAGGTCACCGTCGCGTGCCTGTGGGGCGATCCGCTCGCGGGAGAATCGCGGGAGGTCGGTCGCGCCGGGCAGCGAGGCACCGGCCGTGCGTACCAGTCGGGGGCCCACGCCGACGGTCACGGT
This sequence comes from Streptomyces sp. NPDC049915, assembly GCF_040656475.1. NCBI lineage: Bacteria > Bacillati > Actinomycetota > Actinomycetes > Kitasatosporales > Streptomycetaceae > Streptomyces > Streptomyces sp. NPDC049915. The sequence goes on from NZ_JBFAMH010000024.1 coordinate 43,734, forward strand.
CAGGTCGCCCGGCGGCAGGCCCAGCAGCCGCGGGTCGGTCCCCGTGGTGAGTGTGCGGATGGCCTGGCCGAGTTCGGCCAGTAACGGGCCGGCGGCCACGGTGGCACCGAGGTCGGCCACCACGGCGAGCAGGTTGGGCTGGGCCGGCTGAGGGAGCGTGATGCCTGCCTGGTGCCGGCCCGTCGCCGAAACCGGCACGGCCGTAGCCGATGCGGTGGGGGCGTGCTGGCCTGGCTGAGCGGAGTCCGATGTGCACCCGGCGGTCAGACCGGCGGCCACCATGGCGCCGGTGACATCGAGGAACGAGCGGCGCGACGGGTGTTGATCGGCTCGGTGCATGGTGTGCAGGGTGCCACACCGGCATCGCGGATGCCGGTCAACCTTGCGTTTCTGGCGTCGAATTGGGCGTCATGCCAGACTGGGATCATGCCTCGATTAGCTCTTCGCGTGCTGGCAGCGGTACTGGGCACGCTGACACTTGTGGCTGGCTGCAGCAGCGGCGATGGCGGATCGGGCAAGGGCCGACGGCCGGCCGGTGCGCATGTGACGATCCGAGTACCTGGCGATGCCCCGACGATCTCGGATGCGGTGTTTCTCGCTCACCCCGGTGACCTGGTGCTGGTCGCGCCGGGCGTGTACCACGAGTCGGTGAAGATCTCCACGGCTCGCATCACTCTTCGAGGTGAGTCGCGGGAAAAGGTCGTCATCGACGGGCGGTTGCAGCAGCCGAACGGTGTCGTCGTCGCGGCGCCCGGGGTGGCCGTGGAGAACCTGACCGTGGAGAACAACACGCAGAACGGGGTCCTGGTCACCGGTTCGGCGAAGGCGGCCGCCGGGCTGCCGGGGCGAAGTGGCGGCTACGACACCGGCGATGAGCCCGTCACCTTCCTGAAGTCGTTCCTGGTCTCGTATGTGACCGCGACCCGCAACGGTCTGTACGGCATCTACGCGTTCTCCGCGCAGAACGGTGTCATCGAGCATTCGTACGCGTCAGGCGGGGCCGACTCGGGGATCTATGTCGGGCAGTGCAAGCCGTGTCACATCGTGGTGCGGGACAACGTCGCCGAACTCAACGCGGTCGGTTACGAAGGCACCAACGCCAGCGGAGACATGTACGTGGTCGGCAACCGCCTGGTCGGCAACCGGGTCGGCCTGACCACCGACTCCGACCACCAGGAGAAGTTGCTCCCGCAGCAGGGCGCCTTCATCGCGGGCAATCTGATCGCTGCCAACCAGCAGCGGGCCACCCCGGAGCAGGCCGACGGCGGGTGGGGCACCGGCATCGGCATCGACGGCGGCAGTGGCAACCAGTTCATCCGCAACCGCATCGCCGGCAACAGCAACGCCGGGCTGGTGATCACCGCAACCGCCGACATACCTCCGGTCGGCAACCAGATCGTGGACAACACGTTCACCGGCAACGGCGTCGACGTCGGCTGGACGTTCCCCGCCGCCACGCGGGGACGGGGCAACTGCCTGCGCGGCAACGAGCTGCGCACCACAGTGCCCGCCCGGCTCGCGACAACCGCGTTCTGCCCGCTTCCGGCCAGCTCGCCCTCGCCGGCCGGCAGGTGGGCGATGCCGACGGCACCCGGTGGCATCCCGTTCACCGAGGTCGCGGCGCCTGGTCCACAACCGCAGTTCCCGGGCGCCACCACGACGGGCGCCACCGCCGTCCCCGCCGTTCCGGCCCTACCGGACGCGGCAGGCATCCCGCTGCCGTCGGCGTCCCTACTCGCGACGGGCGCGCGGGTGCAGACGCCATGAGCATTCCAAGCAGCGGCTACCGCGTCGGGGTGACTCCGGGTACCGGCTTGACCGGAACGTACTTCTGGGTGTCGAAATCGATGTCCACCGGCTGTGACTCGGAACCCACGCTGACACGGACCCGGTACATGGTGCCGTCCGAGCCGACCCAGTAGCGCACGTTGCCCGCCGTACCGGAGCGGTCCCGGGAGGACGGCCCGGTCATGACGTCCACCCGATGCCCGTCCACCTGGTCTCGTCCCCACCAGGCGGCGCCGTTCTGCGGCAGCAGTTGGGCGTTGTCCGGCCGGTCGCTGCCGAGGCTGAGCGCGATGGTCAGCGAAGTGTCCAGTGCGCTGCCGGACGACTGCAGCGGACGGCCGTACCAGCCCGAGCGGGGCGGCGACGCGGGTGCGTGCGCCGGGACGTTCGCCATCGGGTGGACGAACACCGAGGCGGCCGTCCACTCGATCAGCCCGTCGCTGGATGTGTTGCGGCCGGTGCCGTGCACCACGCCGTAGCCGAGCTTGCCTCGGTAGTCGACGGCCCCGGTGATGGTCAGCCCACCGGTGGTGCCTGGCATAGTGATCGTCACCGCGCGGCCGCGCGCCTCGTAGTTACGGAACCGCGTGATCGCCAGCCGGTTCGCCTCATCTGACGTCAGTGCGCGCGGACCGCTGGAGCTGGAGCCGTGGCCGACGAGGAGGAACGCGGCACCCATGGCGACGGCCACCATGCCGATGACGGCCGCCGCCCAGCGGGGACGCAGCCATCGGCGCCGACCGGCCGCACGGCCCGGTAAAGCTTGCTGGATTCTCACGCTCCGCACGCGGCTCGACGCAGACACTCTTTTGATTCACCCTCTCAGGTCACCGCACTGCTCGGCCGCCATGCGGTCTCGGGCGGCACTCGGCAGTCCAGGGACAGACAACGCCAAGGCCGGCCCTCGTGGACCGGCCGAGACGTGATCTGCCCGACCGCGCCATCCGGATGGCGGGCAGGCAGATCACTGTTGTTCCGTTCGTTCAGTGTTTCTGGGCGCGACGCTTCCGGCTCACGAACGCGATGACCACGCCCGCACCCACCAGCAGACCGACGAGGGAGATCATCCCTGGCAGCCCGGACATACCGGTGTGTGCCAGGGAACCCGTGTCCCCACCGGCCAGGCCCGGGTTGTTGGCAGACGGCGCGGGTGACGGCGGCGTGGAGGCCGGTGGCGACGCCGGTGGTGAGCTCGGTGTCGGTGTCGGTGTCGGAGTCGGGGACGGGGTCGGTGTTGCCGTCGGGATGTACACCCCGGCGTCGATCGTGTGATCGACCCCGCCCGGCTTGTCCGGCGCCGTGACAGCCGCATAGCCGTTGCACAACTGCCCGCTGGTCGGCGGGGTCACATTGGAGTCATGCGCACGGCTGGCTCCGGCTCGCGGGAGCGTGAACCGCAGCGCGCTCGCCGGAGGTTGGCTTGACACCTTGCTGGTGTCCGCGGTGCACACATCGAACTGCACCGTGTATTTGGCCCCGGGTGTGAGCTCGTACGCGGCGCCCACACCACCGAAGTAGTACTCGCCGGCGGCGTCGGTCTTGGTCGTGGCGACCTGTTTGCCGCCCGCGTCCAGCAGGTTGATCGTGGCTTCCGGCAGCAGCGGTTCCGCCGGGTCCTGGATCCCGTTGTGGTCGCCGTCGAACCACACCAGGTTACCGATCTGGATCGGCGCGTTCGCCGCCGCGAACGCGATGTCACCGAGCCCGCCGGCCTTGCCGAACCCGCCTTGGAACCGGCTGACGAACTGGAACCCGTTGTGGGTCGGGTCGTTGCCCGGGCCCTGACCGGTCGTGATGTCGTGGTAACCGGTCCCTGACGTCGCGACGTCGGCGACCGGGTCGAACTCCGTGCTGACGACCCACTGCTGCCGTGGGATATAGGCCACCGACCCCAGCGCGGTCTCCTGATGCGCGTTGGCGTAGAAGTCGCCCGGGAAGTATTCGACGGCATCGGCGGGCTCGCCGCCATTGTTGGCGGGGGTGGCGTGGTTGGGGCAGCTCCCGGTGCCTTCCCACTGGTATTCACCGGTCGGAGTGGCGCAGACCATGGTGATGTCACCACCGGACATGCCGTTTTCCGCCGTGTTGTTCCCCGGGCGAGGGTCCAGCCCTCCCCAACTGAGCACGTCCATGAACCGGTCGCGGAAACCCAGGACCATCGAACCGTCGCGGGCGAAGGCGAGGGAGGCCAGCTCCGGCTGCGGATCGATGAAGGCGTTGCCCGACGTCCGGTCGTCCCACGTGGCCAGGGAGGTGTTCCACGGGTTCCAGTGGGTGGCCTTGTCGCCGGAACCGAAGACGCTGCCGCGTTCATACGTGAGCGGGTGGCTCAGCACCGTGGTGAACCGCTTGCCGTCGTAGGTGTAGACGACGGCTTTCAGGTCCGCGCGCTGCTGCGTGCTCTCCGCGTTGCAGACGCCGCCGACGTACAGCGTGTTGTCGTGGACGGAGAGACCGAACGGCCGCCAGTCGCCGGGGCTCGCGCACCCCGGGTTCGGGATCGGCACCGTCGCCTCGGGCACCGAGGCGGTGGCCCCTGTGGCATCGAAGCTCACGAGGCTGCGGGTCAGCAGGTTCACCGCGTACAGCGTGGAGCCGTCCTCCGACAGGGTCAGGCCACCGATGCTCTCCTTGCCCGGTGCGTCGGTGAACCCGGGATCCTTGATCATGTCGGCGGTGTCGTGCGGCGTCACCGCGGCGCCCGGCACCCGCGCGAACAGCTCCGGCGCACCCGAGCCGCTGACCGGCACCGTGTAGATCGCGCCGGCGCCCTTCGGCCCGTACGGGGCGTACCGGCGGGCGAACGCGCTCTGGAACAGCCGACTGCGGTACTTGTCGTACGCCAGCCCGAACGTCGTGCCCACCTGGGCCTGCGTGGCCAGCGTGGCCGGGCACGACACATCGGTGGGACACGTGCCCCGGGTCTTCGTCCCGAACGCCACCAACGCCCGGTTGTCGGTTCCGTTGGCGCCATTATGGACCGGTACGAAATACCGCGAGTCCGGCAGCGTGTAGTCGGCCGGATCCCACACCCCCGTCACCACCGAGGCGTTCTTTCCGTCCGACACATCCACGAACGACGTGAAGCTGTCGAAGTGGTTCCCCGCCGTCGACGCGGGCGCCGCCTGCAGATAGTCGCTGTACGGTGCCGGGATGCTGACGTCGACGCGGTACTGGCCGCCGCTCAGCATGGTCGACCGCGACACCACGACCTTTCCGGTGGCATCCGTGACGCCGGTGACATGGTGCCCGGCGGGGTCGGAGATCTCCACCTTCATGCCCCGCTGGGGCACGTCCATCGTCGCGTTGATCACGCCGGTGCCGAAGAAGTCGCGCAGGACCTCAACCGTCAGCGTGCCGTCGGCGGCAGAAGCGGCGGCCGGTCCAGCGGTCGCTCCCACGGCGCCGGCTGCCAGTAAGAGAAGGGATAACCCCATGCGCGCCAGCGGCTCCACAAGCCTTGGGGCCGACCGGCGCGGGTCTCTGCCGACTCGGTTCATGGCATCACACTCCACACTTCTCTTGTCTTGAAAAAACGAAGCACCCGCTTTTTTTCGCTGCCCGTCCACTTCCTGGCCTCAGACGCGGACGCCAGTCGCGAACGCAATGGGAAAGGGAGAGGGCCCACGGCTGTTGCGTGGACCACTTTGTGATGATCGTTCGAGATTGTGGGCGAGCTGTAAACGCCGCAGGCCAGGAAAAGCGAACGCGCGTTCAGGGCCTCGTACAGAACCGCCCTGGGCTGTGTGTTTTTGCAGCTCAATCACGGCGCCCCCGCCCCCACCATCGACCTCACCGATCGCCATCGCGAGCAGCAGGCGACATTCTATCCACCGGAGTCTCGCCGTCACCAAGAGAACCCCTGGCGTCCATCGGATCCGCGACAACCCCAGCGCCCAGAGAATGGTGACCGGAAGAATGTACGACAGCGACGTGATGGCCGAAACCGGTCCCCTCGGGTGCGTGACGCCCAGATGACGCCTCTGGGACGCGCTCGTCACTGGCTTTGGTTACCTCTAGCGGCAGCGACTGCCGATGGGTTGGGCCGGCAGTCGCCCGTCGGCGGGATAGGGACTTTGCAATTCCACGGAGCGCCTTGAACGCGAGGGGGGCGATCTGGCACTCGTCAGCCTGCATGGGTCCGATGCCGGACGGCAGACCCAGCTCGGCTTGGTAGACGCTCACCTGGCTCATGAAAAGCTGGGAGGCCCCGTTGGACGGTTCCACAGGGTCTGGTCACCCATGTCGTAGTACTAGCTCAATGCGGCGCCTTCCTGCTGGCCATACAGGCCAGCGTTGCGGCGCATGACATTACGGTCAGTCAGCCCTCCACGGAAAGTGAGCCAGAACCCGTTCTCGTGGACAAAGCCAGTCGGTCGGTCTCCGCGGCAGCCGCCTTCTGCGCGCCCCGCTTGGCCTGTTCCTGCAATGGGGCGGGACGTCGGCGGACAGCGGCCTTCTCCCTCCGGACCTCGACGCCCTTCTGCACGGCCGTTACGACCTTGTCAGGGGTGCTGCACATCCGCGTGGCCGCCAGATACATCTCTACGCGGGCGCGGTGGCCCTGGCGGATCGTGCAGGGCTCTCCGGCCTCCCGGCTGCACGCGGCGCACTTTCCGGGCCTTTCGCAGATGTTCACCGACTGAGCAGCCTTGGCACCCCGGGCGGCTCGGACGGGCAGGGAAACGCCGGTCCATGGCGAAACGAAAGGTGCACCGGCGAGCACGCACGATACTGGGCGAGGAACCCTCGACCCTCGTGTGGTGCGGCCTGCGCAAGGACATTCCACAGCCGCCCAAGGACGTTCACCGGGCGGCGGGCAAGAAGCGTCTGAAACCAGGACGGCACTGGTTGTACTACGTAGGGCTAGTGCTGGCGGCGGCGATCATCATCCCGTGGTTCCTCGTCGAAAAGTTCGACGAACTCCTGGGTCCCAAGCCTGGACGGCGGGAGCCGCGGGGCCGGCGTGACCGGGACGCGACGACACAGCACCGGGACGGCGAGCGCCACCGCCTCCAGCGGCCGTCCGACGACGTCTTCGACGGGAACTGGGAACTCACCGCCGGCCAGTTGCTGCTGCGCTGGTACGGACAGTCGCCCAACCACAGGCGCCTGCTGCTGCTCACCGACGACCGCATCTGCCTGGCGGCCTCGCCAGGGCGACGGCTGTCGCCGACCAAGGCCGACGACTTCGACATCGTCGCGGAGTTCGCGCAGGCCGGGACCCGGATCCATCGGGAACCGGGCCGGCGTCACTTCTTCCTGCATTTCACGGACGGTTCGTGGCTCAACCTGGGGCGGCTGGCCGACCGGGAGGACGCCGAGCACTTCCTCAAGGCGATCAGCGCCTGACGCACCGTCCGGCCGCTGGGCTCAGCCCTCGTCGTCATCGTCGCCCTCGAAGAAGTCGCCGATCTCGTCCACGACTTCGGCAGCGACCATGCCGCCCACGACGCCGACCGCCAGCCCTGCCGCACCGGCGGCGACCGCGGTGCCGATGCCCGGACCGGAGCGGTGCTGCTCGTGGTGCTGGTGCTCGCGGTACCCGTGGTCGCCGGCGTACGGCTCGCCGTGCCCGTACGCCGAGTGAGAGCCGTATGCGGCTCGGTGCTCGACCAGCCGGCGGATCCAGCCGTCGACTTCGGTGTACCAGTCGCGGGCATCGTGGTGGCCGACCGTGAACCGGGTCAGCGCATCGTGGCCGGAGGAGAACAGGCCGCCGCGCTTGTCGGCCTCCAGGACGACTTCCAGACCGGCGGGGGAGGCGAGGAAAGTCAGCTCGATCTCGTTGACCTGGTGTGCGTACTGCGGGGCGGGCGTCAGCTCGATCTCCTGGTAGAAGGGCAGCTGCTGGCCCGTCCCCCCGATCCGGCCGTACTCCAGATCGGCGGACTTGAAACCGAAGCCCAGTTGGCCCAGGGCTTCGAGGATCGCCTCCTGGGCGGGGAGCGGCCCGACGGTCAGCTGGTCGAGGTCGCCCTTGTCCTTGGCTCCCGCCACGCCCAGTTCGGTGCGCACGCCGACGACGATCCCCAGCGGCTGTCCGTACAGTTCGGTGATCGGGGTCTCCCAGGGCAGCATCACGCTGAACGGGACGCTCCGCCGCTCACCCGCGGTGAGCCGGAAACCGCCGGCGACCGTGAACCGGTCGAAGGCGACCACGCCTTCACTCTCGCCGCCGTTGTGCTCGGCCTCGACGCGCGCCACGAGTTCCAGCGTGATGTGGTCGATGTCGAAGTCGGCGTCTCCACCCTGCAGGTGCACCTGCCCCGTCAGATTTCGGCCAGGCAGGGCGGGTGCCGGGTCGAGGACCGTGTCCACCGAGGGCCCGCCGATACCGAGCGAGCCGAGCAGCCGTTTGAACACCATCGGGGCGTCCACTCCTTCATGTGCGTACGTCTGGCACGCCCGTGGGGACAACCGGGGACGCCCGGCCGTTCTCTACAGGCGAGTAGAAGCATAGGGTGGCCGGGCGCTGCGACGGCGGCGCACGGGCCCTTGGCGCGGGAAAGTCCGAAAACAGGCGCACCGTGGCGGCTGTCATGGCCTTGACCGGCGTGCTTTGCTCCTCCTTTACCATGAGGGGGAGGGGCCTGGCACCCTCTCGCTTACCACCGACGACGACAAGGAGAGACGGACCCGCCATGGGAGAGCCCCTGGCGGTCGCGATGATCGCGACGATGGCGCCGTTCGGTCATGTCTCCAAGATCACTCTGACGGTGAAGCCGGACGGCACCTACGTGGCCGGCGTGGGGACCAGCGAGTTCGGCAATGGCACCACGACCGTGCACGCCCAGATCGTCGCGACCGACATGTCGACCGAGCTGGAACGAGTGCGCCTGACGAACTCGGACACCGACGGGGCCATCTACGACACCGGGGCATTCGCCTCGGCGGGCACCACCGTGGCGGGCAAAGCCGTGCATGCCGCGGCGATCGCTCTGCGCACACTGCTGCTTCGCGTCGCTGCCGATATCACTGGCAGCGAGCCCGCCGACTGCTCGATGTTCCCCGACGGCATCCGCAGCCCGAAGCGGATCGTCGGCTCCGCCGAGGCCATGCGCGCCTGCCCGGCGGCCCATCGGGGCGGTGACGGCGCATTCGCACGCGGTGACGAACTGGGCGAGTTCCGCTCACTGGCCTGGAAGGTTCACGGAGTCCGCGTCGCCGTCGACACCTGCACCGGCGCGGTGCGCATCCTGGAATCGGTGCACGCCGCCGACGCGGGCACCGTGATGAATCCCGAGCAGTGCCGCGGCCAGGGGGAGGGCGGTGTCGCCCAAGCCCTCGGCACCGCGCTGTCCGAGGAGGTCATGCTCGACGAGAAGGGCAACCTGCTCACCCCGGTGCTCCGCGCTTACATGATCCCCCAGATGCACGACGTCCCGGAAACGAGGTCTACTTCGCCGAGACCTTCGACGAACTCGCCCCCTTCGGCGCGAAATCGATGAGCGAGAGCCCCTGCAATCATGTCCCGGCCGCCCTCGGCAACGCCATCCGCCGCGCAGTCGGCACGCGGCCCTACTCCCGGGCAGAGGCCAGCAGTTCGTCGAGCTCGGTGTCGCGGAAGCGGCGAACTGTCTTACGGTCGAGGTTCAGACGACGGGCGATGGCGCTGATCGTCCACCGTTCCTCTAGCAGGCGGTGGATGTCTTCGTAACGGTGACGGGTCCGTTCGTTGATCTGGGTGCGGGGAAGCTCCGGGGGTAACAGCATCGGAGGCGGCTCCGGCACCTCGGTCACCATCTCCTCCTCGGCATGTTTGCGCAGGCAGTAGCGGTGCTGATGGCAGGTCTTCTCCACAGCTGCAGACAGGTTCTGCAACAGGTGCCAGCGGTCGGCCACTTCCAGGGCGTTCGGGGCGGCCTGCTTGACCGCCTTGGTGTAGGCGGTGGCCCGGTCCTGCAGATGATCTCCGCTCCGGGATGGTCCTTGAGCCAGGCCGCGAACGTCTCCGCGGTGCGGTCGGGCAGCACGTCCACGATCCGGCCCGCTTCGACGTCAACCAGCACGGTGCCGTAGGTGCAGCCTCTGCGGAAGGCCAACTCATCTACACCCAGCACCCGCGGGGCGCGGTCCGGCACCGGCGGTGCCGTCAGCAGCCTGAGCAGCCGGGTCCGGCCCGTGGTCAGCCGCAGCTGGCGACACAACCGCGCGGCCGGACGGCCGCCCAACTCCACCGCGATGACCGCAGCCAGCCAGTCAGCCCGATGCTCGACCGGCGATGCCGCTCGGTCAGCCCGCCGACATGCTCGACGAACGTCCGACGCGAACAGGTCCTCCGATCACAGAAGAACCGGCGCACCCGCAACCGGACTATGACGCGGCGAGGACCCAACGACCGCTCGTCCATGCTGCGTTGGTACAGGCTGTGCACGCGCCTCGCGCGCTTCCGGCAGTCCGGGCACCGGCCCGGAGGAGCAGTGGACACCACCTTTACGACCAGGACGTCGGTGGAGTCGCTGACACGCTCCACTCGCACATCGATCCTGGGAAAGCGCAAATCCTTGACCGTATTGCTCGCCATGGCAGGAAACACCCTGCCTAAACGATCCCTCGTTCCCGCTCCTGACCTGGGGGTTCACGGAACTGCGGACAGAGCCGTGAAATTACCCAGGGCTACTTCGATTCCTCACTTGGTTGCTCACTCAATGAAGTGGCGGAGTCGCCTGTTCCGAGGGGTCCGGCCGGCCCGCGCGGTCATCTGCGCAGGCCGCAGCCTGAATGATCGATCAGGCACATACGGCCAGTAGAGGGGCTGACAACTCTCGTGTTGTCAGACGTTCAACGGGTTATGTGTGCAAGGACTTGGGCGGCGCTGTCGGGTGCGAAGGCGCTGTCGATTCCCTCGGCGGCGCCTTCGGCTGCTTCCGCTGAGCGGGGCAGCATCAGGGCCTCGTAGGCGCGGACGGCCTCGTCGGTGGTGGTGTGGGTGATGAGGGCCCGGGCGAGGTCGGCGCCGTCGAGCATGGCGAGGTTGGCGCCCATGCCGGAGAAGGGGGACATTAGGTGCGCGGCGTCGCCGAGGAGGGTGATGCCGGGCTTGTGCTGCCAGGTGTGTGGCACGGGCAGGGCGTACAGGGGCCGGTTGACGTACCCGCGGTCAGTGTCGGTGATGAAGCCGAGCAGGTCGAGGTTCCAGCCGGTGAACTCCTTGAGGAGTGCTTCGCGAACGGCGCGGTCATCGGACAGGTCGACGCTGGCCTTCTGGTACCAGTGCTCGTCGGTGCGCATGCCGATGTAGACGCGTATGTGCTGGTGGCTGTTGCGCTGGGCAACGAAACCGCGGTTGTTGTCGAGGGCCATCATCGTGCCGTCGCCGGTGAGTTCGGCGAGTGTGCGGTGGCGGGTATCCGCGTGGTCGAGGCCGGATTCGACGAACGTGACACCGGTGTAGATGGGTATCGCGCCGGAGAGCAGGCGACGGACATTCGACCAGGCGCCGTCGGCTCCGACGACGAGATCGGCTTCGGTGGTGGCGCCGTCCGCGAAATGTAGGCGGTGGACGCCGTCCGTGATGGGCTCTGCGTGCGTGAATTTGTGGTTCCAGCGGACGGTACCGGGCGTCAGGGCGTTCAGCAGGAGGTCGCGCAACTGGCCCCGGTCGATTTCCGGGTTGCCGTCCGTGTCGGCCTCGGGTGGGACGGCGTCGACCAGGAGGCGTCCGTCACGGCTGACCAGGCGCATCTGCTGGCCTTCGGGGCGGGCCAGCGCCACGAACTCGTCCAGCAGTCCGGCCTCGCGCAGGGCGTTCTGGCCGGAGTCGGGGTGCATGTCGAGGGTGCTGCCCTGGTTGCGGGCCGTTGCGGAGGCGTCCAGGTCGTAGATGGTGGCGATGATGCCGTGCCGCTGGAGGATGCGGGCGCAGATCAGGCCGCCGGGGCCGGCGCCGATGATCGCGATGCGGGGTGCGGTGGGTGTGTAGATGGCGATGCTCCGCTCATGGGTGTGCTCAGTCGAAGGAGAGGCTGGGCCGGCCGCGGCCGGGCCACGCGGCCGGCGCTTCCAGAAGAGCACCCTCGACATAAAAGTGCAACAACCCAACTTTTGGAGTTGTGTAACCAAGGGGGTAGGGTTGAAGCGTGAACGAGACGACTGCGGGGCATGAACCGGGGGGGCGCCGCGAGCGCAAGAAGGCCGCCACCCGGCAGGCCCTGGCCGAGGCCGCCCTGCGCCTCTTCCTCGAACACGGCTATGACCAGGTCGGCATCCGGGACATCGCCGATGCCGCGGACGTGTCCACCACCACGCTGTTCAAGCACTTCCCCGTGAAAGAGGCGCTCGTCTTCGACGAGGACGCGGAACAGGAATCCCTGCTGCTGACCGCCGTGCGCGAGCGGCACCAAGGCCAGTCCATCGTGGCCGCCCTGCGCGAGCACGCTCTCCGGTACCGCGTCGAGGCCCGGGGCGGCGACCCGGAGTTTGCCGCCTTCGCCGCACTCGTGGAGGGCACCCCCGCCCTACGCGACTACGGCCAGAACATGTGGCTGCGCCACGAAAGTGCGCTCGCGCACGCCATCGCCGAGGCGACCGGAGTTCCCGCTGACGATCCGGACTGCGCGGCGCTCGCCCACTTCGTCCTCGAAGCGCCCCGCACCGCCCGAGGCCGTGCCGACCGCCATGAGAGGGTCAGCCGCGCCTTCGACCTCCTCGAACGCGGCTGGAACGCCGTCAGCCCCGGCGTCTGAGCGTAAGAGAGTGGCCCGGCCCTGGACGGCCCCCTCGATTCCTCATCCGTCAGGGCCAGCTGGGCCCCACCCTGGACAGTTCAGTCCGCCCCGAAGGCGGCTGGCTGACGGGCGACTCCGCGGGTCTGACGCTCCGTCCCAAGTCAACACCTGGACGGGCGGAGAGATCAACTGAGCATGTCTGTCCCGGCCCCGAGCAGGGGGTGGGGGATTTCAACGAGCCCCATCAACCGGACGTCAGGCCGGAGAAGCCCCGCTCATTAATCGCTCCCACGCCGTCGTCCGGGACTCCAAGATGTTCCTCATGACGAGTCGTGCCGTGTTCTCCCGTTCGTTCCCGAGCCCTTGGTCAGAGGACTACGCGGTCCTCGGCGGGCGGCCTGCTGGCTCTTCCTCCGGGGCGGCTGAGCCGGAGCTGGAGACCGATGCGGCGCTTGCGTTCGCATTCCGTACAGCTGGCGACCTGCCGGCCGAGCACTGGCACGACAACCGCGCCGACGATTCTTGGTGCTGGTCGTGCTGTACAACTGCCGGCATGCCCTCGAACTGGGGCTCAAAGTCGTGCTGCGCGCCCTGGTCGACAGCATCACGTTCGAGGTTGCGCCGGGCGAAGTGCCGCCCGAGATCGTGGGGAAGGTCGGCAAGAAGCTCGCGCACACCCACCAGCTCGACGTCTTGACCGACTATCTCGCCCAGCTCGCACCGATGTTCCGGATGCATCTTCAGGGCGATGTCGTATCACTCTGCGACGACGTCCATGCCTGGATCCGAGCGGCCAGGCGCTGCGGTACAGCATGGTCAAGGGCCAGGGCGGGAAGACGGTGCCGGCCCGCCCGGATCCTCTCTACGTCGACGTCCCCACGTTCGTGCGCCGGGCAGGGGAGGCGTGCACCGCGCTGGACCTGCTTTTTGATCAAATCACCAACGTGCAGGACTGGCAGGTCAATCCGAGCCATGAACGCCGTGGTGAAGCGGGGCTTCCTGAGCCCGGCGGCACGAAAGCGGCACGAAGAGTGGACGGCCTCATGCGGACCGGCTGGGCCGACCCGTACGAGACAGGAGGCGAGCGGACACGCCAGGTGCCGCATCGACGCACCACCGGGCCCGGTCGGCGTGCAGTCGATCTGGCGGGCTCGGGATCGGGGCGAGGCCTTCGCTGATGCCCCTGGGTGCTTTGCGGCTACCTCCTCGTCCTGGGCCCGTGGAGAAGGCTGATCACTCGAGTGAACAGCCTGTCGGTCTTCTCGGTGCGGTCGAAGGTGGTCAGTGTGAGCATCGGCCTGAACCTCTGCCGGGCGATCGCCTTGGCGAAGGTGAACTCCTTTAGGCCGGCGGGCCCGTGGATGCGGCCGAAGCCGGAGTCGCCGACGCCGCCGAAGGGCAGGCTCGGTATGCCGGCAAAGCTGATCACGCCGTTGACCGCGGACATGCACGAGCGGATCCGCTCGGCGACAGTCATGCCCTGGCGCTTGCTGAAGACCGTGTTTCCGAGGCCGTAGGCGGTCGAGTTGGTCAGTTCGATGGCCTCGTCCATGTCCCGCACCTTCGCGACGGTCATGGTCGGTCCGAAGTTCCTCCTGCACCGCCAGGGAGTTCTCCGGCACATCGACCAAGATGGTCGGCTGTACGTAGCGCTCGCCCACGGCATTGAGACCGCCGACCACCGCGCGGCCGCCCTTGTCGCGGGCGTCCTGCACGTGCCGGCGGATGACGTGCAGCTGGCCCGGCATGGTGATCGGTCCGATCTTGGCGTCGGCGCCCGCGTACAGGCCGGCAGCCTTGGTCGTGAGTACGTCGACGAACTCGTCGTAGACCTGCTCGTGGACGTAGACCCGCTCGACGCCGATGCACGTCTGCCCGGCGTTGCTGCACGCGCCCCAGAGCGCCGCGTCGGCCGCGGCGGGGATGTCGGCGTCGGCGTCGACGATCATGGCGTCCTTGAAGCCAGGGTGCGCACCGCGAGCCAGCCGGGGCCTGCGGTCACCTGGGGCGGCAGCAGGATGAGGAGGTCGACGGCTGACAGGGCGCTCCACAGCAGCGAGCGCAGCGGGGTGAGGCTCCCCGCCTCCCAGTCGCCGAGCAGGGTCGCGGCGCCAAACAGCAGGGCGCAGTCTGTCGCCAGACGGGCGCTGCCGGGCCAGTCGCGGTCACCGACCGGGTTCCGCTGCATGCCGTCGATGTTAGGCGGTACAGAGGGCAGGGTGACTGCCACTGACGGCTTCCTGACGCCGGGTGGGGCAATCCTGACGCAGTCCTTACGTGGCACGTCTGTGTCACCCGGTGTGCAGACGGGGGCGGGTGGGCCCGGTTCGGTCCTGCCCGCTCGGCGCCTCTCTCGTGACCGGGGCGACCCCGCGCGAACCGAAGAGGAAGAAGCATCAATGCCGGCAAGGGCCGTGGATTGCCGGTGGGGTCGGCGCCGACTGGCTCGTGGGTGTGCTCGGCCCGCCCCTTCTGACCTGGCTCCTCACGGGCCCCTTGCCGGACGTCGGCCTGGTTGACGGCATGGTGCTGACCCTGGCCCTGACGGTGGCCGCCGCCCTGAGGGGGGCCGACCGGACTAAGTGGGCATGAAGACATCACTGTCGTCACACAAGAGAGAGAATGCGCATGGGCTCTCGACCCGCGTTAGTTGCTGTTGGCATTGCCATGATCGTCGTGGTGCTTCCCGGCTGCAGCCACAGCCAGTCGTCACAGCCAGCACAGTCGTCACAGCCAACCCACAAGATCGTCAAGCACACCTTTTACGGCTATGACCCTCAAGACCCAAGCCTGAACCAGCGCGAGGTACTCACCTGGACGTCCCAGGACGACAACGGACCCATCGACGGGACGTACTCGATCCAGGAACAGGCGAACGGCAAAGGTCGCTGGACGCCCGTGGGTGAAACGAAGTCATTTCAGGGCACCCAGCGCGGAAATGAGATCGACGTGCCGCGAGGACAGCTGGACGACATAGCCCCATTGCACGGCACCCTCCAGCAGAACGGCCATCGGCTTCACCTCGACAGCGACTTGGGCATCGAGACGTACGACCTGTACGACTCTCCAGCGGCCGCAGCAGCCGGAAGACGATGATCTGGCCCCGCTCCTCCCTATCCTGACCCAGCTCCCACGGGGGGCCGCGTACGCTGCGCTCGCCTGTCCCAGCCGCCCTCAGATCGAGTGCGGCGAGCCTCGTTGAGGGGAGCCCGGCAAATCGCCGGGCTCCCCTCAACCATGCGCTCGCTCCTCCACGACCTCGGCGTCGACGGCGAACCGTCTCAGGTGACGCCCTCGTCCATCAGGGCATTGTAGGCGCCGGGCTGGCAGGCCGGGTCCGGCAGCGGCAGGTACGACTGCGAGCACGAGGCTGTCGGGACGGCATGCGCGCTGGTGGTCGACAAGACCAAGCCAGCCGCGGCGAGAGCCAACGCGGAGGATGCGGCGGCGAGTCGGCGTGTCCGTTGCGTGGGGGCCTCCGTCAGTCACGGCACGGCATGGTGTGCCGGGCATCTGACGGCATGACACCACTGCGGCGGTCTATGCGAGTAGAGCCAACAAGTGAACAACTGGCGACCTGCCCAACCCTTGCCGTCCCATGGCCAGACCCTGGCTGACCGTTGAGGAACCGTTGGCCCGGCGTACCCCGCTACGATTGGCGCCCCGCCCTCATCAGCCTCGCACTCGCAGCACTGGCGGTCGCCCCCATGGCCTACCTAGTACTGCGCGAGCACCCGGCCGACATCGGGCGACGCCCCTACGGCAGCGAGACTTTCATCCCGCGCCCGGCACCCGTTCCCGGTGCGGTCCGCCGCACCGTGATCGTCCTGCGCAGTGCCGCCCGCACCGTTCCCTTCTGGCTGCTCGCCGGTACATTCGCCATCTGCGGCGCATCCACCAACGGCATCATGTGGACCCACTTCGCCCCCGCGGCCCACGACCACGGCATGCCCGTCACCACGGCCTCGACCCTGCTGACGCTGATCGGCATCTTCAACGTGGTCGGCACGATCGCCTCCGGACGGCTGACCGACCGCATATACGCCCGTCGGCTCCTCGCCGCCTACTTCCTCCTGCGGGGCCTGTGATGGTCAGTCTGCCCCTGATCATGACCGCCACCGTCATCGCGCCCATGATCACCTTCGTGGTCGCTTTCGGCCTGCTCGACCTGGCGACCGTGCCACCCGTCATCGCCCTGTGCCGAACCTTTTACGGTGACGACAGCGCCATCGTCTTCGGCTGGACCAACGCAGCACACCAGATCGGTGCAGCCTCGGCCTCCTTCGTGGGAGGCGTCGCCCGCGACACCTTCGGCAGCTACGACCCCGTCTGGCTCGCCCTGGCCGCCGCCTGCGCCGCAGCCGCCTTGCTGTCCCTGGCCATACGCCTTCGTCCCACCGCCTCGGCCGAGGCAGACCAGAAGACGTACGCATCTTCGGCCAGTGGGCCATGAGTGCAACACGACACCACGCAATAACCGCTTGCTTACCTCATCCAACATGCCCGAAACGCCGGACCGACCTCAGTTGTCACGGTCCCGACCATGAGAAACGGCGAGGACCGGGGTGCGGACGATGCTGCTTGGAGACCGCTGCCGCCGGCGGCGCCCAGCAGGTCGAGGTGACCTTCAGCCGGGTCTGTTTTTGCGACTGTGCCGGTCTGAACCTCCTGCTGGCAACCAGCATCAACTGCCAGGATCGAGGAGTGGGTCTCTCCGTGTCCAGACCGGTCACGCCCGCCGTCGCGCGACTGTTCCAGCTGGCAGGCGCAGGCCGTTTGCTGCTGATGCCGCAAAGCCGCGTCACCAACGACGGGGGAGAAGGCATGCCGATTGCGGACGCGTCATCGCGGTTGTGACAGGAGGGGCGCCCCGTGCGCTCATAGTAGATAGGCCGCAACTACGGCCCTGCAATGCCCGCATCCCCCCGGGTGATTGCCCACGGGGCGAGCAGGCGCACCCCCCCGTCGCCTGCCCGCCCTGTCCTCACCTGCCACCCGTGACGCCCCCGGCCAATCGCGCGCTGCAGCGCGGTGGCGCCGCCACGGCACACGTCGTGTGGTGCTCAGGCAGGGCCGGTGTGCTCGCGCCGGACCCGCTGGGCGACGTCGCGGAGCTTGATGTTGTGCTCCTGGGAGATGCGGCGCAGCACGTTGAAGGCGTCGTCCTCGCTCAGCTTGTGGCGTTCCATGAGGATGCCCATGGCCTCGCCGATGGCGTGCCGGGACTCCTTGGCGTGCTCGAGCTGGTCGATGGTGCGGGCGCTGTCCAGCGCGACGGCGGCGTGTGAGGCGAGCAGCCAGCCGGCGGTCTCGATGTCCTTGTCGAAGGCTCCGCGGCGGCGCGAGTGCAGGTTCAGTGCGCCGAAGTCGTCGTCGTCGGTGTAGAGCAGCAAGCCGGTCATGCTGCCCAGGCCGAGCTTGCGGGCTCCGGCGGCGTACCGTTCCCAGGATGGCTGCGGCTGGGACATGTCCGGGATCCGGACCACGCGTTCACCGCTGTCCTTGCGGCTGGCCAGGTCGAAGCAGGGCCCCTCACACAGCTTGCCCTGCAGGCGGTCGGACTCGTGGACCATGTCGCCGCAGGCGGCCAGGGTCACCGCTCGGCCCGCGGAATTGGTCGTACGACTCCTCGTGGAACGCAGGTTGGGCGACCCCGCGCCGTCCTGGCAGCGGCAGGCTCCCTGCGCTGGCACAATGGCGCCACGCGCGACGCCTCGCTGTTCGCCGGAGCGATGGACGACGGTCGCTGGGTCATGATCCACCGCCTCGGCGGAACACCCGAGGAAATGGACCAGGCCGGCATTGAGGTGCTAAGGCGAAGCCGTAAGACTCACTGAGCGTTTTCAGCGCTGACGCTCCAGGGTGAGGACGGGAGCGGCGATTGACGACAGGCGGTTCGGGCTGCAGCGGGCCCTGCGGAAGATCCGCCAGGTCTTCAGCCTTGCGACGCTCTGTTCGACTGGTGCCCGTGCCGCCGACAGTGCCTGGTTCGGCCGAGGGCTCGGTGGTCGATGCCGTCGAGGTGCAGATCCGTGAGCTGCTCAGGGAGACTCCGACGATGCCCGCCACGGTGATCGCCGAGCGGATCGGGTGGGACCGCGGGATGACGGTCCTCAAGGAGCGGGCGCGGGAACTGCGGCTGCCTGCGTTCCCGTCGATCCGGTCTTCCGCACGACCTATCAGCCGGGCGAGTTGGCCCAGTGCGACCTGTGGTTTCCCGAGGCGGACATCCCGCTCGGCTATGGGCAAACCGGTCGCCCGCCGGTGCTGGTGATGATGTCCGGCTACTCGCGGGTGATCGCCGCACGGATGCTGCCCTCCCGCACGACCGGAGACCTGATCGACGGACACTGGCGGCTGCTGTCCGCCTGGGGTGCGGTGCCCAAGACGCTCGTCTGGGACCACGAGGCCGGGGTCGGCCGCGACAGACTGACGGCAGAGTTCGCCGCGTTCGCGGGCCTGCTCGCCACGAAGATCCACCTCTGCCGTCCGCGATTTCGACGTCGGCCTCGCCGAACACTATGGCTGGATCAACCGCGCTCTGCCGGCCAGGCGGTCCAGGCCGCCAAGTGCGCCATCAACGACCCCACACTGGCAGAGCCCGCACACATCTGCTCCAATGCCGCAACATTTCAGAGCCTGATCACCCTGCCCGAAACCCGCGAGCGCCTGGACTACCTGACTGGCCGGGGCCTGCAGAGTGTGGGGGAGACCGAACGTGACCTCGGCAGGGCTGTTGGGGAGTTCCGCCGCTGACGGTCCGCTTGGATGGGTCTTGTCTGCTTACTGGCGGAGACAAAGGCGGTGATGCGGGGTTGATGGGGATCCCGCATAGTGATGTGCATGGCGGCGCGGGCCCGGTGGGTGGATGAGGACCAGAACAGTCCGTGGCTGGTGTGCATCCCGGTTGCTCATCGATTCGCTGCCGTAAGCAGCCTTCAGGCCGAGCGCCCCAAGCGGACGGCGCCGACACAACCCCCTGCCTTGATCACATCCTTTCCCGCCAGGCGATACGGCCCAGGAGGGATAACGATGGAGGGAAACGTCCACCTTGCTGTTCCCGGAAGGGTGAGGCGGTATGACATCCCCCTCCGATCCGTCGCGCACCGGCGATTTGACTCCGCCCGGCACCGAGCCACAGGACACCTCCTTCGGCGGAAGCCCGGCGCCGAGACGCGGTGCGGTGATGGCCGGCCGTCGCACGCATGCCCGGGTGGTGATCGTGACGAACCCGCGCTCGGGCGGGGGCAAGACGGCCCGTTACGGCCTGGCGCAGCGGGCCGAGGCGCTGGGGGCCGAGGTCTGGACGACCAGTGCGGAACGGGACGCGGCGTCGCTCGCGCGAGACGCCGTCGAGCAGGGGGCGCAGGTGCTGGGAGTGGCGGGCGGCGACGGCACCGTGTCGGCGGTCGCCGCGGTGGCTGCCGGCACGGGCCGGGCGCTGGTGGTGGTCCCGGCGGGCACTCGCAACCACTTCGCCCGGGATCTGGGGCTCGACCTCGGCGATCCGGGCAAGGCGCTGGACGCCCTGGTCGATGGTGAACCAGCGCAGGTGGACCTCGGGGTGGTCGGTCCGCGCGTTTTCGTCAACAATGTCTCTTTCGGTATGTACGCCGACGCCCTGCTGGAGCCCGGATACCGGGAGGACAAGCCTCGCGCCTTCGCCGCGGTGGCGCCCGACTACCTCAGGGGAAAGCAGTGGGTCGACGCCCGAGTCGACACCCCATGGGGAACCGTCGAGTGCCCGCAAGTGGTGCTGATCTCCAACAACCCCTACCACCTGACCACACCGCGCTGGCTGGGCCGCCGCTTCTCCCTCACCACCGGACAACTGGGCGCTATCGTCCTCAAACGCCCGGCCCAGGCTCCTCCCGACCTCCTGCGGCACCTGCGCAGCGAACTGCGCGACCGCCAGCGCGGTGCCCGCCCAGCTGGTGAAGGGGCCGTCATCTGGTCGGCCCCCGGCATCACACTGCACGGCGACGCGCGGCATCTCGACGCCGGCATCGATGGAGAAGCGGTACGACTTCCTCTCCCCGTCGCGTGCGCAATCCGGCCGGGCGCCCTGCGCGTGCTGCTGCCCAAGAACCGGCCCGGCACCCCGCTGGAGAGCGCAGCTCATCGCTGAACGCGGCTGTCCCAGCCTTTGGAACGGCCTCAGCGACCGGTCGTGTGCGCTGCGGGTGCTTCTTCGTGCGCGGCGTACAGGATCCAGGCATCGATGAGCATCTGCAGTGCCGCGGGGGAGGCCCCCGCTCGCTCCATGTAGTCGGTGTAGGTCTGGAGCCGGTCGGGGCCGTCAGGCCAGGCTGGGTCTCCTGCCGCAAGGCGGGCGAGGTCTCCCAGCGATGTGCGAGATTGCTGGAACTGAGCCAACCATCCTCGGAAACCCTGCATCACCCAGCCCCTCTGAGCGCTCGGAACGTGGCCCTCTGCTCAGCGATGACCGCTCCGAGCGCCGGCCTCACACGAATCTCGATCGTGATCAGTACGCGTCAGCCCGTGCATCATCCACTGCGGCCCTTGCCATTTTCCTCCGCCCGGCTGCCCTGGTGAAGGCACCCTTCAGCCGCCGACACACACCGCCCACCATGGTCCTGACGATGCTGCTCGCAACCTGCCACTGCCCCGGCCCGTCGGAGAAGTCCTCACACCTGGCGCTGCCCGCAGACCACTTCTATCAGCAGGCAGACTGGAGTGGGGGATGGAACTGAGGAGCTTAGGAGGCCGCTGTGCCAGCTGAACCTCAAGCCTCGCGACCAGACGTAATGATCAATGCGGTCGACCACCAGCACGTCGAAGTGACCCTGACCGGAGACGTCAGCACCCATGCCCTGCGCACCCTGGAAGAGCGGCTTGACGATCCACGCTTGCAGGGCGCAGCACACTGGGTTCTGGACTTGCGCGGCGTGACCCACATCGAGCTGGCCTGCGCCTACGCGCTGCTGCGGGCCGTCACGCTCCACTCCGGGACGACCACCGTGCGGGGGCCGCGGCGCGCCGTGCTGCGTACCCTGCAGCAAGCCGGCCTCAATAGTGCAGCTGTGATCGAGGAATAAGCCCAACGGAACGGAACCGCCGCAGCAGCCGTATCGGACGGCGCAGGTGCGAGCCCTCAGACAACGGCGATCACCATGGCGCCACGGTGAGATGGTTCCTGAGTCCGCGATCTACGCATGTGACTGCGGGCAGCGCCACGAGCACTTCACCGACGTGAAGGACCACCGGTTCCCGCCCCTGCACGACAGCCGCTGGCGCCCGAAGGCCGCCTCGCACCCGAACCCCTGAGACCCGCTACCCCCATACCTCTGGGCAGCGCCCACGGTCGGCTGCGATTCGAACAGTGCAGGAGTCTGGGAAGCGCCGCAGCAGCCGATTACCTCTGAGGGCCCTGGTGCCCAGGCGCTCACACCGTGGCGGTCGGCTGCCTGGGCACCGTCGTTGAGTACCAGCCTGCTGACTGACTTCGTGCGGCCGACGGTGCGGACCGTCCGAGGAGGGACGTGGCCGTGGGGCGAGGGCTTACTTGGATTCGACTCGTCCTATCGGATCAGGGTCGGTCGTCAGTGCCTCGCACTCGGCCTGCCACGTGGGGGCACCGGGGCGCAGCTGGGTGCGGAGGTAGGCCGCGGTGAGCCGGGCGAGGGCGGCGACTCGTTCGGGGTTCTCGTCGGTGGTCTCGGCGGCGTCGTATCCGGCGATCCCGCCGAGTCCGTGCTCCGCGCCGAACAGGCTGAGCAGGGTCTTGGGCCCGGGGGCGAGGGTGTAGGGGTCGGCGTGCCAGTCCGGTCCCATGTCCGTGAAGTGCCGGGAGTCGTCCTTGTCGCCGGCGACGACCAGCGTGGGTGTGGTCATGGTGGAGAAGTCGATGGTCCGGAAGACCGGCAGCGCGTCGGCCATCGGTCCGTTGAGGACGTCGCCCCTGCCGGGCGCGGCGAGCAGCACGCCCGCCTTGATCCGCGGTTCGAAAAGGCTCACCTCTCCCCCCTCGTGCGGGTCGGTGACCCGGGCACCCAGCAGGAGGCTGGAGGTGAAGCCCCCGAACGAGTGCCCGGCAACGGCGACCTTGGTGTGGTCGATCCGCCCGCAGAGCAGCGGCACGGCCTTCTCGATCACGTCGAGCCGATCGAGGATGTGCGACATGTCCTCGGAGCGCGAGCGCCAGAAAAAAGGCGCCCCGGCGGCGTCGGCGACCAGGTGGCTCAGCGTCCTGGAGGTGAGGTGGGTTGGCTGGATGACCACGAATCCGTGAGCGGCCCAGAGGTTGACGAGCGGCGCGTAGCCGTTGAGCGAGGAGAGGTTGTTCGACGGGCCGCCGCCGTGGGAGAGGAGGATGACGGCAAGACCGGTTCCGGTCGCGGGCGCGGAGACGCGTACCTGGAGATCCACGGGACGTCCGGGCACAGAGAGGATTACGGGGCTGAAGGACAGGACCGGGGCGGCCGTGCCGCTGGCGTCGGCGCTAGGAATGGTGGACATGGTCACGATGTGGGTTCCCTTTCGGTGGCACCTGCTGTCCGCTGGTCTCCTGCAACCGATGACGGACAAGGTGGTCAGGGGCATCCCGCTTCGACTAACCTGAAGCGGAGCAACGCTCCATTTATTATTCGGAGCATTGCTCCGTTTTGTCAATCGCTGTGGAAGGAGTGCGCGATGGCCACCGACACCCCTGCAGGGCAGTCGCCGTCCCGAGGCAAGCGGGCCGACGCACAGCGCAACCGGCAGACGGTGCTCACTGCTGCCGCCGAGGTGTTCGTCACCTCCGGCGTCGATGCGCCGATCCGCCAGATCGCGGCCCGGGCGGGCGTCGGGATGGCCACGATCTACCGCCACTTTCCGACCCGGGCGGACCTCGTCACGGCCGTCTACCGCCATCAGATCGAGGCATGCGCCGAGGCCGGCCCGAACCTGCTGGCCAGTGCCGACTCCCCGCTCGACGCACTGCGCCAGTGGATCGACCTTTTCGTCGACTTCCTCGTCACCAAGCACGGACTCGCCGACGCCCTGCAGTCCGACCACGACCGATTCGCCGCGCTGCACGCCTACTTCCTGGACCGCCTGCTGCCCGTCTGCGCCCAACTGCTCGACGCTGCGGTCGAGGCCAGTGACATCAGGCCCGGTACGCAGCCATACGAGTTGATGCGCGGCATCGGCAACCTCTGCGTCGGACGCGACGCCGACCCCCGCTACGACCCCCGACGCCTGGTCGCTCTCCTTCTCCGGGGACTGCAGCTACCTCACGCGTCCTGACGCCGATGAGCGGCATCGCGACCTGACCCCTCCGTGCTCCCATGCGATCTGAGCGGCCGCCTCTCAACAGTCGGAGACGCCAGCCGCCGACAGCGTCCCTGAGTTGGTGCTGTCACCTCCCATGAACATCGAACACGGCACCATCAGAACGCCGCTGAACGTCGTGAACGTCCGCTGTCCCAACGCGTGAATAAAACCATTCCATACTCATAGCGGCCACGACACGACCTCCCTCGCGCGATCATCAAGCGAAGGTCGTTGTCGTCCTTCCGGGTTCGGAGATGCGGGCCAGCCGCTTCGACTCCGAGAACCCTGAACGGCAGTTGAGCGTCACTGGCCTCAAGCGGACGTGCCCGTGGCCGCTACTGCTCTGCAGTGGTGCATGGCCATAGGGCTGGCCCAGGGGCCGTACGGAATGCTCCTCAGCACCGGGTTGATCCCGCAGCCTTCAACGTCGGCCGTCCGCATCGTGATGCTTTCGATGTGGAGCGCTGGTGTCGGGTGCGCGCTCTGGAAGGGCAGACGAGCCGCGGTCGGCATATGGTCCGAGCGACAGCTCGTCCGAATTCGGGGCGACCTCAACATCCTTCCCCGGATTACCGCTCTGCACCGCCGCGCTGAGGGCGCGGATACCAGGGAGCCCCTACTACAGGAGGCCAGGACCGCGCTGAGCCGTCGCCGCGGCCGCGTTGCGTTGCTGTCCTTCCAGAAGGTGCTTGAGCAGATGGAGGCGGATCACCGAACCAGCGAAGAGTGGTCCGAGCTCCGCTCCCGGATCCGCGCGCTGGTGACCAATTTCGTCGGCGGCTCGAAAAGCAGTGAGGCACCCTCTGCCGCGTGACCGGCCCTGCGTAGTGCTGCGGTCGCGGCAACTGCGGCCTTGACCACGCATGTGGATGGCCGGGGTGACGCTTGTCGACGATCTGGGACCTGACCTGGCTCCGTACCGGGATGAGCGGCCGCTCGATCAGCTCGTCCAGGTCTTGATCTGGGCGGCGACTTCGCGCACAGGGAGTCCATCCCGGGCGGCGCGGGCCAGCGGGAGCACAGTGTCCAGGCCAGGGCTCACCGGAAGGCCGCACGCCGACAGGTAGGCCGCGGTCACGGTTGCCGCGAACAGCAGGTTCCTCATCTCGAGACTCGGGTTTCTCGCCAGCTCGCACAGCAGCGCCGCGGCCTTGTGATGGGGTTCGGGGTAGACCTCGTGGTCAAGGATTTCGGCCCGGTGGCGTGCTTCCGCTGCCACGGGCACGCCGTAGTCGACGACTTGAGGGTCCCCCGGGATCTGCTGCGCCACTGCCAGGATCCACGCCAGATCGATGCTCACCCTGGAGAGGACCCTGCTCGACACGGCGGAGAAGCTCGAACTGATCGACTTCACCCAGCGCAAGCAGCTCGAGCGCATCCGCGACGACCGCCACCTGTGTGCGCACCCGTCCATCCGACCCCTCGGCGAACTCTACGAACCGACGATGGAGTACGCCCGCGCCCACCTCGCGGCCGCGCTGGAAGCCGTGCTCATCCATCTTCCGAGCCAGGGGCGCAAGATCGTCGACAGCTTCCTCAAGTACGTCGTGGACCCCGGCTTCGTCTATGACACCGAATACCTCACCCACCCCTTCTTCGACCGCGTCCGCCCCAGCGCCAGGTCCAAGGTCGTCGAGGAGGCAGGGGCGCCCGGCTCGACGCCGAGTTCATCGCCGCCACGGTCGGGGACATGAACGCCTTCGACAGTGCTGACCGCCTGGCCGGCTTCGCCGGCCTGGCCCCGCAGCCACGCGATTCCGGCCGCGTCAGTGGCAATCTGCACAGACCCCGCCGCTATCACCGCGGGCTGCTACGGGCGATGTACTTGTCTGCGCTGGCAAGCTTCAAGTGCTCCCCGCCTCCAGGGCGTACTACCAGCGAAAGCGGAGCGAGGGGGAGGGATATAAGCAGGCCCTCCTCGCCCTTGCCCGCCGACGCGTCAACGTTCTGTGGGCGATGATCCGGGACAGACAGTGCGACAAGGCTGCACTCCCCGTGGCAGTCGCCGCTTGGCATCAGCATTGGGAAGTCCCGTAATCACAGGCATCCCGGCTCGCTGGTGGCGACGAACCGTGTCAGGGATCGCTCCAGCAGCTCGAGAAACTGCCGTAGGTCATCAGCTACTTGGTCGAGCTCGGGTTCGTCCAGCGACGCCGTTCGCGTCCGGTAGATCACTCCGCCAGGGCCGACGACATAGGACAGGCCGCCACCGTTCGAGCCGATCACCAGGCCCCCGTCCTTCTCGTCCGCGCCGGCATTGACAGTGCCGTACTGCTTGAACCGCAGAAGGACTTCGGCTGCCGGGTCAACGAAGTAGCCATTGCCGACATCCGCCGTCCAGTGGGAGTTCGTGTAGAGC
Source organism: Streptomyces sp. NPDC049915 (assembly GCF_040656475.1). Taxonomy (NCBI): domain Bacteria; kingdom Bacillati; phylum Actinomycetota; class Actinomycetes; order Kitasatosporales; family Streptomycetaceae; genus Streptomyces; species Streptomyces sp. NPDC049915. Next base: position 69,828 of record NZ_JBFAMH010000024.1, read on the forward strand.
CCGGTCATCCGGATGTTGCAGTAGTCGAACATCTCGTTCCAGCTCTTGAACTGGCGCGCGGTGGCCCTCGCCGGCCGCCGTGGCGGCCGGAGCCGTCAGGGTCCTGGCGGCGCCGCGGTCCTCCTTCTACGCCGGCACCAGCCGCACGTCGCCCCCCAGCACCGGCTTGCAGTCCTCGCCGATCGTGACCCGCTGCTGCACGGCCATGCTGGCCGGCGGCGCGGGCAACGACCCCGTCAGCCGCACGGCACCGCAGTCTTTCGAGGCGGCCGGTGAGGCGTCCCGTGCGGCCCCGGCCGCGCTGGCCGTGGTGGCCGTGCAGGCCGTCAGGACAGGACCGCAGTGGCGAGTACGGCCCCGAGCGTGATTCGGTTGCGTAATTCAAAACCTTCCCTCGAACGTGTCGGGAGGGAGCGTATGCGCCGGGAATGCCCGACCGGACGAACCGCCCTCACCTTGGCAGGAAAGTGACATGCCTGGTCGGGCCGTGTGCGCGGCGCATGCCTACTTGGAGCGCCTCCACGCTGCCGGGCCCACCCGCCTCACCACGTCCCGCGAGAACGCACCCAGCCTGGGCTGACCTCCCAGGCGGGACGGGCCCGGTCTGTGAGGCCGGCGAGCGGGGGTGGGGCGGCGGTGGTCCTCCCTGTGACGGCCGCCGCTGCCACGTGAGCGACCAGCGTGGCGGCGGCGGCAAGAACCGGTGTGCCTGCCCCGTTGCCTGTTACCAAATGCGGACAGACCGGAGTGAACGATGCCCGTCGCGGCGTCATCTCACGGGATGCAGCGAAACAGCGGATGCGGCCGGTCGCTCGGCGGAAGCAGAGCAGGTGCCGCGTCCCGGCAACCATGGGGGAGCTTTCATCATGACCACGCACCGTGCCCGCCGTACCGCCCGTTCGGCCTCCCTGGCCGCCGTCACCGCCGCGCTGGCACTGGGCCTGACCGCCTGCGGGGGCGCCGACGACGGCTCGCAGCCGGCAGGCGGCAACCACACCGCCGGCACCGCGCAGAGCCGCCCCGCGTCCGATGGGGACGGCATGGGCAGCGCGGCAGAGCCCAGCAGCGGCGGAAAGGCCAAGGAGGGCACACCTTCCTCGGCGACCCCCTCCAGCGGCACGGGCGAGGGCGCGGGCAAGGGCACAACGGCTGCAACGGCTGACGCCCGACCGTGCCGCGGAGACGAGTTGCTGGTCACCGCCGTGCACCGATTCGCCGGACAGCAGGGCGACCACCTGCTGGTCACCGCATCGAACGAGGGCTCCAAGCCATGCTGGATCACCTCGTACCCGGCCGTGAAGCTCGGAGGAGACGTCGACAGCGCCGCACTGCCCCACTCGAAGAAGGACATCCCGGGCGGCGACAAGCACATCGTCCTCCGGCCCGGAGACAAGGCATACAGCGCGGTGAACCTCTTCGACTACGGCTCGAAGAACCACACGGCACAGTCGTTCGCCATCGCGCTGCGCGGCACGGAGGGTCACAACGGCCCGTTCTACTCCGTCGACACCAAGGGCCAGAAGCCGCAGTTCAGCTGGAACGAGGCAGACGTACTGAACTGGAACATCAGGAAACCGTACGACTTCTGACCTGCCATCGGCTACGAGCCGACCACGGGGGGTGCCATGGCACAGTCCGGGCCTCGAACATGATCGAGAAAAAACCGGAGTGATCACCCCGTCGGGTCGATGCCAGGATGTCAACAGGTTGACGTACAGCGCACTTACGGGGGGGGGGGGGAGTGACGGGAACTTCCGTCGACGCGGTGGACTGGAGTCGGTTGCGGACAGGCCTGCCGGAACATCATCCGGTCGAGGAGGTCCCGCGGGCGCTGCGCCGCCTGGTCAGGCGGGGCCCGGCGGCGACGGAGGAGGACTGCCACCCGCTGTACTCCTGCCTGTTCGTCCCGGGAGGCGGGCTGCCGTCGGCCGCGGCCGCGGCCCTGCCGTTCCTCACGGCGCTCGCCTGCGACCCAGCCAACGGCGCACGAGTCGCTCTCGTCGAACTGCTCGCCGCCCTCAACGGTGCGGCGCGCGAGACCGCTGAGCAGGGCACGCACGCGACGTGGCGGGAGGAGTGGCGGCGTCAGGGCGACAAGATCACGGCGCTCCTCGCGGACCCGTTGCCGAACGTTCGCCGGGCCGCCCTCCTCCTTGCGGACGACGACGAGCTGCTGGGCCGGTGGCACGCCGAGACGCACCCGGCCGTACGCCTGCCCCTCCTGCTGGCGCTGGGCACCCGTGCCGCGACGACCACCGGCGCCCCCGAGACCGGGTCTCCCGGCAGCCGGCACCACTTCACCGGCGCGGTGGAGGCGGTGCTGAGTCGGGTGCTGCGCGACGACGAGCCGGTGATGAAGGTGGCGGCCGTGATCGCCCGGGCGTCCCTCGACCGCGACGCTCCCCTCCGGCATGCCGACCTGCTGCTGGACGTCCTCGCCGATCCGGCCGTTCGGCCCCGGTTCGAGGAGATCTGGTGGCTGCCTGACGTCGAGATCCCCTTCACCCGTGACGACGTCGCCGCATGGGTGTCCGGACTCCTCGACCACGACGCCCCGGCCGGCCTGTCGTTCGTGACCCGGCTGGCCGAGGCGGCGGAACGGACTGCGGACGACGGGCTGCGCCGGGTCGTCCTGGACGAGGCGTGGCGGCACCTGGTGCTGCGGCGTTCCGCGGCACCGACGGTGCTGCCCCTCGCGGCACGGCTGCTGGACTGTGCCGACGACTGCGTGCGGCTCAAAGCCGCGCACCTCCTTGCCATGCTCGCGCCTGACTCCGGCCCGTACGCCGACCGCCTGGCGGCACTGCTCGACGATCCCGGGACCGACGAAATCTCCTGGATCGAGGCCACCGTCGGCGACTTCGCACGCTGGGCCCTGGTCCGGCTCGGCGACCCCCGCGGCCTCCCCGGCCTGGTCGAGTCGCTCTGGGCGCCCTACCGGGAGCAGTTCGGGCGCAGCTGGGTGGCGGGCGATCCGCGCCGGCCGGAGATGCACGAAGTCCTCGCGCCGCTGCGCGAGCACGCCGACGTCCTCCTGCCCGCGCTGCTGGAGGAGGTGCGGCAGGACCACGAACGTCACGGCGCCCACGGCGAGATCATGGGCACCTTGCTGCACGTCGCCGAAAAGTGGGGGCCGGACGCGCTGCCCGTGCTCCCGGTCGTCCTGCCGCTCCTGAAGGACACGCGGTATTCGATGCGCGTGGTCGACGTGCTGCTGGCGATGGGCCCCGCTGCCGCCTCAACGGCGTCCGCCGTGCGCGATGCGGTCGTCCTCGACCACCCGGGCAACCACTACAGGACCGCGTGGGCCGCGTGGCGCATCGCGGGGGGTGACGACGGCACCGCCCTGCGACTCCTGGGCGAGGCGCTGCACGACGAGCAGGCGTCGCCGCACGGACCGGTCCTCCTCCTGTCCGACTTCGGCCCCGCCGCGGCAGCGCACGTCGGACGGGTGCGTGAGGTCATGGAGAACGCCGACTACGGGAGGGCGACGGCGGCGGTTGCCCTGTGGGCGATCACCGGCGATCCGGGTGCCACCCTGACGGTACTGGAGCAGGTCGTCGTGCGCTTCACGGGGGACGACGACCGCTACGGCGACCTGGCCGAGGCACTGCGCGGCTTTCTGCGCATCGGCACGGTCACGCCGGCCGCACGGCGGGCACTGCGCCTCATCGAGGCCCGCGATTCGCGGCTTTCCCACTACCGGGACTACCGGGCCGTACTCGACGACCAGAATTTTCGCTCCACCATCGCCGCAGTGCTCGCGCTCCCCTGACATCCGCTCCGGCCCGTCTGGTGTGGTTGAGGCGAGTTGAGTAGCCAGGCGTGTTTCGTATGCGTGGTGGGGGCTGTTGGTTTGCTGATCTGCAGGGGACGGGGTATCGGTGCGCAGGTTGAAAGGGCGGGTAAGCGTCTTCACTGGTTGTGGGACAAGGCCAGCAATGTGACGGCTGGGTGTGTCAGCGCGCGGGGCAGTCTCTGGCGGCCTGCTCGCGGTGGGGGTAGGGGCCGTCAGGCATGGTGCCGCTCAGCCAGTCGCCGAGCCACTCGGCCAGTGACGGTCCGAGCGGGGCCAAGGCGTGCTCCGTGCAGCACAGATTGGGGTCCCAGTCCCACATCTGACCGTCGGCCGTTCTGAAGTCGATCAGCGCCCACATTGCGCCGCCCCGGTCCATGAGCGGGACGATCCCTGGCGGCAGCGGGCTGTCGGGATCGGCGAAGTCCCGATACGCCTCCGCGATATCCGCGCAGTCGCTGAACCAGTCGCCGGTATCGGTCAGAGACACCACGTCCCACGGCCCGAAGCCACCGTTGGCCACTTCGAGATACAGCCGCCGCAGGAGTGGGGGCATCGGGTGTCCCACCAGCAGCTCCGCCGCGGCCACATCGGCCACGGCGGCGGGCTCCGGCAGTTCGCGGCCGGCTACCTCCTCGCGCGCGGCGAGAATGAGATCGTCATCAGTCACAAGCAGATCTTCGACCCCGCCGGACCGCTTGTCGATGGGAAGTACCTGCTCAGCACGGCTGGCGGGGATCCCGTTTGAACGTCCACGACACCTTCCGCACGACTTTGACGATGATCCACCACGGCCACACCCGAGCCGTACGCCCGGCCCCTGCGGCCAGGGTGTCAAGCCGCTTGATGGGTCGTCTCGCCTTCGACAGGTGTTGTGCGGATGGCGCCCGAGGCCGGGCGGTCTTGGGCAGGTGAGGACAGGAACTTGGTCTGGTGGGTGAGCTTTCAAGCGGCCGGTGGGTGCCCGCAGATGAGGACGCGTCGAACAGTGGGCCAGGAATAAGAAAGACAAGGACAACCCTTTTCAGGCGGCCGTCGGGGAGTGGCCGGACGGGGCCTGCTCGGCTGGGGGCGGTGCGTACTGCTCAGCGAGATAGTCGAGTTGGACGGCTGTTTCTTCGTGATCTTCTCGGTGCCGTCCAGGAGCGCGGCTGCGCGGATCAGCGCGGACAGGCTGCCGATGCGCCCACCGGTGCGCGTGGGCAGGTTGGTGGCTGAGCTTCATCCCAGCATGACTCCGGCTTCGTCCGTACGGGGGCGGCGTTGTCCTCCGGCTCCGTGGAGTCGGGCCAGGGGCCGAAGGGGCCGTGTTCTCCACGACCGGAGGTGCCCAGCGCACCAGGAGCCTGGACGGCGTCCTTCGGTGCGTCGGCGCGGACGCGGGACGCAGGCGGCGGTCGGTGGGCTGGTGGGCGCGGGTCACGACGAGGTGCTGGATGTGCAGTGCGCTGAGCCAGACGCAGGCCGAGGTCCAGGCGGGGGCTAGGGTTCATCGCCGCCGGAGCCGCCATGATGGCCGCCGCCACAGCCAACTGCTCTAGTACTGCAACGGTGTCTGTCCTGAGTGCTGGGCAGTTTTCAGGGGCTGTGTCCGCGTCGTTTGTAGTGACTGAGGCGGGCTTGGTGCTGGCGTCGTCGACGCCATGTCGACCAGTGCAGGACGTGGTCGATGGGGGTCGGGCGGCGGTCGGTGAGGCGGGTGATCAGGCGTCGGATCTCGGCGAGGCTGAGGTGGATGAGTTGGGAGGATCCGTTTCTGCTTTCTCGGTGTCCAGTTGGCGGGCCCGCAGGACGGTCAGGCAGGCGTGGGCGGCCATGGCGAGGGTCATGTGGCGGTGCCAGCCGGGATAGCGGCGGACCTGGTAGTCGTCCAGGCCGCACTCCTGCTTCGCGGTCTGGAAGCATTCCTCGACAGCCCAGCGGCTGCCCGCGATGCGGATCAGCTCGTCCAGCGTGGTGTCGGCGGGGCAGTAGGCGATGTAGTAGGAGATCTCCTCGGGCCTGCTCACACTGCGGCGGGCGATGACCCAGTCGGTCTTCGCGGTGCCAGGGCCTGACCTCGACGCGGGCCCAGTCGTAGATCCGCCGGCCGTGGGCGCCTTCACCGCAGGAACGGCGTTTCCACTTCTGCCGTGGCAGGCCGGGGAACAGATCGTGGACGGGGTGGTCGAGTGCCCAGCGGGTGACGACGGTGTCGTGCCGGGTGGTGGCCATGACGTGGAAGACGTCGGCCTGCTCGAGTTCGAAGCGCCAGCCCTTGCTGAAGCCGTAGGCGGCATCCGCGGTCACCCAGGTGAAGGGAATCCTGTCGGCGATCGCCTTGCGGACCATCGCCTTGGCCATGGCCACCTTCGTCTCGAATGCGACCTCGTCGCCGATGCCGGCCCGCCGGCACCGCTCACGGTCGTCCGTCCACGACGTGGGCAGATAGAGCCGCCGGTCGATCAACGTGCGTCCGCGGCCGGTGGCATAGGCGAGGAAGACACCGATCTGGGAGTTCTCCGTGCGGCCCGCGGTGCCGGAATACTGCCGCTGCACCCCTGCCGAGCGCGTGCCCTTCTTCAAAAAGTCGGTGTCGTCGACGATGAGCACCGCCTCCCGGTCACCGAGGTTGTCGACCACGTACCGACGCACGTCGTCGAGGACCTCGTCGGCGTCCCACTCGATCCGGTTCAACATCCGCTGGATGCGGTCCGGCCCGGCATGGCCGGCCTCCTCGGCCAGTGTCCAGCCGTTCTTGCGCTGCAACGGAGCGATCAGGCCCCGCATATAGGCCAGCGCCGACTCCCGCGGCTCGGACCGGTTGAACCGGTGCACGAACCGCCCGTGCACAGCATCCAGTTCACTCGCCCACACGCGCACATCAGCAAGGTCCCCACCCATAACCACAACAACGACGAACCTGGCCAGCAGTCACGGTAGACACCGTTGCAGTACTAGGGTCTGTCTCTTTGGTCGTTATCGCCGTGTCCAGATGAGGATGGCGGCGAGGTGGAGAGCGGCTTGGTAGGCGATCGCGAGCTTGTCGGTCCGTGTGGCGAGGCCGCGCCACTGCTTGAGGCGGTTGATGCACCGCTCGACGGTGTTGCGCTGTTTGTAGGCGTCCACGTCGAAGCCGGGTGGGCGGCCGCCTCGACGGCCTCGCCGCAGGCGGTGGCCGATCTGGTCGGACGGTTGCGGGATGACCGCGCGGATCGCGCGGCGGCGCAGGTGGCTGCGGATTGAACGGGATGAATAGGCGCGATCCGCCAGGACCATGACGGGGCGGGTCCGGGGCCGGCCGGGACCGGTTCTCGGCACGCGGATGCGCGCCATGACCGTCTCAAAGGCGGGCGCGTCACCGGCCTGGCCCGCGGTGACGGTCAGAGCCAGGGGTCGTGCACGACTGTCCGCCGCTAGGTGGATCTTGGTGCTCAGCCCGCCACGGGAGCGCCCCAGCGCGTGGTCGGTCGGCTCGTTTCCGCAGAATGCCCCTTTTTGGGGGCTCCGGCGGCGTGTTGGTGGGCCCGGACAACGGTGGAGTCGACCGACACGGTCCAGCCGATGTCGGCATCGGCGTCGGCCGCGGCCAGGACCGCGGCGAGGATCTTCTCCCAGGTGCCGTCGACTGCCCACCTGATCAGGCGTTTGTGAGCGGTCTGGAAGGGGCCGAGTTCGGCAGGCAGGTCCCGCCATGGCGAGCAGGTGCGGTACTTCCACGCGATGGCTTCCAGCGTGCGACGGTGGTTGGCCCACCGTCGGCCCCGGGGCGGATTGGCCGGCATCAGCGGCTCGATCCGGTCCCACATCGCATCACTGATCACTAGCCGGACGGACATATCCGATCAACTGTCCAGCCCACTGGGGAGACACGCGCCCCTCACGAGTCCCGCAACAGGACCCGTTGACCCGTTCGCGTGACCCGACGAGTAGCTTTGCAGCAGCCGAACTTGGGGGGAACGATGGCCTTCGGTGAACTCTTGACGCTTGTGCTCGTCGCCATGGCAGTTCTGGGGATGACCGGTGCCTGGCTCGGTATCTACGCCCTGATCTGCAACCGAGTGCCTGGACGATGGCTCGGCAGAACAGTACGCAACCCCAGACTTTGGGGAATCGGCATGCTGTTCATGGTCTCCAGCTTGGCCTTCGTCTCATGGACGACCCTCATCATCGGGCTCGGGCTCACTGTGACCGGACACGCCGTCAAGCCCACCGGGTGACCCAAGCTCGTCACTCATGCGACGGCACCAGCGACGCCAGAGCGGGTCAAAGAGACAGGCCCTAGTCGGCGACGGGAGAGCACTGACGACCTCGGTGTCATGGTGCGCTGCAAGGCGGTCGCCCTACAACAGTTGAAAGGTTAAAGAAACGAGCTCGGTTTGCCGTTTGAGGTGCGGTGTCGAACTTGGCTGGGCTTTTCGCAGTTCTGCGGGCGTGAGGGCGGCCTCCGTCTGATCCTGTTGCTCCGTCAGGTTGGTCAAGAAGCCTTGTGCAGGGAGACGACAGCCTGCACCAGGGCGTGCGGGGCCTCCCAGTTCAACATGTGTCCGGCGTCCGGCACGGTGACCAGCCGTGCGCCCGGTATTCCGGTGGCCAGGCGCCTGGCGTGGCTGGGGGGTGTGCTGCGATCGGCCGAGCCGACCATGATGACGGTGGGGACCGTGATCTCGGTGAGACGAGGGTAGCGGTCCTCGCGGGCGAAAGCCCGCACGACCGGCACGAGGGAGCGGTGGTCCTGGTGGAGGAAGACCTCGAGGAAGACCGCGATCGTCGCTGGAGAGGGGTGTGTTCCGCACTGAGCGGCTCCGAAGAGGATTCCGCCCGTGCGGGTCCGTGCCAGCCGCTGGAGGATGCCCGTCTCCAGCAGCGGGATCTGCAGCCGGTTGTGCGGCGCTCCGTCATAGATACGGCCCGCCCAGGTCGCGAAGAGCACCAGACGGTGCAGCCGCCGGGCGACGCCGGGGTGGTCGAGCACGGCACGAAGCGCGAGGAATCCGCCCATGGAGTGCCCGACGAGCACCCCGTCGCGTACGTTGAAGTGTTCGAGGACCGCCAGGTAGTCCTGCGCCATGGGTCCGGAGCCGATGCCGTCCGTGCCGAACGTCGACCGTCCATGGCCGCGCTGATCGAAGACGATGACACGGTGACCGCTCGCCACCAGGGTGGCCTGCACCAGATTCCACTCCAGGAGAGAGACACCGTATCCGTGGGCCAGTACCACCGGTGGCCCGTCACCCGCGACGAGGGTGCGCAGCACCGTCCCGTCGGGGCGAGAGAGCAGCACTTCCTCGCCCTCGGGCTCGCGGCGGAGCCGTTCGTAGGGGACTGGATCCGGCCGACGTTCGATCCGGCCGGCCGCTGCCCGCGCCGCGATGGCTGCGGCGGCCGCCGCAGCGGCCCCCCAGACCAGTCGCATCTTCATCAGACCCCCTGAGTCTGCCCCTGTGTTGTGTCAGGGGCCGAAGCGCGCTGACGGCGCCCATTGTGTATCTCACTAGGACTGCGGAGCGTCGAGAATGTAGCGGATTGGCTCAGAAGCTTTGTTCCAAGGGACATGCGCGGTCGGGTAGTTGCTGGTGAGGTATGAACTCCGTCTCGATGGGAGAGACGGGCCCTTGTGCTTCCTCGATCTGCCGGGCAGATCACGGACGTACTGCGCACGAGCCCTCACAAGGTGCCGCTCGTGGGCATCGGACTGAGTCAGCAGCTGAAGGAAGAAACGAGACGTGCATATCCGAATCGCTTGTCGCTCAGCGCTCGTCGCCGTTCTGCTCTCCTTCGCGGCCGTTCCGGCGTCCGCGGCCGGCGAGGGGGCACGGGCCGACCGCTCCTGTGGCGATCTGCGGTTGACGGGCTCACTGCCCGCACCGCCCGTGGGTATGGCCGTACAGCAGGAGGTCTCGATCGGCGTGGACTGCAGGCCACGGCTCGGTGAGGTGCGGCTGACGCCGCTCGGCCGGGCCGGCGGAACCGCGGCAGGGGCCGGGACCAAAGACACCGAGAGCGGCTGGCATCGGCTCTCCAGCTGGAACGAGATGTACGACTGCTGCCATATCCGCATGACCGCCCTGTACTTGACGTCGCACTGGGCCACCGAAGGCGGTCGCGTCGTGAGCGCGGGCGCAGGCGCCAGCCAGCAGTGGAACCGTGAGCCGTGGGATGCGGGTTGGTCGCGGAAGTCGGCCACCGAGGGCGTCGACTGCGCCACCGGCTGCCCCGCCTCCCGCAGCGAGGCACACGCGGACTTCACCTACCGCGGAATCTTCGACGCGACCGGGGCCTGGTACGCCAACACCCACCACTCGTACGTCGACCTCAAGGCCGACGGCACCGCCTTGTGCCACTTCGAGGTGAACCTGCGTCACACCTTCATCGGCTGGAACTGGCGGCGCGGCTGCGCCTGACCGGCCCCGACGACGGCCGGAGCGCGCCGCACCGCGCAGCAATCGTCAACTGGGCTTTCGTCCCTCTTCCTGGCTCCCGTAGGACAGGGGTCGCTTCCGGCGGCACGCGTAACCCGGACAGCGTGCCGCAGGGTGGGCGCCATCGCGGAGGCGAGGCTCGCCGGGATGAGCACACGTTCGGCGGCGGCCGCGGCCGCGGCCCGGCCGGCTCCGCTGTGCGCAGGCCGGGGGCGGGGCCCGCACACAGCAGGGAGGGCTCGCCGCTGACCGACGGACCAAGAACCACGGTGAACCGGCTGGAACAGGCCGGCCGGAACAGGCGCTCGGTGAGCTAGGACAACGCTTGGCTCGTGCCGCGTACGGCCGTGATGAAGCCAGTGCCGGACGGATTGGCTGTTGGCCGGCCGTAGTGGTCAGCGACGGCGTCCAGTGGATGGATCCGGGTGTGCCAGCCGTGGTCGCCGAGCCAGTCGGCGGTCCTCGAACCCAGGGCGCCCTTCCACAGCGAGGTGATGTGCGCGACCGACGGATCGTCGAGAACGGTCTGCCCGCTGCGTCCCCGCTCCAAGACGAGCCGGCTGACCGGGGCGGACAGTTCACCGACCGTGGTGAGCAGCCCGGCCGCCTCCTCTTCGGTGAGATAGACCAGCAGGCCTTCGACACCCCAGGCGGTTGGCTGCGCCGGGTTGAACCCCGCGTCGATCAGCCGATCGGCCCAGGCGGTATGCAGCAGGTCCACGGGAAGGGCCGTTCTGTCGCAGCGCGCTACGGCGGACTCCGCCGCCAGCACACGGTGCTTGAACTCGAAGACCGGCGGCAGGTCGAGCTCGTACAAGCGGATCCCACGCGGCCAATCGCGTTGGTGGTGCAGACGATCCTGGGGATCTCGGTGTCGAACTGCAGGAAGGGAGTGAATTCCTCCGAGGCGTTCTCCCACAGTTTGACGATCGCCGGATCCTTCCGACCCCAGGCGTCGGCGAACTCCGCGAACCGCTCCAGGGCGGCTTCCTCGGTCGGAGCCGTGTAGACGGGCTTGAGGCGCTTGGCGATCTTGTCCCAGTCCTGACGGGCGGCATAGCGGAAAGAGTTCCTCAGCAGGTGCACCACGCAGGTCTGCACGATGGTGCGGGGCCAGACGGTCTCCACCGCCTCGGGCAGGCCCTTCAGGCCGTCGCAGGCCAACATCAGCACGTCGTTCACGCCGCGGTTCTTGATCTCGGTGAGGATATGCAGCCAGTGTTTGGCGCCCTCGCCGCCGTCGCCGGCCCACAGACCCAGGATCTCGCGCCGGCCCTCAACCGTGACCGCGAGGGTCACGTAGATCGGCCGGTTGGCGACCGCGCCGTCGCGGATCTTCACGTGGATGGCGTCGATGAAGACGACCGGACAGACGGCGTCGAGGGGCCTGCTCTGCCACTCGGCCATGCCCTCGAGGACCTTGTCGGTGATGGTGGAGATGGTCTGGCGGGAGACCTCGGCACCGTAGACCTCGGACAAGTGGGCCTGCACCTCGCCGGTGGTCAGGTCAGGTCATGTGGCACCAGGCGGGGAGGTCCAGCGGTGCGGCGAGGTCGGTGGCGATGACGTGCACGATGGTGCCTGGCTCGGCGCTGTCGATCTCTTTGCGCAGGCGCAGCAGGAGGGTGACGCAGAGCAGCCCGGCGCCGTCGACGGTGATGTCCGGCGTGGGGATGCCGGCGTTGACGGTGCTCATCGGCGGTAGGCGGTGGCGGCGGCGGCGGGTAGGAGGGCGAGGGAGAGGATGCCGCAGGAAAGGGCGAGGGCGGGGTAGCTGGTGGCGGCGACCATGATGCCGGAGGCCATGCCGCCGGTGGCGCCAGCGATGGCGATGGAGACGTCGACCATGCCCTGGGTCTTGGCGCGGGTGGCCAGTGGCACGGTGTCGGTGATGATCGCGGTGCCTGCGACGAGGCCGAGGTTCCAGCCCAGGCCGAGCAGGGCGAGGGCGAGCGCGAGGAGGGCGACGGAGTCGCCGGGCGCGGCGGCGGCCAGGACACCTGCGGCGAGCAGGGTGATGCCGGAGACGGCGGCGATCTTCATGCGTCCGTAGCGGTCGACGAGCCAGCCGGTCAGGGGTGAGGGCAGGTACATGGCGCCGATGTGGAGGGCGATGACGAAGCCGGAGGCGGCGGTGCCGTGTCCGTGGTCGTGCATGTGGACCGGGGTCATCGTCATGATCGCGACCATGACGAGCTGGGTGAGGATCATGACCAGGGCGGCGAGGACCACGCCTCCGCGACCCTCGTTCGCATCGGTGGCTTCGGCGGCGGCCGGGTTGGCGTCAGCTTCATTGGCGTTGGCGATGGAGCGGGCCAGGAGCAGCGGATCGGGCCGCAGCCACAGGGCGAGGACGAGCGCGGCCAACGCATAAGCAGCGCCGGAGAGGAGGAACGGCCCGGCAAGGTTTGGGATGCCGAGGTGCTCGGCGAAGTTGCTGGTGGGGGCGGCGAGGTTGGGTCCTGCGACGCCGCCGAGGGTGGTGGCGACCAGGACGGTGGAGACCGCGCGGGCGTGGTGGCCGGGGGCGGCGAGGTCGGCTCCGGCGTAGCGGGCCTGGAGGTTGGTGGCGGTGCCGGCGCCGTAGACGAACAGGGCGAGGAACAGCAGGACCGGGTTGTCCAGAAGGGCTGCGGTGATGACGCCGGCCGAGCCGATGGCGCCGGTGAGGTAGCCGGTGGCGAGGCCGGGACGGCGGCCTCTCGCCTGGGAGATGCGGCCGACGGCGACGGCGGCGAGCGCGGATCCGGCCGTGAACAGGGCGCTGGGCAGGCCGGCGAGGGTGGTGGAGCCGAGCATGTCCTGGGCGAGGAGGGCCCCGACAGTGACGCCTGCGGCGAGACCTGCGCCGCTGAGGATCTGCGCGGCGACCAGGACCCGAATGGTGCGGCGCTGTGACGAAGCGGCATCGGGTATGTGGATCGTCGCGTGGGAGGGTGCGTGCGAGGTCATGTCCTCTTCCGGGGCGGGGGCTGCGGGCATGGTGGGGTTGACGGTCCAGATCGGGTTCGGTGGATGGTAGGCCGGTGTGTGGGGCGGGGCGTCAGCCGGGATCGGAGAGCCGGGCGGGCTCGGTGATCAGGACGTCGGTGTCCTTCAGTGCCGTCAGCACCGACCGTGCGGCTCTTTCGCCTGCGGCGAGGGCGCCTTCGACGTGCCTGGCGTACTCGGTCGCCGTCTCGGTGGACGCGCAGTGCAGCCGGCCGTCGAGGGCTGGCCGCTGGTGGAGGGAATGACCGACGAGCGAGTAGTCGGCGAGACGCTGCACCGTGGACGGGGACGTCCGGCGCTCCGTGCTCCAGTCCTGCACGTGCAGGGCGGTGGGAGCGGTGGCGGCCGGGCCGAAGAAGCGGGTGAGCTGGGCGGTGACGGCCTGCTCGAAGCCGGGCTGTACGGTGCGGGCGTGCGCGAAGCCGGAAAGCGCGGCGGGCTTGCCGCCGAGGCCGGACATGTCGTGGATCTCCTGGAGTGGTCCGGTCCTGCTGAAGGCCGCGCCTGGCCGGGTCCATCACCACGAACGGGACGGACCGGCTGGTCAGCAGCGTCCGCTGGGACTCGTCGAGGTCCGAGAGCACCAGGATCACGCCGTGCGGGCGGCGACCTGGTCGGCCGAGGTCCGGCCGGGGGTGAGCCGCCCGGCGCTCTCGGTGAGCACCACGCTGAGACCGGCGTCGCGGGCGACGTTCTCCACGCCGCGGATGACCTCCATCGCCCAGGCACTCTCGAGCTCGTGGAAGACGAGGTCGATCAGCGGCGAGCGGCTGGCCTCAGCGCGCCGGCGGCGGTAGCCGTGGGTGCGCAGCAGTTCCTCGACACGGCTGCGGATGGCCGGGGCGACGTCGGCGCGTCCGTTGAGGACCTTCGAAACTGTCGGGGCCGACACGCCGGCTTCCCGCGCGATCTCGGCGAGCTTCGCGGTCCGGCCGGACCGTCCTGTGGTCTGGGTCTCGGCGGGCCCGGGGCTGTCATGGCGGCGATCGCATTCCCGCCCCGCACCGGCCCGCAGCCCCCCCACGGCCCCGCCGCGGTGGTCCGCTGCCGACCGACCGCCGAACCAGTCGACACCGACTCGTGAAAGAGCCGCGGAGCCCCGGGGGGCGAACCCCCGGGGCTCCGCCCCCCGAACCCCGTAGGCGCGGCGGGCTCACCCGCGCCGGTGCGGCTCTCCGGCCGGGGTGTTCGCCTCCGTGCGGGTGTGCAGTTCCGCCGTCAGCCGGTCCGCGACCGTCGGCACGTGGTCCCACAGGAACCAGTGGCCGCCCGGGTAGATCCACAGGCCGCCCGGATCGGTGCTGTGCCGCAGCCAGCCCGCCGTCTCCCGCGGTGTGGTGAGGGGGTCGTCGCGGCCTCCGAGGGCGACGAGGGGCAGCGGCAGCGGCGGCCGGTCCAGGTGGAGGTGCTCCCCGCCGAGCAGGACGTCGTCCCGCAGCCGTTCCCGTACCAGGTCGACGAACTCGGGGTCCTCAGCGGCCGCCGCCAGGTCACCGCCGCACGAGCGCAGGTACGCCGCCGTGCTCTGCGGTACGTCCGGGTCGACGGCGGGGCGGAAGCCGTACTGGGGCGCCGCCCGGCCCGAGACGACGAGGACCGCGGGCGGCGGGCAGTCCAGGGCCAGCAGCGCGGCGGCGGTCTCGTAGGCGACGAGCGCGCCCATGCTGTGCCCGAACAGGCCGTAACCCGCGGCCGGGCGGCGGTCCTCGTCCTCGGCCACCCGCCGCGCCAGGTCGGCGGCCAGCCGGCGGATGCCGCCCGTGCCGAGGTACTCGGCCGGCCGCCAGCCCAGCGGAACGGCCTCGACGGTGTCCGGCCACCGCTCCGTCAGCCGCCGGTAGGCCCCGGCGCCGCCGCCTGCGTAGGGCAGCAGGTAGTAGCGCCGGGCGACGCCCGGCCGGCCGTCAGCCACGGCCCGGCCCGCTCTCGGGTACGGCGGCCTGCTCACCCGCCGGCACCGCAGCGCCGTTCGCACCCGCGTCGGCGCCGGCCGGGCGGAGGCGGCCGAGGGCGGCCTTCAGGTGCGGCCCGCCCAGGATGACCGCGTTGGCCGACAGGACCACCAGGACGCCCAGTACGGCGAGCAGGCTCCAGTGGTAGTCCTCGAAGACCGTCGACAGCGACAGGGACACCAGCGGGAAGACGACGGTCGCGAAGGCCGCCCGGTCGGGACCGATCCGGGCCAGCAGCGTCAGATAGGTGACGAAGGCGATGGCCGAGCCGAACACCGACAGGTACACCAGACCGGCCACGTACTTGAACGAGGGCTCGACGGTGAAGGAGTTGCCCGCCACCAGGCAGCCCAGGCTGGTGAACAGGCCGCCGTACAGCATGCTCCAGGCGGTGGACTGCACGACCGGCAGGCCGGCGCGGGCCTGGTTCCAGGAGGAGGCGATGTTGCCGAAGGAGAACAGCAGCGTCGCGCCGAGCCCGAGCAGCAGTCCGGTCACCAGCCCCGAGCCGGCCTCGGTGCCGGCGATGTCGTCCGCGAAGACCATGGCGAGACCGCACAGCCCGGCGAGCGCGCCGAGGACGACCGTGCGGGAGATGGGCCGCTTGAGGAAGATGCGCCCGTTGACGATGTTGAAGCCCACCGACAGGCAGAAGATGATCGACACCAGCCCGGACACGAGGTGCTGCGAGCAGTAGTAGAAGAGCACGTAGTTGGTCGAGTACATCAGCAGGCCGACGAGGGCGAAGCGCAGATGGCTGCGGACCGTGAACCGCATCGGCAGCCGGCGGACCGTGGTCCACACGAACATGCACAGGGCCGCCAGCAGAAACCGGTACGCGACCGACACCGCCGGATCCACGCTGCCGAGCTGCAGTTTGATGCCGATCCACGTCGTGCCCCAGAACAGCACGATCACGGCGTACAGCACGATGTTCACGAAAGCTCTTCCCTTGTCGTCGTACTCGTTTGCGGGTGCGGTCGCCCGGCGCGGGCCGGTGTGCTCCGCGCCGGGCGACCGTCCGGCTACCAGCCGGGGGTGGCCACGACGGCAGGTGGCGCGAAGGCCGTGCCGTCGGTGGGGTCGGTCATCGTGACCAGGATGCGCCGCTGCCCTCGGTAAGGCCTGCGCCCGTGGGCCACGGCGATGTTGTCGACGACCATGACGTCACCGGCCCGGTAGGGCTCGGCGACGGTCGCGGCGTCGTAGGCGGCGCGTATCTCCTCGATGACCTCGCGGGGTATCGGGGAGCCGTCGCCGTACAGGGTGTTGTACGGCAGCGTGTCCTCGCCCAGTTCCTCGGCGAACTCCTGCAGTTCGGGTTCGAGGTTCCAGCGGTTGAAGAACACGCCGTGGTTGAACCAGCTGTCCTCGCCGGTCTGCGGATGCCGGATCGCCGCCCAGCGCCGGTAGCGCACCCGCACGGTCTCGCCGTCGCGGCGCACCGCCATGTTGTGGTCGGCGCAGTACTTCTCCAGCTCCTCGAAGGTGTCGACGCCGTACACGGACTGCCAGCTGAAGCCGATGCCGGTGCCGAAGGTGCGCTGGTAGATCCACCCCTCGGAGGTGAACCGCTCGCGCAGCGCCGGGTCGAGCGCGCGGTGGACGCGGCGTGTGTCGCACACCGGTGTCTCGCCGCCCTCCTGCGCGGGCGTGCCGCACCAGAAGTACAGGTGGCGGGGCCAGTGCAGGACGTGGGAGCTCTCGTTGTGCACGAAGATCGAGCGGTCGGGCGGGTACTCGGTGGAGGTGAACACCTTGCCCGCCACATGGGAGCGGGGGGTGGCGCGCTCGGTGTACTCGGCCCAGGAACCGCCGCTCAGGGCGCGGACGACGTCCTCGAAGGCGCGCTCGTCCGGCACGGGGAAGCCGCGCAGGACCACCGCGCCGTAGTGGTGCAGCGCGGTCCGTAACGGCTCGGCGTGGGCGGCGGCCCAGCCGGTGGCGTCCCGGACGCCGTCCGCGGTCACGATCAGCGGGAACGTGCCGTGCGTGGTGCAGTCGTCGAGGGTGATCGAGCCGTCGGTCATGCGGGCTGCTCCTCCTCGGCGGTGGCGTCCAGTTGTGCGGTGTACTCGGCGAACCGCGGGGCGGTGAACAGCAGCTTGAGCGGCACGTGCCGGTCCAGGGCCGTGCGCAGCCGCACGGTCGCCTGGTAGGCGAGCAGCGAGTTGCCGCCCAGGTCGTCGAAGAAGTGCTGGTCCGCGCCGGGCGGGGGACAGCCCAGGACGTCCGTCCAGACCTGTGCCACCTGGGCCGCGGTATCCGTGGCGCGGGTGTCGTTCGCTGAAGTCAACGCATCTCCTCTTGGACGTGTGCGCGGGAAGCGTGGGCGGTTGCGGCTGGCGCGGAAGGGCTCGGCACGGAAGGGACCGGCGCGGAAGGGACCGGTACGGATGTGTCCTGTACGGAGGCCTCCTGTGCGGGTTCGCCGGGCGCCGGCGGCGTGCCGGCCGGGCGGGGTGCGTCCGCCAGCCGTGCCCGGTCGACCTTGCCGCCCGCGGTGCGGGGCAGGGCCGTGACGACGCGCAGCCGACGCGGCGCCACCGGACCCATGAGCCGTTCGGTGAGCGTGCCGCGCAGCGCTCGTACGTCGAGATCGGCGCGGCGGCTCTCCACCACCAGGTCGAGCGCGGTGCCGTCCGGGCCGGGCACGGCCAGGGCGACGGCGGCGGTCACGCCGGGGAACGAGGCGGCGATCGTCTCGATCTCCCCGAGCTCGACCCGGACACCGCCGACCTTCACCTGGTCGTCGGCCCGCCCGAGGAACAGCAGGTCGCCGTCCGGCAGCCGGCGCACCAGGTCGCCGGTGCGGAAGGTGCGGCCGTGCCGGTCGTGGCCGAAGCGGTCGCCGGCCGGGTCGGCCGGGTCCAGGTAGCCGAAGCCGACTCCGGTGCCGCCGATGAGCAGTTCCCCGGCGTCCGGGCCGAGGCCGGGCACCGGCAGCAGGGTGAGCCGGGTGCCGTCGATGGCCCGGCCGATGGGCACGGGGCCGTCCGGCAGGGGTGGGGTGCAGGGGTGGTGGGTGGAGTCGACGCAGGTCTCCGCGGGTCCGTACTGGTTGACCAGGTGGGTGTGCGGGGCCTGGCGCAGCACGCGCTGGGCGAGGGTACCGCGCAGTTGCTCGCCGCCGGAGTAGAGCAGGCGCAGGGAGGTCCACCCGGCGAGCAGTCCGGACACCTCGACCAGGGAGAGCACCGAGGGGACGAAGTGGGCCACGGTGGCCCGGTGCCGTACGGCCGACTCCACCGCCTCCTCGGGGTCGGTGTACGGGCCGTCCTCGGTGAGCAGCAGGGCGGCTCCGTGCAGCAGGGCGGCCGCTGCCTCCCACACCGCGAAGTCGAAGGAGACCGCGGTGTGCTGCAGCAGCACGTCGTCGGCGGTGAGCGGGTAGCACCGCTGGCTCCAGTCGAGCCGGGCGGTGAAGCCCTCGGCGGTGAGCACGGTCCCCTTGGGTGTGCCGGTGCTGCCGGAGGTGAAGACGACGTAGGCCGCCTGGCCGCTGGGCCAGCGCAGCGGCTCGGGCAGCTCGCCGTGCCGGCGCCGGTCGACCCGGCCGATGCGGGCGGCGGAGGCGTCGCCGGAGACGAGCAGGGCCCGGCCGGCGAGTTGCCGCAGGACGTGCTCGCGCCGGGCGGGTGACTCGTGGGCGCGCAGCGGTACGTAGGCCAGGCCCAGCCGCCAGGCCGCGAGCATGGCGGCGAGGTGGCGCGGGGAGCGTTCGGCCTCCACGACCACGCAGTCCTCGGCGCGCAGCCGGGCGGCGAGGGAGCGGGTGGCCGCCTCGGTCAGCGCGGCCAGTTCCGCGTAGGTGGTGCGCCGGCCGTCCGGTCCGATCACGGCCGTGCGATCGGGCGCGGCGGTCGCGACCGCACGGAAGCGTTCGTGGAAGCTCTCGGTGTGCTCGGTCATGTCACACGCTCCGCGCCAGCAGCCGGTGGACCTCGTCCAGGGCGGTGAAGGCGTACTCGATGTCCTCGCGCGTGTTGTACAGGTACGGCGCGATCCGCAGCCCGGCCGTGTGGTCGTGGGCCGTGAAGTACGGCTGGGCGCAGAAGTGGCCCGACCGGCACATCACGCCGTAGGAGTCGCTGAGCGCGCGGGCGATCGCCGACGGGTCGGGTACGCCTCGCAGGGTGACGGTGAGCACGGGGATGCGTCCCCGGTCGCCGAGCCCGCCGAGCGCCGTGAGGTACGGCCGGTCGCGCACCTGTTCCAGCAGTGCGGTGAGCAGCTCGGCGTCCCGTGCGACGACGGTGTCCGCGCCGGTCCGGTCGAGGTACTCCAAGGCGGCGCCGAAGCCGTAGACACCGCTGATGTTGGGGGTGCCCGCCTCGAAACGGTAGGGGGCGCGGCGCAGCCGGTAGCCGGCCTGGTCGGCCCAGTCGACGGTGCCGCCGCCGAGCCGGTCGGGGGTGATGGCCTCGATCAGCCGGTCGCTGAGGCAGAGCACGCCGATGCCGGTGGGGCCGAGCATCTTGTGCGCGGAGAAGGCGAGCGCGTCGATGCCCGCGGTGACGCGCGGCAGCCGGTGCGGGACGAGCTGGGCGGCGTCCACGACGGTCCAGGCGCCCGCCTCGTGGGCGAGGGCGGCGAGCCGGTCCACGTCGGCCGTGTGGCCGGTGACGTTGGAGGCGGCGGTGAGGACCACGACACGGGGCCGGCTCTCCAGGACGGCCTGGAAGGACTCCTCGTGGACGGTGGTGTGCTCCCCCGCGGCCAGCCAGGTGGTGCGGCACCGCCCGCGCCAGGGCAGTTGCGCGGAGTGGTGGGCGTCGACGGGCAGGGCGACCAGGTCGGTCTCCTTCAGCGGCAGGCCGGCGGCGACGAGGTTGATGCCTTCGGTGGTGCCGGCCGTGAACACCACGTTGCGCGGGGGCACGCCCAGCCGTTCCGCGATCCGGGCCCTGACCTGCTCGTACCGCTCGGACGCCTCCTCGGACAGGATGTGCTTGCCGCGGTGTATGTTCGCGCCGACGGTGCCGTAGTAGCCGGCGATCGCGTCGATGACGGAGTGCGGCTTGAGCGTGGTGGCAGCGTTGTCAAGGTAGACCAGGCGTCCGGCGTCCACGGTGCGCTGCAGCAGGGGGAAGTCGGCACGCGGGTCGGCGAGGGCGGTCACAGCAGCGCTCCTTCGCGGACCCGGCCCGGTCCCGAGCAGGTGGCGAACTTGCCCGACCGCTCGGCCTCGATGTGGGCGACGGTGCCCACCTCGACGCGTTCGACGTGCGGCAACAGCGCGCGCAGCCGGTCCCGTACGGCGCCGGTCTCCTCGGCGGGGTCGGTGCCGGGGGAGGTGATGATCCGGCAGCGGACCGTGCCGGGCTCGCTCTGGTCGACGCGGTAGTGGCGTACGCCGGTCACGTCGGCGAGGGTGTCGTCCACCTGGCGGGGTGTCACGGCACGTCCGCCGGGGCCGTCGAGCAGGCGGGAGGAGGCGCGGCCGTGGTGGACCACGGTGCGCCCCGGGGCTCCGCAGGCACAGGCGCCGCCGGGTTCCAGGAGGTCGCCGGTGCGGTAGCGCACGTGCGGTGAGAGCCGGTCGCCGATGCTGGTGACGACGAGTTCGCCGAGCTCGCCCGGCCCGGCCTCGGTGCCGTCCTCGCGCAGGATCTCGTGGTGGAAGTTCTCCTCGTTCAGGTGCCGCGCGCCGGGGGCGCACTCGATCCCGAACCAGCCGAACTCCGACATGGAGAGTACCTCCGCCACCACGGCGTCCTCGGGCAGCGCCTCGGTGACCGCGCGGCGGGCGGCGTAGGTGAGCAGCGAGTAGGTCAGGACGACGGCCCGGACCGGCAGGCGGGTCACGCCGCGTGCGCGGGCCCGGTGGCAGAGGAAGGCCAGGTGGGTGGGGTCGGCGTAGAGCCAGGCGGGCGCGTGGTCGGTGATCTCCTCCAGCATCCGGTCGACCATCGCGTCCGGTGTGGCGAGCACGTCGTGGGAGACGGACAGGACGAGGGTTCCGTCGGGCAGGGTGCGGTCGGCGCGGGTGGACAGCGGCGTGGCGCACTCCACGTCGGAGCAGTTGGGCGCGGCGAGCCGGGCCACTCGGCGGTTCTCCGCGCCCAGGAGCCGCTCGCCGAGCGCCGGGTGGGCGGCGGCGGTGACCGCCATGCGCTCGGCCAGGAGCGGCCGATGGACCACGGTGACCAGACGGTCCCCGGTGGTGCCGGAACTGCTGCTGGTGTAGGTCAGTTCGGGCAGGGATTCCGCGGGGTTGATCACCTTGGCCGGAAAACCGCGACGGAAATCGGGCTTTCCGGTGAAGGGCAGGGCGCGGAATTCCTTCTCCGACGCCAGGCGAAGCCGTCCGTTCTCGGCGAGACCGTGACGATCGATCAACTCCCGGTAGAACGATAAGGACTGGTAGGCGAATTCCGCTTCCGTGCATGCCGCCGGCAGCGAGGTCCGAGCGTGCGGTGACAAAGCTCCCCCATGATTTGGATCGATTTCAGGACGGTGCGGTCACATGGTCTGGATCGATTTCAGGACGGTGCGGTCAGCAGGGAGGCGACCAGGGCGGGGTCCGCGTTCCCTCCGGAGACGACCGCCACGACCGGGCCCGCCGTGGCGGGCGGCACATGGCGGCCGCACAGAAGAGCCGCCGGGGCCACTGCTCCCGACGGCTCGACGAGCTGTCTTCCCTGGCGGGCCAGACAACACAGGGCCTCGGTTATGTCGTCCTCCGAGACGGTGACGATGTCGTCCACGAGCCGCCGTATGTGCGCCCAGGGCAGTGTTCCGAGCGTGGTCGCGCGCAGCCCGTCGGCGCAGGTGCGGTAGGCGTCCGCCGTTGTCCACACGGCGCGCTCGCCGCGGCGCAGGCTCTCGGCGGCGTCGCCGGCGAGTTCCGGCTCGACGCCGATGACCGCAACCTGCGGGCGCAGCGCCTTGACGGCGGCGGCGACGCCGCTGAGCAGTCCGCCGCCGCTGACCGGCACGAGGACGGCCGAGACGTCGGGGACCTGTTCCAGCAGTTCCAGCGCGAGCGTGCCGTGCCCGGCGATCGCGGCGCGCGAGTCGAAGGGGTGGACGAGGTGCGCCCCGGTGCGTTCGGCGAGTTCGTACGGGTACACGTCGCGCCGCTCGGGCGTCACCAGTTCGACGCTGGCGCCGAGCGCGCGCACCCCGTCGACCTTCACGGCGGGGGCGGTGTGCGGCATGACGACGGTGGCCTTGATGCCGTACAGGCCAGCCGCGTAGGCCACGGCCTTGCCGTGGTTGCCGCTGGAGAAGGCGACCACTCCCCGGGCGCGGACGTCCTCGGAGAGGGCGGCGACGGCGTTCAGCGCGCCGCGAATCTTGAAGGAGCCGAGCAGTTGCAGATGCTCCGCCTTGAGTAGCAGTTCGCTTCCCTCGAGCGGGAGCACGGGAGTGCGGCGGATGCGTCCCGCCAGCAGGCGGGCGGCTGCGGAGATCTCGTCGTGGTGGACGAGGGACTCGGCTAAGTCGGAGAGGGACAGGGGCGAGCCGGATGGGTGGGGCATCCTCGCTCCAGGGTCGGCCGGTCCGGGTCTCGGAGCCGGCGTCATCGGCGGGTGAATGAACCAAGCCAGGAACCTAGGTGATGAATTGCAAGCGCTTCAAGGCCACCCCTGCGAATTTTGCCACCCTTTACCTTGACGAGGTTTCCTACCGAACCAGTAGGATTCCTCTTTGCGATCTCCCCGAATTGGCGCGACAATGGCGCGAATTCGACGCCGGAGCGGCCGGGCGGCAGGGGCGGCGGCTCAGCCCAGCGACTCGAACCGCCACCGGTGCACCGCCCGGGTGACCAAACTGCCGTCGAGCTCGGGCAGTTCGGGCAGCTCGGCGTCGTAGGGGGCGTCCCGCCAGGTGATGACCAGGATGCGGTCCTGCGGGGCGCGGAAGGTCTCGCGGCGCAGCGGGGTGCCGTCCCACGGCGCGGGACCGGACCCAGTCCAGCAGCTCCGCGCCCCGGCCCTCGGCCGCCCGCGCCTCCTATATCAGCGCGACGGTCATGAGTACAGGTTGTCCTTGTTGACCTCGTGCACATGGTCGTGCGCGGGCACGTGCGGGTCCGTGACCGGCAGCGAGGAGTCCGCAGACAGGTCCCAGCCGGAGGCGGTCCGTTGCGGGCGACCATCTCCGCGCCGAGCGCGGCGACCATCGCGCCGTTGTCCGTGCACAGCTTGGGCCGCGGCACGCGCAGCCGGGAGTTGGCGGCCACGCCGCCGCCGTTCCACAGACTGCCCGACGCGCCGCAAGCTTACGGGGCCATGATCACTCGCCCCAAAGCAGCTCCAGCCCAAAGCCGCTCCGCCGACCTTGCCTCCTCGGCTGCCGCGGCGCCGGCGGTTGGCCCGCTGGTCTCTCGGCTCGGGATCGTGTGCTTGATCTGGCGTCTGCGCAGGTGACGCCGATTACGGCGTCGCGCCGGGCTCCTGCGCCGACCCGGGATTTTCGGGGTACGGGTGGAGGCACCAGCCGCGTGCTGATGAGCGCGGCAAGTCGTGGAATCGACGCTGACCATGCTCCAGTCGATCCGGCCCTCGGCATCGGCGTCGGCCTGGACGGCCCGCAGGATCCTCTCCCACGTGCCGTCCGCCGACCACCTGCGATGACGATCGTGAACCGTCTTCCAGCTACCGAAGCAGGGAGGCAGGTCCCGCCAGGGGAGGCCGGTCCGCTGCCGGAACAGAATCCCGTTGATCACACGGCGGTGGGATTGCCAGCGTCCACCCCGCCCGCGATTCGTCGGCAAGTGCGGCTCCAGTCGAGCCCACTTTTCATCCGAAAGATCTCCCCGCCCCATGTCCCACGGAACGAGTGCCCAGCGGGAGCGTCACGCGACCCATCGGACAAGTCCTAGTCGACGACGTTGATGTAGCTCATCATGCCGTTGTCTTCGTGGGCCGCGATGTGGCAGTGGAACATGACCTTGCCGGTGAAGTCGGAGAAGGGGACGCGGATGACCACCTTGCCGGGCACGCCGTTGACCGCGTGGGGCACCGGGATGGTGTCCTGGCGGCCGACGAAGGACTGGGGTACGCCGTTGATCGAGATGACCTGGAAGGAGTTGGTGTGGATGTGGAAGGGGTGGTCCTCGCCAGCCTCGTTAGTGATGGTCCACTCCTCCACGGTGTTCAGCTTCGCGGGGGTGTTGAACACTGAGGAGTCCATGCGGAACTGCTGGCCATTGATGAGGAAGCCTTCCGAGTCGTTTCCGCTGAGTGTCACGCTGCGGTTCTGCGCGATGGAGGCGTTGGACAAGTCGGTAGGCGAGGAGGGCAGCGCGCCAGAGACGGTGGGGAGCTGGGCCTGTGAGCGACCGGCGACATTGACCTTGAACAGCGGGGTGTCGGGGTAATTATCACCGTCCGGCCCGTTGTTGAAAGCAAGGCTACGCAGGGTGGTTCCGCCGGGCTGCCTGCTGGCGGTGACGAGCACGTCGTAGCGCTTGCCGGGGGGCAGCAACAGGGTGTCGGCCGTGGTCACCTTGGCGGCCGGAACGCCGTCCTGGCCGATGACTGTGAACCGGTATCCGTCGAGCTGGAGGTGGTACCAGATGTCAGCTCCAACGTTGCCCAGGCGCCATAGCTGAGTCTCACCGGGCTTGATGGTGAGCGCGGGCAGCAGCTGCCCATTGACCAGACGTACCGTCGGGGCGTCGGAGTCGATCGACGTGGTGGTGGTGTTCTGGACGATGTGACCCGTCTTGTCGAGCTGAACGTCCTTCAGGTTCACGGTGTGCGTGGTGATGTTCCGCAGGGCGGGCGGGAGCAGGGCCCGATCGTCTCCGACGACCATGGCGCCAGAGAGGCCGGCGAAGATCTGGTTCTCCACGTCGCCGGGGGAGAAGCTGGCGCTGGGTGACGGTGTCATCTCCATGCCTGCCATGCTGGAGCTGTCCGAGGGGCAGGTCGTGCCCATGGCGTGACTGTGGTACCAGTACGTGCCGACCGGGTGATCGGTGGGCAGGTCCAGGCGGTAGTGGAACGTGGTGCCCGGGGCGATGCAAAGGAACGAATCGTCCGAGTCGTTCGACGGAGAGACGTGCAAGCCGTGGAAGTGCAGGTTGGTCGCTACCGAAAGGTTGTTGACCAGCGTGATCGTGGCGTGTTCGCCCGGCAGGAGGTGCAGGGTGGGGGCAGTGAACGAGCCGTTGTAGGACTGGCCCCACACCTGCTTTCCCGCCACCTCGAAACGCGTGTCGTGCGCGTTGAGGGTGATCGTCATGTTCGGGCTGGTGGCGGTGTCGAGGACCGGCGGGTCGGCGAAGGGCTGTCCGGAGGTCATGCCCGCCTGCTGCTGGGCCGTCGACAGCGGCTGCTCCGTCGTAGACGCCAAGGTCGGGGCGGCCGATGCCCCTCGGGTGTACACGACCGCGGCGGCAATGACCAGGAGTGCGGCTGCCAGCGCCTGGACGGTTATGAGGTGCCGTCTTGGCTGGCGGCGGTTGGCATCCGGCACGTTGCCGGCTGAGTTGGACATCGGTTCCCCTGTTGGTCTAGTCCTGCGGTGCAGTTGGTCTGTCGCCGAACGCCGCACCCAGACATGGACGTTGGCTTGTTAGGGCACAGCGTCCGCAGAGCGGTCGCGTTGGGTGGTTGTCGTCGGACGAGTCTGGACGTCATCAGCTGTCCGGCTTCACTGTGGCAGTGGCTGGTATCACTGCCGTCTCGTCGGCGTCTTGTGCTGCTCCGGCCGCCGACGCCGCCGTGCCGAGAGTGGAGGTCTGCTTCGTCTGTCTGCCCGTTGAACTTCAACCGCCGGTCCATGGACCATGACGAAGAGGTCATGCTCGCCGTGCTCGACGAAACCTTCACCGCCTCACTCGACCGCGACTTCGAAGCGGACCTCAGACACAGTGTGGACATCGACCTCGCCCGCTGGAGGCGGCGGGCCGTACTCCAGCGCGCCAAGGAAGCCGCCGTCACCCCCATCCGACGGTTCCTGTGATCATGGGCGAGTACTGGGGCATCTCTTTCGGATCTTGCATGGTGACCGGCATGAACACGGAAACCTGTGACCCAGCCGGGTTGGCCATCCTCCGCGAGATCTTCGTGCCCTGTCCCGAGGCGGTACCGCCGGCCGGTTGGGAGGCGGTGCGGTCTTTTCGAGGCGGAGCACGACATCGTGCTCCCGGAGCCGTACCGGACGTTCGTGGCGGAGATCTGCGACGGACTGCGCGCGGGACCGCCTACTACGGTCTGTTGCCCCTCGCGCAAACGCCCTCGGACTGGGGCCCGGACCGCCCCGAGCGGCTGCTTGCCGAGCCCTTCCGCTCACGGCGGCGTCGCTGTGGGAGGTGGAGGAAGGGGACGATGAGGCGCTGTCGGAGCAGGAGTTCGAGGCGCGGATGGACTCCGTGTTCGATCACGGCTCACTGCTGCTGGGTACCGACGGCTGCGGCATGTACTGGCAGCTGATCGTCACCGGCCCGCAGCGCGGCCACGTCTGGCTGATCGACGAGAACGGAGCGATACCCTTCGGCACCCGGCCGGGCGCCTCCTTGATGCCGGGCACACCCGGTTTCGCGGGGTGGGTGACCCACTGGGCCCAGGGCCGCTCCTGGTTCGGGGATGCCTAGGAGGACGACAGGACAGAGCGGCTGCGGCCTTGCGGTCGGTCCTACAGCTGGACGGTGGTGCCGGGCTCGAGCCGGATGATGGGGGTGCCGGTCAGGCCCTTCTCGCCGAGGAGGTTGGCAGTGGACTGCTGTCCGAGATCGCTGAGCATGAGCTCGTGGATCTGGAGCACCTGCTCCGGCTTGACGGTCCGTACGAAGTCCGCGGCCTCGCCGAGCTTGGTCCACGGGCCGCTGGTCGGCAGCAGCAAAGTGTGGATGACGTCGTCGGGGGCGAAGTAGGCGTCGCCGGGGTGGTAGAGGGCCCCACCGTCGAAGAGGTAGCCGACGTTGTCGGGACAGGGGATGTCGGCATGGACCAGGGCGTGGCGCCGGCCGTGCACGGAGACGGTGAGGGAGCCGACGCTGAAGGTGTCTCCGGCGACCACGGTGTGTACGCGGGCGTCCTGGGCGCCGAGTGCGGCGGCGACGGCCGGCGTGCCGAAGACCTGCAGCTCGGGCCGGGTCTGAAGGGCCTCGGCGATCAGGTGCTCGTCGAAGTGGTCGAAGTGCTCGTGGGTGATCAGGACGGCCTCGGCCCGCCCGATGGTCTCTGCGGCGTCCGGGGTGAAGGTGCCGGGGTCGATGACCACACGGGTGCCGTCCTTCTCGACGGTGACGCAGGCGTGCGCGTGCTTGGTGATCTTCATGGTGGACCTCCTTGGGGGCCGCTTCGTGCAACCAAACTGTACAACTTGATTACATGTATCGCCACCCCAGTTGTACAGCTGGGTTGCCGAGTAGGCTTTGGTCCCATGGACGAGAAGCAGCTGGCTGAGGAACTCCGTACGGCCGTGGGACAGCTCGTCCGAGCCGTGCGCGTGATCGACACGATGGCCCCCGGCGAGGCCGCTGTCCTCGGCTACCTTGACCGCAGCGGCCCGATGACCACAGCGGACGTCGCTCACGAGCGAGGGGTCAGCCACCAGTCGGCCGCCAAGGCGGTGAAGGAGTTGCTCCAGCGGGGATTCGTCCGCGCCGAGGCCCACCCCAGCGACGGGCGCAAGAACCTCCTGCACATCACCCCGGCGGGCACGGACCGCCTCGACGAGGAACGTCACCGGCGCGCCGCCCTGCTCGGCACGGCCATCGCCGATGTCCTCAGCGCGGAGGAACGCGAGACGCTGGCCGCCACCCTGCCACTGCTGTCCCGTCTGACCGACCACTTGCGGAGGCGCTGACAGGCGCTCCCGGCGGTCCCGGAAGGCGGCGGGCCCAGTCGGTCAGTCCGAAGACCCGCTGTCCGACGGTGAGGCCGGTCGTGCCGAAGCCGAGTTCCGCCACCACCCCCGAGACCTCGTGTCCGGGCACGCTCGGGGTGCGGTCGTGTCCTGCGCGGTCGGTCCAGGTGGCGGGCCAGTCGAGTTCTCCTCGGGTGAAGCCCGCGGCGTGCACGTGCACGATGACGTCGTTCTCGGCGGTGTGGGGATGGGGGAGGTCATCGAGGGTCAGCCCCCTGACCCCTACCCCTGCCTCGCGGTCCCGGACGGTGATGGCTTGCACGAGCATTCCCTTTTCCAGGCGGGTGAGCCTTGGCATGTAGGTGACAGATGCAGGACGGGGCCACGTATGTGGCTCGGCAATGCGGAGCCGTCGCCGCCCGAGATGGAGCGACAGGTGCCGGCCGCCTGCCGCCGGAGCGGTACGGCCGCGGATGGCGAGAGGGTCGACGCACCCCCGGGCTGGAGTTTCACCCCACGGGACGGTCGGCATGCGCGCGTCTCACCCGAAGGTCTGACCTCTCCTGGCGCCATACCTCCGGACCGCCGCCTCGCCATTCGATGTCGTCGGACCGGATGCCCCGGGTGATGACGACCAGCCGCAGCGCGCCGTGACGTCGCCGGGGTCGTCGATCCCTGCCATGCCGGCCTCCTGTAGGAACGAGACGAGTCCCGGAGCCAGTAGCACGCCCGAGGATCGGTCAACGAGACAACTCCTCAACTGCGTGACCGCAACCAACCTCCCGCATTGATCCTCTTTACATACAGTCGGGCTGATCTTCCGACGGAGTCACGTGCAGCACGGCAGCACGGCAGTTGTGGGGAGACCGGCACGGTGAAGCGGTACGACAAGCGGGGCAGGCTGTACGGAGCGGTGGCGAGTGCGGTTGTGGTGGCCCTGGCTGCGGGCGGGTGCGACGTGGGCGGTGGCCACGCAGTCGGCGCGTCCCCCACACCAGTGCGGCCCACTGCCACCGGTGGTACGACCGCAGCCGCGCGTGCCGCCGAGGCTACGCTCTGGCGCAAGTGGGGCCTGACGCCGTTGCCCTCGGCCCCGCAGCCTCCTGCCGACAAGCCCGTGAAGCTCTCCGTCTCCGGTACCGTTCCGGTCCTCACGCACATAACGACGTCACAGAAGGTCGTCTTCATCACCGTCGATGACGGGCAGGAGAAGGATCCCAGGTTCGTCGAGATGATGCGGGATCTGAAGGTCCCGCTCACGATGTTCCTGACGAACGACGTCATCAAGTCCGACTACGGGTACTTCAAGCAGTTGCAGGAGTTGGGCAACCACGTCCAGAACCACACCCTGCACCACCCGCCGATGAACACGATCCCGCAGGCCCGGCAGAAGGAAGAGGTGTGCGGTAACCAGAAGATCCTCACCCGGGAGTACGGCACGGCACCGCTGCTGTTCAGGCCCCCCTACGGCGCGTACAACGCCGGCACCAAGGCGGCGGTGGCGGAGTGCGGGCCCAGGGCGATCGTCTGGTGGCGGGAGTCCATGCAGATACACAACATGACGTACCAGGACCCGGACAAGAAGCTGCATCCCGGGGACATCATCCTGGCCCACTTCCGCGGCCCTTCGGAGCTCAAGGGCACCACGACGACGCAGATGTTCGCCCACCTGCTCAAGCACATCCAGGAGCAGGGCTTCGCCGTGGCCCGCCTGGAGGACTACATCCAGCCCCCCACAGGGCACTGACAGGACGGACGGCCGCCGCAGCAGGGCGAGTGACTGAGGCTTTTCAGTGTGGCCTCTGATCGGGTGACGGCGTAGACGTACGCAACGGACAAGGCTCCCGTGCCGTTGAGGGGAGGTGTTCGACGTCTCAACTCACTGGCGCAGGAGCCCTGTTGGTTTCCTAACCTGCCGCACTCGACCTGCCCCATGCCCTGGTCGAGTGAGTCTCAATGATGGTGTCAAGCCGATTGGGTGACTGGTGGGGTGGGCGTGAAGTGCCTCTTGTCACGGAGCATGGCCCATAGGACGTCGACTCGGCGGCGTGCGAGGGCGAGCAGCGCCTGGGTATGGATCAGTCCTTCGGCACGTTTCTTGAGGTAGTAGTCCCGGGAGGGGCCTGGGCGCATCATGGCGGTTTGGGCGGCCATGTAGAAGACGTGCCGCAGGCGGCGGTGGTAACGCTTGGGCCGGTGATGGTTACCGGTCCGGCGGCCGGAGTCGCGCGACACCGGGGCCAGACCGGCGTGGGCGGCCAGGCGGCCGGCGTCTGCGTAGCTGGACAGATCTCCGACGACGGCGAGGAACTCCGCCCCGAGGATGGGGCCCATCCCGGGCAGAGATTCGATGACTTCGGCGCGCTCGTCGAGGCGGAAGACCTCGCGGATCTCCCGGTCGGTGTCTTTGATCCATTCGTCGAGCATGAGGAGCTGGTGGGCGAGGTCGCACACGAGTTTGGCAGCTCGTTTTTCGCCCGGCAGGGCGGTTACCTGGGATCGGGCTGCTTCGAGCGCGCGGGCGGCGACATCGGCTGCACTGCGGACCTCACGTCGTGCCAGCCAGTCCGCAAGTCGTTTGGCACCGACTCGCTGCAGGGCGGCCGGGGTCTGGTACTCGGTCAGCATGACAACCGGCCCCTTGGCCGCTGAGTAGTCGAAGGCCCGCTCCAGAGCAGGACAGATGCCTACCAAGGCATCACGTAAGCGGTTGATCAGTCGCACCCGGTCAGCGACCAGATCGGCTCGGTGCGCGGTGAGCAACTGGAGATCGGCCACGGTCTCGTTCGGCAGGCTCAGGAGCGTGAAGTCCCGGCGCATACGCGCGGTGTCGGCGATGACCAGGGCGTCCTTGGCGTCAGTCTTCCCTTCGCCGCGGTAGGCGCCGGACATGCGGTTGACAGTGCGTCCAGGCACATACACCACGCTTTGGCCGTGGGCGATCAGCAGTGCAAGCAGCAACGTCGAGGCTCGGCCGCAGATGTCGACCGCCCATTGCACCTGGTTGGCCATCTCGCACGCTGCGACGATCAGGTCCAGGATCTCGTCTTCACCGTTGACGACCTTCTTCGAAAGCACCTTCTCTCCAGTGGCGTTGACTCCGACAGCCCAGTGATGGGCCTTGCCAGCGTCGATGCCAATCCAGACTTGCTCATGACGTTCCGTCACCGTCATCGCTCCGTTCCCAGGAAGCAGCACCTTCAGGGTCCGGGAACACTCCGCCGCCAAGCCCTTAACCAGCGATGACCGCAGTTCTCAATCAGCGGCCGGAGCGTCCCGGAGAACCGGGCAGCCACTCACTCGGAGCCATCAACGGCAGGTCACCATCAGCTACACCCAGTCCTCCCGGACCACCACCATTCTTAAGGGTCACCATGCTCATCGTCACCCGCGAGGGGTGACCGCCGCTGCAAGCTCCCGCCGCACCAGCGTGCCCTGGTCGGCCTGGTGTACCTGCGCCGACACGACACTCTCGCCCAGCTCGCCGCCGGTTTCGGCATCTCTGTCGGCACCGCCCACACCTACACCGCTGCGGTGATCGCCCTGCTCGCCGACCGCGCGCCCGGCTCCTCGGCCTCCACGCGTACATACCCGCGTTCAAGTACCTCCCCCTGGTGGCAGTGATCTACTGGGCGCACTTCCCCTTCGCGCAGCGGCTTTCCACCACGTTCATCCGGACGGCGAAACAACAGCCGAGAAGCGGATTCCACCGCCGGCTCCTGGCCCGCTCGCTGGTCAGCGGTGTCTTCATGACCCTGGCGATCCCGTTACCCCTGATGCTGCTCTTCGGACACTTCTCCACGAAGCCTCTCGGTTTCCCGGCCGCGTGTCTCCTGGGACTCACGGCAGGCGTCTGGTCCTTCGGCAAGAGCTGGGTCGACGCCCTTATGGAGCCAGTCAACATCGCCAGGCCCCCGAGCCCGTCGTTCCTCCTTCAGACGGCACGCTGGAACTTCGTGCACAGCCTGAGCACTGTGTGGTTGTCCGTCTTCTTTTGCAGCTTCATCGCCATCCTGGCGCTTGGCTCTACGACGCCGGCCGGCATCCTGCGTTCTGTCTCGGTGACACTCTGGCTCTGTGTCGTCGCCCTCACCCTGCTTTTCTTGATTTGCCCGTGCGGATTCTTCGTCCAGACCCGGCTGTGGCTGGCCCTCACGGGCCGCCTTCCGCTGAGCTTCATGACCTTCCTCGACGACGCGCACCAACGCGGAATCCTGCGGCAGAACGGAGCGGTGTACGAGTTCCGGCACGCCTACCTCCAGGAGCACCTGGCAGCAACGGCCGACAGTGGGCACCAACGATCCGGGATGGCTGCCCTTGAGCGATCGGAGGCCGACCGGACGTGAGTGCTCCCATCCAGCCCGGCCTCGGGGATGACGGTGTTCCGGCATGGGGGCGGAGACTGACCGTGTCGTGTCCGGCCTGCGGCCTGGCTACGAACCGTCGCCGAGCAGCCGGTGCCGGCCGCGCCGGGCCACCCGTGGCAGGGCGTCCGCTTCACGTCGTCATGGGGTTCCAGGACGCCGCTGGACGTGATCCTGGTCGAGCCGGGCCTGGTCGCCGAGATCGCGGTCGAGACCGCCCAGGAACGCGGTGCACGGCGGCACCCCGTCCGGTACGCCCGGCTGCGCCTGGACGTGACCATTGCGGACGTGGTTCGTCAGTCCCGAGGTAGGGCGGCGAGCCAGCGGTCGTCCTGGAATTCGGCGGGGACTTCGTCCTCCCACGGATCGATCCCGCGGCGTTCCAGTTCGTCGAACCATTGGTCCCGTTGTGACTCGGGGAGGCGTCGTCCGCACCAGGGACAAAAGTCGATGGTGATGCTCGACGTGCCGCCGTCGTGGATGATCAGCCCGTACTCCTGGAACTTGGCGCTGAATTTGATCAGTGCGTCCGGGCAGGCGAAGGGGTCGTCGTGCTCGTCGCAGTGCACGTTCACGCGGCGGCTCATCGCTTCGCAGCAGTGGTTGGTCATGACCTTGGCTTTCCGGTGATCGACGCGATGACCAGAAGTAGATCACGGCCTGTAATGATCACCGGGTGGCACGTGGAGATCTGACGGATACGCAGTGGGCCCGGTTGGAATCGTTGTTGCCCAAGGGCAGGAAGCCCGGACGTCCACCGAGGTGGAGTCGGCGGCAGCTGATCGACGGCATGCGGTTCCGGACCCGCACCGGTGTGCCGTGGTGGGACGTGCCGGAACGGTACGGGCCGTGGGCCCGGGTGTACGACCTGTTCCGCCGCTGGCAGCGGGACGGCACCCGGCGGTAGTCCAACGGCCTTTCATTCACAGTGCCTTGGTGCGTGCTGTGCATGCGCCTCGCCTGTATCCGGCAGTCCGGGCACCGGCCCGGGCGAGCGGTGGACACCGCCTCCACTACAAGGATGTCGGTGGAGTCGCTGACGTGATCCACCCGCACATCGATCCCGGGGAACAGCACAGCCTTGGCTGTCTTGCTCGCCATGGCAGGAAACACTCTGCCCAAACGATCCCTCGTTCCTCTCGCTGACCTGGGGACTCATGGAACTGCGGACAGAGCCGTGAAAACGGCCAGGCTCGCTCTTGGCTTCCCAGGTAGTTGGCCGTTGGAGGTGAGGGGAACGACCTCACTGACGGCCTCTTTTCAACGCCGCCGGTGCGGGCCGAGCTCAAGGAGCACGTTGCCCAGTTGGGCGGAGGTCAGGGGCGGCGCGGGGAGGGTGGACGCGGCTGGGTGGGCGCGGAAACTGTCGAGAAGCAAGGTAAGGGGGCGGATCCAAGCGTCCGGGGCGACGGTGCTCAGTGCAGGCACGACCCGGCCCAGCGCCGCGAGTGCGAGGAGGACGTCCTCGGTGGTGAGGTTCGGGCGGACGGTGCCCTGCGCCTGGCCGCGGTGGAGCAGGTCTGCGATGGTGTCGCGGTTATGGGCGTGGATGGCCTCCAGAGAGGTCACGCCTTCCAGGCTCGTGGTCATGAGGTCGTTGGTGCCGCGGTCAGCGGCAAGCGTCGCGAACACGGTGTGCAGGTACTGCGTCAGCCCTGTCCACGCGTCCTCGGCGGTACGTGCTCGCGCGCCGGCGGCCATGGTCTCGGTGAGAGCATCCCGGAAGACCTCGTTCACGAGCGCGGCGCGGGTCGGAAAGTGGCGGTAGAGGGTCGCGTTGCCGATACCCGCGCGCCGAGCGATGACGTCGAGCGGAGCGTCCAGTCCCTGTTCGGCGAAGACCTCGCGGGCCGTCTGCGTCAGTAGCTTCCGGTTGCGCAACGCGTCGCGGCGCCCAGTCGGCGCGTGGCCGCCCATCGCGTCTCCTTCTTCTCCGTCTCGTCCCCGTACCGGAGAGTGCTCCCCGGTACGGATGCTACCGACGATTGAGCAAAGAGGAATCACTCCCCCCTTCTTTTGCTGTGGGCATGAGACCCACCGGCGTAGAAAGGACCCGATGTACAGTTCGGCGTTCGTGCTCGGCGGCGGGGACTTACGTCTACCAGCGCACCGGCAGCTCTCGCAGGCTCCGCATGAGACTGGTGCGCCACCGCGGTGTGCCGTCACCGTCGAAGGCCAGGCGGGGGAAGCGGTCCAGCAGGATACGCAGGGCCAGGGTCGCCTCCAGGCGGGCCAGCGGGGCGCCCAGGCAGCGGTGCAGGCCGTGCCCAAACGCGAGGTGGGCGCGGGTCGCGGCCGGATCGCGGCGGATGTCGAACCGTTCGGGGGCGGGGAAGCGCGCGGGGTCGCGGTTCGCGGCGGCAATGGAGAGCACGACACGCGCGCCCGCCGGTATCCGGGCGCCGCCGAGGATGATCGGTTCGGTGGTGTAGCGGTAGGTACCCGCCGGCGCGGGCGACTCGAAGCGGAGCGCCTCCTCCACGGCGCCCGGCAGCAACTCGGGGTCGGCGCGGAGCGCGGCGAGCTGCCCGGGATGGCCGAGCAGCAGGTGGACGGCGTTGGCGATGAGGTTGACGGTGGTCTCGTGCCCTGCGACGAGCAGTAAGAAGGCCATGCCGAGCAGTTCCTCCGGGGTGAGCCGGTCGGTGCCGTCCCCGTCGTGGGTGCGGATCAGGGCGTGCAGCAGATCGCTCTCCGCCGCGTCCCGAAGCCGCCGTTTCTCCTCCGCCAGCCCTGCGAGGTACGCGGCCATCTCCTGCGAGGCGCGGGCGGACTGCTCCGCATCGTCGAGGGTGACGACCTTCGCGGACCACGCCCGGAAGGCAGCCCGGTCCACGTCTGGCACCCCGAGCAGCTCGCAGATGATGGTGAGCGGCAGCGGATAGGCGTATGCAGCCACAAGGTCGGCACGGCCGTCGGCGACCACGGCGTCCAGGAGCGCACCGGCCGCCTCCTGGACGCGGGGCCGCAGCGCCTGGACGCGGCGGGCGGTGAACTCGCGGGCCACCAGCGTCCGCAGGCGTGTGTGATCGGGCGGATCGACCTGGAGCATGTTGCGGCCCACGGCGTACAGCCCGTCGTCCTCGAAGTCGGCAGAGTGCCGCACGTCATTGCGCAGCCTGGAGTCGGCGAACGCGGCTCGCACTTCCTCGTGCCCGATGACCAGCCATGACTCGTCCCCGGTGGGGAAACGCACGTGATGGACAGACCCGCGGGAGCGCAGCGCGGTGAAGGCGGAGTAGGGGTCGGCGGTGAAGTCGTCGGTGAGCTCGGCGAGTCGGACGGTGGGGTGCTGGGTGCGCATCGGCGGCTCCGACAGAAGTGGGGACCATTCCCCGGTTATACGTCAGGTGTGACCATAGCATGAAACGGGGAATGGTCCCTGTTTTCGGTCTTGGAGGGCAATGCCCATGAGGTCTCCTTCCAGCCAAACGAAGCCGGCGACGACGCAGTCGACAAGGGCATCGGGCAGGAAGTGCCCGTGGACGGTGGCGTAAGCGCGGGCGACGGCGATGCCTTCCGCCCAGGCGGTCTCCCATGCCGACCACACCATCCCCAACGCTTCCAGCTCGATGACGCGTGTCGCTGTCGGTTCTTTCTGATCGGCATCCGGGGCGTTGAACTGGGCTGATCAGTTGGCTGGTTGGGTCCAGCGGTGTGGTGTGTACTGGCGGGGTGCTTGGCGTTGCTTGCGGGCCGCGACTGGGCGGACCTGTGAACTGCGCAGCTCCCGCTCTGGGTTGGTCCTGTGGGTGTTGATCGGTTCTGTTGGTTGGTTGTTTGGTCAGGTCCGCTGGGTGGCTGTTGTAGCGGCATAGGGTGTGGGCCCGTGGCTGCCGATGGTGGTCATCAGGTGCTGTTGATGGGGTGGAGCTGAGTCCAGGTTCGTTGCTGGGTACGGGGATCGACTGCTGCGCCGCGACATCGCGTTCACGGTCCGCTCGGCCATGGCCGGCCGTTGCACGCGGCTCCGCGAATCCCCGGAACTGCGTGCCCGGTTCGCCGTCGGATGCGGGCTCAGGGTGGATGGCCTTGGTCTGCAGAAACTCCTCCAGTCCGTAGCGGCCGAGTTCCCGGCCGTTGCCGGACTGCTTGCAGCCGCGGAACGGAGCGAGCAGGTCGATCTGCATGCCGTTGATCTGGATCCGGCCGGCCTGGAGCCGGCGTCTCCTGGCAGGCCGACGGTGGTTCTGACCTGCCAGGCCCGATCGGCGGGGCCTGGCTGGATGCGCTGGTGCCCCATCGACAGCACCGACCAGCCGGCTCCGCTCCTGCCGCACATCACTTTACGAAGTCGCGTACAGCGATCAGCAGTAGAGATTGCCGCCGGGAGACGTCCCGAGGATCTGCGCGAACCGCTGGTAGGCGTCCACGCGGCTCTGGACCTGCGCCGGGTTCCTGCCGTCACACTCGAGGGAGCCGTTGATGCTGCGGATCGTCTGGCCGAAGCCGACGCCGTTGACCATGGCGTTGTGGGGCGTCATGGTGCCGGGTCCGGTCTGGGTGTTCCAGTACCAGAGCGCCGTCTTCCAAGCCACGGCCGCGTCATTCTGCACCAGCCACGGGTTGTCGAGGAGGTCGATGCCGAGCGCGTCGCCCGCGGCTTTGTAGTTGAAGTTCCAGCTGAGCTGGATGGGGCCGCGCCCGTAGTAGGCCGCCTGGCCAGCCGGACAGCCGTACGGCTGACTCCAGTCGCAGTAGTGCGGGTAGTTGGCGGTGTTCTGCTCGACCACGTACACCAGACCGCCGGTCTCGTGGCTGACGTTGGCGAGGAAGGCCGCGGCCTCCTGCTTCCTTACCGTGTCGCTGCCGGTGTTCGCGAAGGCGGGATAGGCGCTGAGAGCGGCGGTGAGGCCGCTGTACGTGTAGAAGGAATTGCGGTTCGGGAACATCTGGTTGAACTGTGCCTCGCTCACCACGAAGGTGCCGGCGGGGGACTCGGAGCCGCTGTCGCAGGCGTACGGCTCCCAGTACCAGGTGCTGATGATCGGGTCGTAGCCCGGGTTGTCGTGTTCGGCGATATAGGCCTTGCCGTCGGTGTAATGCACGATGTCGCCGGTCGTGTACGGCCTTCCGGCGACCCAGCTCGGGTAGCTCGAACACGCGGCGGCGGACGCGTCCGTGGCCGGCAGCAGGACAGGCGCGGCGCTTCCCAGGACGAGTGCGGTGACCACGGCGGAGAGGCGGCGTTTCGACACAGGATCAACTCCTCTGCGGAGCACGGGCGCACCCGGGACAAGGGCAGCAGGAAGCCGGGTCTTGGGGGCGCGTGCCGGTCGGACCGGCCACGGCGGGGCGTGGCCGTGGTGGGGGTATGGAGGCACACTCAACCGCTTTGGTCTGTACCAGTCAAGGGTGTAGACCAGTCAACTCGCTGCGCCCGGAGGGCTGTGCATGTTCGCGCTGTCGCCGCGCCGCCCCGGCAGCCTGGCGCGCCTCACTATTTTTGCCGGTAAGTACTCAATTGACCGTCCCACCCCGGGGCATGGCAGGAACGAAGAAACTGCGCGCAGGGGGCGTCGAGCTACGGGAAGCGAGCAGCACCCGGTGCCCGGATCGAGACGCAACCGTTCGGCTCGTACGCCGAGGCTGCCGCGCCGTCCCGGTCGTCAATGTCCATCCAGGAGTTACATACCCCACTTTCCTGGCTGCGTGTGAGCACTCATTCGATGCACCCCGTTGACCTCAGTAACCGGTGACCCACCTGCAGACCGGTAAGCGAGGTTCGCACATGTCAAAAATCGGTCCGAAACAAACCAAGAGGCGTCTCCCCAGCGCTGGCCGCTGCCCGGATTGGGTGCACCTTTGCTCCCGTCAACTCAAGGACTGAGACGGCCGCTTCATGGACCATTGCATCCCGTGCAACCGCGTGCTCAACGGCGCGGTGACCTGCCCGGAGTGTGGGGCGTACGACCCCGGCATGGCACCGCTGAGCGATCGGAGAGACGGTGCTCCGGTCGCTGACGCGGTGATGCCCGAGGTTCACGTGAACGGGGGACCGAGCTCCTCCGCTTCGCCCCTTCCCGGGCCACCGACTGCCTCGCAAGACCTGTCGGCTGACCGGTACGACCGTCCGGCGCGGCTGAAGAAGTATGCCGTCCGGTCTCTTGCCGCAGCCGCCTTCACCCTTCTCGGAGGCCTGGCCACCGCATCGGTGCTTCCCCAGTCGACGGCTCCACGGGCAGCCTCGATCCCGGAACAGCCGTCCCCCGAAGAGCCCGGGGCCCGCGTTCCTGATGCACAGGCTTCATCGGAGAGTGTGACCGTGCACCCGGACCGAAAGGGCGTCCGGGGCCGAAACAGTGAGGTGATCCGGCGTCCTCCGCCAACGGCGACCCGCAGCACGTCACCGGTCTCTCGGTCTCCCGCCGCCACCAGTGCGCCGCCACCGGTAAAGGCGAAGCCAACCCCCCGAGCCTCCAGTGGCCGCGGCCCCAGCTCGCCCTCGCGGACGGCAACCCCTTCCACGCGGCCCTCCGCAAGTCCTTCCGTCAGTCCTTCCCGCAGTGTCAGCGCCTCTCCTACCAGTAGTGGCTCACCGAGCAGCGCAGGGGGAGTCGGTGGCTGAGGCACTGGCAGGGCTACCCAGCACAGAGGCCTCGACCTGGTCCGCGGACGGCATCCATCGGCAGTGGGTTTGCCGGTGCCAACAGAGGCCACAACCACGCAACCGTCTGCCGTCAACAACGTGCGGCATGTGGACTGCGTCCAGGAGTCGATGAGGGTGAGGGGCTCGGGCGCTTTGGGGCGAGGCGCTGTTCGATGAGGAAAGCGTGGGCGGCGGTCACGAGGTGACGTGGTGTGCCACTCGGCCAGGATCGGCTTTCGAAGTGGTCCAGGCCCGGCCGCTCGAGTTCGCGCTAGTCGTGCTCGATGCTCCGGCGGACCTTGGCCACCTGGACCAGGTCGGTGACGCGAGCGTCGGTCGGCAGGTTGGACATCCATACGCGGCCGTCACCGACTGGTGCATCGAGAACGGACCCTCCGGACTCCCGCTGAGCGTCGTCAGGGATGTGTCGTTCATCGCTCCATCAAACTCGCGCCCTTCCGAGGGTAGGTAGCGCGGCGACCCCGGGGGCGCTCCTTCTCGTCCCGCATGCCTGGCGCTGTAGCGGCTCATTCCCCGTATCGGCGGTACATCCACGGCGCCGCGCGCCTCGTCACCCGGCGCGCCTCGTCTGCGTCGCGATGGGGCGGCGCGTTCCCGACGGTCTGCGGCGGCGTCACCGAGCGGGGGGCGCCGCACCGCCTCGCCACAGCGGTATCCCGGCGAGGCGGCGCACATCGGCGCAGATCGGCAGAGCCATGGTGTTGTGCTGGCTGTCTGGTTGGTCCAGCGCACCGCGCTTACTTTCCGCTGCTCATACGCAGTTGATTGACTCTGGGCGGCAAAGGCAGGCTGTCTCCGTCGATGCTGAGTTGCACGGCGTCGCCGCTGACGATCACGTCTTGGATGGTGAGGCCGAGGAGCCGGGTGTAGGGAAAACCGAAGAGCCGGTGGCATCTTCGGCTACTCGCACGCCATGGGCGGAGCGCGCGGCAGCCACGCCGAGTGCGTCGGGGTCCCGTTCGCCGACCACGATGCCTTCTCCGTCCCGGGGGGCATCGACGACGCCAGCGCCCTGTTCGTGTCGGACTCGGTGCCCACGGGCTGGGTGGGCGCCGACCTCCGGAGGCGTCAAGCCCGCTGACGTCGTCGCCGTGTGGGGCGGTCATGCGTGTCCGCGGCCGTGCGGCAGGGTCGCCGTGCGGTCAGGGAACCTCGCGGCGGGCGCCCCGCCTCAGGCGGGAGCCGCGGTACGCGGCACGGCGGGTCGCGTCCAGGGCCGGGCCAGGGGCGAACGCCCGCACGCTGTGTCCGTACGGGTCAAAGTCGAGGGTGTTCCCGGTCCACGGGCAGGACGTCCCGCACCTTGAGCACCGCGAACCGCCGCCAGGACCGGTCGCCGGTCTCCGCGCACAGGTCGTAGGCCAGCGGCCCGGCGGCTACCTAAGGCCGTTGAGTCGGCGTCAGCGGCCCTCGTATGCGCCCCTGGGGTAGCGGGCCCCTCACTACCGCTCACGCCTGAAGCCGAAGGACTCGTTCAGGGGGCCTGGCACACGTCCGTGACATTTTCGGCCACTCACCGGCGGCGCCCGGCTGCGCCGCGTAACCTCACAGACATGGAGGCATCAGCATCCGGTGCAGGTCAGGACGGCGATGAGGGGACACGGCGACGGCTGGACGCCTACACCTACCTCAGCGCACCCGAGCGGCTGGAGCACCTGGCGATCATGCGCGTCTTCTGTGGGACCCTGCTGGCGGACCTGGCTGTCCCGGACGTCCTGGCGAAGCTGCGCCAGGCCAGGGGCCCTGCCGCCGGGCTCGATGGCGACACCCTCACCGTCCGGCTGGAGCAGCTGGTGAAATGGGGCAACCTGCTGCGCAGCAGCCACACGGTGAAGGCGTCCAGCATCAGCGAGTACCAGCGGTCCCGCGCGCGTTATCAGTTGTCGAAGCTGGGCGAGCGTATCCAGCGGGACGCCGATGGGGTCCTGGCCGAGGCTGACGCGGCCCGTGAGGTGAGCAACGAGCTGCTCGCGCTGGTCGAGCGCGGGCTCAGGGAGCTGGCCGAGCTCGTGACCGCGCCTGGCGGCATCGAACCGCAGGACGGGCTGGAGCGGGTCAGCACGCTGTTCGTGCAGTTCACCGAGTTCGCGGATTCCATCCGGGACTTCTACGCCTACCTCGGCCAAGTTCTGGCCCGGTATGACTTGGACAGCGCCGAGTACCAGGGCTTCAAGGAGCTGCTCCTCGACTACGTCGAGGCGATCACTGAAGATGTGGCGTTCCGCGCGCCCCGCATCTCGGCGGCGCTGGACACGCTGTGGCCGCACGTCCCGGGTCTGCTGGCCCGGCTGGACGCCCACGCACAGGGCCTCACCGGGCTGTCACCGCAGGGCGACGGCCGACTGGAGACGCGGGTGCAGCGCAGCCGTGGGCGCGAGTTAGCGGACTGGGAGGGCCTGCGCGGTTGGTTCAGCGACACCGACGGGCAGGGCAGCCAGGTCGATCAACTGCGGGACGCCACCCTGCGTGCGCTGCAGTCGCTGCTCGCAAACGCCAAGCGGATGCTGCGGTCGGCCACCGGGGAGATGTCCCGGCGCAGGGATCTGCTGCGGCTGGCCCGGTGGTTCGAGGACGCGGCGCCGCAGGACGCGCATGACATCGCCGTCGCCGCCTTCGGGCTGTATGGCACCCGTCATCTGGGCATACCCCCGGCCACCGACGAGGTGGTGCCCGCCTACACGAGCTGGTGGACCGGGCCGGTGGTCGAGGTGCCGATGGCCCTACGGGAAAGGGGTAGCCGCGCCCAGCGGGGCCGGACGTCCGCGGTGGAGGACCACTCCGCGCAGAAGGAGCGGCTGCGGGAGGCCGCCCGTGAGCGGGCCGCGGCCAGAGCAGCGGCGGCGGACGAACTGCGCAGCGCCTCGGGCCGGTTCGCCGAGGTGCGTCTCACCTCTGCAGCGCTCGCTCTGCTCATGGAGCTGCTGGCCACCGCACTCGGGAACGCGCAGCTCCAGCGTCGCGCCGGCACGGACGGGAAGGACGCGACGGAAATCGGCCTTGACCAGGCGCACAGCGAGGACGCCGAGCTGGGGATCCGGCTCACCGTGCGACGCACGGCAGGCGCCCGGTGCGTCTTGCACTCGGTCGACGGCGACCTGCTGCTGGACGACCTTGAGCTGGACGTCGGCCGTTCCTCCTCCGACGTGGCCGACGGCGATGCGGAGGTGAGCGTGTC
Source organism: Streptomyces sp. NPDC049915 (assembly GCF_040656475.1). Classification (NCBI taxonomy): domain Bacteria; kingdom Bacillati; phylum Actinomycetota; class Actinomycetes; order Kitasatosporales; family Streptomycetaceae; genus Streptomyces; species Streptomyces sp. NPDC049915. The sequence continues at coordinate 111,888 of NZ_JBFAMH010000024.1, forward strand.
ATGACCCTCCCTTCGACACACGACGTCGCCCTGGCCGCCGAGCGCCGCAGCGCCGCCCGGCTGCTGCTCGCCCATCCGCTGGTCACGTCGGACGGCCCGCACTCCGACCTCTTCCCGCTGATTCGCAGGCATGCCGATTGGCTGGGCAAGCGGTTCCAGCAGGTGCTCGGCTACCGCCTGCTGGTCGACAGCTCCTACGCCCGGCTGTTCAAGGCGGGGCTGGGGGCAGGCGCGGGCCGCCGGCTGGAGCGCTCCACCGGCACCCCCTTCACCCCGCACACCTACGCCTGTCTTGCGCTGGCCCTGTCCGTGCTGGTGACCGCCCCCGAACAACTGCTGCTGTCACAGCTGGTGGCCGACATCAGGGCCGCCGCGGCCGACGCGGAGATCGAGCTGGAGGAGACAGGTAGGGCGGCCGGGAAACGGACCTTGGTCGCGGCTCTGCGCCTGCTGGTCGAGTGGGGCGTCCTCATCGAGACCGAGGGCCATGTGGCCGCTCTCGCGCAGGATGCGGGCGGAGAGGCCCTGATCACAGTGGACCGCGAGCTGGCCCGCGTCGTCGTCGCCGGCCCGCTCGCCCAGGCCAGTGACGGGGCCGACCTGGTCCGGCGGGCAGCGGACCCGGGGTTCGGCGGTCCTCGCACCTATGTGCGTCGGATGCTCGTCGAGACACCCGTCGTCTACCTGGACGAGCTGACTGACGCCGAACGCGACTGGTTGCGCACCCGGCAGCGCCGCGAGGCGCAGGCGTTCTTCGAACTTCTGGGCCTGGAGATGGAGATCCGCGCCGAGGGCGTGGCGCTGGTGGATCCAGAGGACGAGCTGACGGATCTGCACCTGCCGGGCACCGGGACGGTCGCGCAGGCCGCGCTGCTGCTGGTGGAACGGCTCGTGGACCGGCTTCGGCCACAGGAGCCCGGACACCCGGCGACCGGAGGGACGCTCGTCATCGGCGTGGCTGTCCCGGACGGCCTGGTGGACGAACTGCTGGCCGAACTGGTCGCCGAGTACGGACAGCGCAGCAACTGGCAGCGCGGCTACGTGGAGGACATCCCCACCCTGCGGGAGGCCGTGCTGGACCTGCTGGCCCGCATGCGGCTGATGGCCCGCACCGGTCGGCTGCGTGCTGAGGGAGATGGGCTGCCGGAGGGGTACGCCGAAGAGGCACCGGAGGGACGCACCGTGACCGATGTCCGCAGGGCACGTCCTGGCGGTGACAGCTGGGTGCTGCTGGCCGCGGCGGCACGCTACGCCACCCACGTGACCGTGCGCCCGGCCACCGCAGCCACCAAAGCCATTGACGTTCAGGAGGAGTTGCCGCTGTGACCACCGATGCGCGTGGCCTCGTCCCGCTGCCGCGTTCCGGCCCCACCACCGCCGCCCGCACCCGCTTCCGGCTGCACCGCGCGGGCATCCAGAACGTCTGGCAGTACGACGAGCAGGAGTTCGCCTTCGGCGACGGACGGCTGCTGCTGCGCGGCAAGAACGGCGCGGGCAAGTCCAAGGCCCTGGAAATGCTGCTCCCGTATCTGCTGGACGGCGACTCACGGGCACTGGACGCGACAGGCACCGGCCGGACCACCCTCGCCTGGCTGATGCTCGACGGGTTCGAGCAGACCAACCGTCTCGGCTACCTGTGGGTGGAGTTTCGGGGCACCACCAACGGCGGCGACCATCGCCACCTCACCCTCGGCGCCGCCATCCGCGCCTCGAAGTCGACGCAGAAGGCGCTGCCGACATTCTTCGTCACCCCGCTGCGCGTCGGTGAGGGCCTGCACCTGGTCGAAGGCGGAAAGCCCCTGCCGTTGGACCGGCTCAAGGAGATCGTCGGCTCCGACAACGTCACCGACCGCGCGGTCGTCCACCGCTCGCGGGTGGCCCGGGAACTGTTCGGCATCACCGACGCAACCCGCTACCGCAACCTCATCCAGCTCCTCCACCGGTTGCGGCGACCCACCGTCGGGGACCGCATCGAGCACGGTGGGCTTGCTTCCCTGCTGAGCGAGACCTTGCCGGGACTCGAGGAGGACGTGGTCGAGAAGGTCGCGCGCAACCTCCACGACCTCGACGCCGTACGTGACGAACTCGGCCGACTGGAGCGCACCGATACGGCGCTGCGCACCTTCCTCACCAGTTACCGCGGCTACCTGTCCGGTGTCCTGCGCACCTCGGCGCAGGCGGTGAGCCGGGAGCTGGAGATCCTCGCGCAGCGACGTCGGGCGACCGGAGACGCCGCACAGCGGACCAGCGAGCTGAGGACGCAGGAGGAGGGGTCAGAAGCCCGGCTGGAATCCCTGCGCGAAGAGGAAGAAGCCGCCCGGACCGACCTCGCCGCGCTGCACGCCAGCCACGCCTACCGCAGCCTGCGCGAACTGTCGGAACGCCGAAGCACGGTCGAGGCGCTGCACACCGCCGCCGTGTCCGCCTTCACCGCCCTCAGCAACGCGCACGGCGCAGAGGAGGGCGCAGCCGAGCGCCTGGCCGACGGTGTCGACCACCTCGGGAGCCGGCTCGCCGAACTGGGCACTGAACACCGGGAACTGCTGACGCAGGCGGAGAAGGCCGGACTTCCCACCGGCCATCTCGGCGAGGCAGTCGCCCTGCCCCGCACGGTTCGCTCCCAGGCCGGCGAGACGGAGCTGACCGCTCCGGACGGGGAGACGCACATCGTGCAGCACCGGTCGGCCGTCCGTGTGGACACGGCGGCGGTGCAGCACGGACTGCTGTCCTGGCGGGGGCAGCTGGAGGACGCCGAGACGGTCGTGAAGAACCGGACCCGGATGGTCCAGGAGGTGACGCGTCTCACCGCGCAGGCCGAGAAGGCCCGAAGCCGGGCGGAGCAGGCCGACACCGAGCGGGAACGGCTGGAGGGCGAGGCGGAAGACGCCGCGGGCCGTCTCGACGCCGGCCGCGAGAAGGTCGCCGAGGAGAGCGGTGCCTATGCCCGCCGGGTCGCCGAGTGGGTCACACGCACGCGGGCCGCCGTTGGGTCCGACTGCCCGCCGCTGGATGCCGTCCACGTAGTGGTCGCCTTCGAGAGCTCCGCCGACGCCCCGTTCGCGGATCGCACGCTCCCGCCCGACACCGACAGCCAGGCGTGGCAGGCCGCCCATGCCGCACTGGAGCCGTACAGCGAGGAACTCACCAGACGCCGCGACGCCCTCGCGCTCACTGTCGGCCGGCTCGATGAGGAACTCGGCCGCCTGGCGAGTCAGAAGCGTGACTGGGAGCGACGTACGGATCCCGAGCCGCCGGTCCCCCACCACCGCGTCGCCGAAAGGACACCGGGCACCGGAGCCCCCTTCTACCGGCTCGTGGAGTTCGTGGATGATCTGAGCCCCGCGCATCGGGCCGGTCTGGAAGCAGCGCTGGAAGCCAGCGGAATCCTCGACGCGTGGGTCGGCGCAGACGGCGCCCTTGTCGATCCCGGCACTCGTGACACTCTGCTGCGTCCAGGCCCCGCGCTGCCGGATGGGCCGACCCTCGCCTCGGCCTTGCGCCCAGCGCCGCAACCGGGGTCTGGAGTCGCGTCCGAACAGGTGGAACACCTGCTGGCCACCATCGCGCTCGCACCGGCCGAGGAAGCGACCGCTCATGACGCGGTGAACTACGACGGAAGCTGGCGTTTGGGCATCCTCAGCGGCCGGCACCACAAGAGTGACGCCGAGTACGTGGGGGCCGCTGTGCGCGCCGAGACCCGACGGCGCATCCTGGCCGAGCTGGAACAGCGGCTCACGAAGACGGAGCAGCGGCTGGCCGACGCCCGTCACGAACTCACCGAGGCCGACGCCCGGCGTCGGGCTCTCAGGCTCGCGGAACAGGACTTCCCCCGGGCACGCGGTCTCGCCGACGCCTGGAGCAGAGCCGAGTCGGACGAGAGGAGACTGCGTGACCTGACCGCCAAGGCCACCAGCGCGGCACGGCTGGCCGAGGAGGCCCGCGCCCTCGCCGTAGCCGCCCGCGCCGAGGCGGACGCCACCGCCACCGCTCATGATCTGCCCAGCGACCCCGCCGAGCTGGAACGCGTACGCACCGCGCTGGCTGCCCTTCTCACCGGCATCGGGCATCTTCACCGAGCGATCGGCAGCACGGGCGAGCGGCTCGGCACCCATCACGCCGATGCCGAGCGATACGAACGCGCCCGTAGAGAACGCCTGGTCGCGGAGGCGAACTATCGGCTTCGCCTCGCCGGGCTGCATACCGCGCAACAGGACCTGCGCACCCGCGAGGAGGCCATCGGGGCGAGCGAAGAAGAGATCCTCACCCGCGAGCAGGAAACCAGACAGCGCATCGCGCACGCTGCCCAGGCCGTCCCGGAAGCACAACGAATCCGGAACGATCTGCACGACCGGCGCGTGCGCGTGGAAGAGGAGGAGAAGCGCCTGCGCGAGGACCTGACCGCCCAGGAGACGGCAGTCATCGCAACCGGCGGCGCCCTTCGCGGCGCACTCGGCCGACCGGAGGTGGTGCGCGGCGCCGGGCTGGATCGGTCCTCACTGCCCGAGGACGTGGTGGACGATCCCGGCTCGGACGTCCGCAGCCGTCTGCGCGCGCTACAGGCGCTGGCCGACGCGGTACAGCAGGCCCTCGGCCGCCCGAAAGGCGAGGTGTCGGACAGCACCCTGCTCAACCGGCACACCGACCTGCGCGACCAGCTGGCCGGCGGTTACGACGCGCAACTGGAGGAACGCGACGGGATCAAGGTGTGCCGCCTGATCGACGACCACGGCTCCCACGACGTAGCGGCCGTGGGCGAGCGGATCGCCGTCCAGGCGGGAGAGGCCCGGGGACGGCTCACCGAGCGCGAACGTGAGGTGTTCCAGCGGTTCCTGACCGGCGAGCTCGGCGACCATCTCTCGGCCCAGGTCATCACCGCGGCGAACCTGGTCGCGGCCCTCAATGACACCCTGCGGACCGTACGCACCTCCCACGGTCTCGGCGTGGAACTGCTGTGGAAGCTGGACGAGGACGTCGACGCGGACGTGCGGGCGGCTGTCGAGCTGCTGCGCAGTCCTTCGAGCCTGCGCACGCGTGAGCAGACCGAGCAGCTCCGCGAGGTGCTGCAACGCCGGATCGAGGATGCCCGACGGGCCGATCCCTCAGCCGGCTACGCCGCCCACCTGCGGACCGCGCTCGACTACCGCGACTGGTTCCGCTTCCACACCTTCGTGGTCGAGGACGCCGCTCCGGGACGGCGGCGGAAACTGACCGGCCGCACCGGGCTCAGCCAGGGCGAGCAGCGAGTGCTCTCCTACCTCGTGCTCTTCGCCGCAGCCGCCGCCCACTTCACCAGCCTCGCCGAGTCGGCACCCCACGCTCCGCGGCTGATCCTGCTCGACGACGCCTTCGCCAAGGTCGACGAACCCACCCACGGGAGGCTGGGGCGGATCCTCGTCGACCTCGATCTCGACTTCGTCCTCACCAGCGAACGGCTCATGGGCAACTGGCCGGAGGTGCCGTCCCTGCACATCTACGAATGCCTCCGTGATCCCCATGTGCGCGGGGTGGCCACCCTGCACTACACCTGGAACGGCCGGCACCGGCGTCTGGTGTCCGTATGAGCAAGCTGCCCGCGGCGACACGGGACTGGCTGGCCGGTCCCGGGCTGACCAGGCTCTGGGAAGCGGTACGCAAGCGCCTGGAAAGCAATGGCGTGCAGGCCACCGGCTCCCTCCGGCTGACCTCGGTGAGCACCCAGGAACGCAACGACCTGTCGCTCCTTCTGGGCAAGCCCGCCACAGGTGCTGCCGTGACTGTGCGCCTCGATGCGCTCGACACGCGGCTGCGCGCCTCGGCGGCCGGACTCGGTCTCAGAGAGGTGCTGGAGGAACTGGGCCCTCCGCTCACCGACCGCCGTGCCGTCCGCGCGGGTATCACGGCACGGCGCGAGCACATCTGGTCGTCGCTCGCCTCGGCGCTCGACGCCTCTCCGCTCGCCGGCCAGGAGTGGACTGGCCAGTGGTACGACCTGCTGCGCCGTACCGGCGTACCGAGAGGAGTGACACCCGACATTGCGGTACACACGCTTCAGCAGGCTGTGCGGGTCCTCACCGTACTGCTCGGCCCGGAGCGGGGCGGCACCCGAGGGCGAGGAGAACTCGCCGCCCTGGCGACCGGGTCCGCGCACGGCCTGGACGACGGCACCTGGCTCGCGCGCCTCGTCCAACGTGGCATCGCCCTCGCCCACGGCACCGAGTTTCCCGGCGACGCGGCCGGCCGGCGTGCACTTTGGCGGCTGGTGTCCGTTACACCGGACGAGGTCTCCAGCTCAGTGCTGAGCTACGGGCTGCGGCCCGTGGGCGGGGGCTGGCGGGAGCAGGCCCTGCGAGAGCGGGCAGACCATCACGCCGAAGCCCACCTCACCTCCCGGGACCTGCACGACCTGCAGCTGCAACTGCCCGCCGGGACGGTGATCCACATCTGTGAGAACCCGCGCGTGGTGGAGGCTGCGGCGGACGCTGCCTGCGTCCATGCCCTGGTGTGCACCTCCGGCAGCGCTGCCACTGTGGTCCTCACGCTCCTAGATGCCCTAGCCGCCACCGATTGCCGTTTCGTGTATCACGGGGATTTCGACTGGCCGGGCATCGCTCTGGCGAACCGGATCATCCGCCGTTACGGAGCCCAGCCATGGCGCATGGGAGCCGAGGACTACGAGCATCTGGCCGCTCGCAGTCAGGCCGATGGAATTCCTCAGCTGCCGCTCGACGGCCAGCCCGTCAGCGCGGTCTGGGACTCGGGCCTCGCCCCTGCGATGACCGCTCTTGGGGTCGCGCTCCACGAGGAGGTCACACTCGATCTCTTGGTGGACGACCTGTCGCGCCAGGCATAGTGACGTCGCCGCCGCGCCAACTCCGACCAGAGCATGCTTGTGACTCGGCAGCATGCGCTCTGAGCCACTTCAGGGAGCCTCACGACGACCTCGGACAGGAGCGGGCGGCCCATCCGCTCGTACTGCGGCCGGCATCACGGGGTGAGGACAGCGCCGCACTTGCCGAAGGCCGAATCGTGATGGCGCTGGATACGGGGGGACAGTCGTCCTTCGGAGCGCTGACGTGCTTCGACCGGCTTACCGTCGTGCGTTTCGTACGAGGCGGTACAGGGTGCGGCCGACGTAGCACAGTTCGCGGTTGTCCAGGCATTGCTCGCACGAGCCGCCGTGGTCGAGCAGTGCCCGGTGTGCGCGGGCGGCGACGCAGGGTGCACAGCCGCGAGGAAAGGTCGAGTAGCGGCCGTCGAGTCTGCGGTGCCGGCGCTCACCCAGCTCCACAGCCGTCTCCGCGGTGAGGGGCGCGCCGTCCCACACACATGCCGCGCCGCGTACTTGCATCCCGGACTGGTCGTTCAGGGAGGGCACTTCAAGCAGGTGCAGTACCTGTCGGGGAATCTCGTGCGTGGTGGTGCTCATGCCTCCGCCTTTCCGATGCGGGGCGTGTGTGAGGCGCATTTTCACGTCGGCGTGGAAGCGGCGGAGGTGTAACGGAGAGTGTTTCGGCATGGTGGGGTCAACCGTCAGCGGTGGCCGGACGGTCCCGGTCTCGTCGGGCGCTGCCGGCAGCGACGCGACCGCGCTGAAAGGGTCGACGTTGGTGGTTGCGTCCATGGAGAGGACCGTATGGAGGCCCTGTTTACGTTCACCAGTGGATGTCCTCGAATGTTCTCAACGACTGGGCGAATGTTCTCGCATGGTCTTCCGAAGCCGCGTGCGGGCGGTAGTGCGGCGGTCAAGGCTTCGTGATGCTGAGTGAAGACATCGGTCCGGCAGGGGAGGGACATCATGGCGCGACGACTGCGTTGCAACGGTACCGAGAGCAAGAACGGTGGCTGCCTCGCGATTCACGAGGACACCGACAGCGGTGAGATCATCGTCCAGGGGCGGCCCGCTCACCGACCCCGAGGATGTGGCTCAGCTTCAGCACTTCGGCCCGGACGATGCCGCGGTGGTCGTGCCGCGCGAACTGCTCGTCAGCCACGGCCCGAAGGAGATGTACCGCGTGCGCAAGCTGATCGGCCTCGAGGAGTTCGGCCGCCTGTTCCACCACTTCGAGCACTCAGCCTGGCACCTGGAAACCCGCCGCGGCTACGCCTCCGACCGCGAGGACCCGTCGTACCGGGAGTTCCTGGAGACCGGTGTGGCGCCCATGGACCTCGACAGCGAGTGGTGCCGGAATATCAGGGAGCAGACCGCTAGCGGGAAGTACGTCGGCCGGGCGCGGGTCGTCGACAATCCGCCGACCGAGGGCCAGCTGTTCCTGTTGTCCTACGCGCGCTGCAACGCGGCTACCGGCGAAGACGTGCGGGCCCTGGGGCGGAAGGACGCCGAGGGCACACACCTGCCCGCGGAAGACTTCTGGATCTTCGACAGCCGCCTCGTGGCCATCCTCCGCTTCGACGACGACGCCTTCCACGACGTGGAAATCGTCACCGAGCCCACCGAGGTACTGCGGTACTGCCAGGCTCGGGACGCCGCCGTCCACGCATCGGTGCCCCACGACGACTTCACGGCACAGCTCGGCGCGAAAGGACTGTGAGCAACACCGGTGAGCACGGACTACCAGCAGGCCCGCAAAGCGCTCGGCGCGCGCATGCGAGAGCTGCGGCTCTCCGCCCCTGGTGGCCGGCTCACCGGAACGCAACTGGCCCAGCGGCTCGGCTGGCCACACTCAAAGATCTACAAGCTGGAGGGCGGTCGGCAGCCCGCGACCAGCGAAGATCTGCGCGCCTGGGCCGATGCCGTCGGCCAGCCCGACACATTTGAGGAACTCGCCGCCCGCCTCAAGGGGTTCGAGTCGCACATCCGGTCCTGGCGGCGCCAGCTCGCCGCCGGCCACCGGCCCGTCCAGGACGCTTGGAACACCGCTGTCGAGCAGGCCCGGGTCATCCACGCCTGGGAGGAGGCCGTTGTCCCGGGCATGCTGCAGACCGCGGATTACGCGCGGCACATCTTCATCCGGTACGCCGACCTGTACGGCACGAAGCGCGACACCGACGAGGCCGTGCGGGCGCGCATGCAGCGGCAGACGTGGCTGTACCAAGGCGGTCGCCGCTTCCACGCCCTTGTCTGGGAAGCTGCGTTGCACGCGCTCGCGTGTCCGCCATCTGTGCTCGCCGCGCAACTGGATCGCCTGTCGGGTGTGATCGGGATGGACACGGTGGAGTTAGGCATCCTGCCGCTCGGCGCCTCGCTGAAGGTCCCTCCAGCGAACGGCTTTTGGATACTTGACGGCCGGGTGGTCATCGCCGAGGACTGGCACGCTGAGCTTTGGCTGGACGACGCGGACACGGTCGCCTCCTATCGGCGGGTGTGGGACGCGCTGCGGCAGTCCGCGGTGTACGGCGTAGATGCGCAGAACGCCATCCACCGTGCTCGTCGCGGCCTGGGTCCTTGAGTATGAGAGGGCCCTCCCCCGCCCCGGCCGGCTGTGACGGGCCGCCGGCTGCTGTCCGGGAGACGGTCTGTGCCCTTCCTCCGACATCGGACGAAGCGTCGTCCCTGCGGACCGACCCCACGGCGCCAGTCCTCACGATCACCCGAGTCGCGACCGACTCCACCGGCCGAGTCATCGAAGTCGCGCTGCTGGTGTTCCCCGGGAACCGCGTCGAGGGGGTCTTCACTACCCACCACATGACCGACGAGAGGCAGACGCAAGCATGACGGGATCAAACGAATTGCGGCTCCTCCTGTGGTCGGGGGCCAGAGGGCAAGCCCTGCTATCTGAGCACCAACGACAGGGGCGGCTACATGTCCCGCCTGGCGGACAACATCGAGGCGGTGCAGTTGGGAATGGCAGCAGAGTTGCTGGACAGGGCCGCGGTAACGCTCGTCGACGCGGATTCCGACCGGGCGGACGTGAGACAGCTGGCGAAGGAGCTGACGGGGGCTTTGCGAGACGTGCTCCGCGTTGCCACCAGCCGGGGGCACCTCCTGGTGGGGAACGAGTGGCACTCAAACAGGGAGTGCTGCGTTTAGCGGCTACAGCACTGTTCAGTGCGGCCTAACTTGCCGGTTCTACTACTGAGGTTGAACTCGTGGTGTCGTGCTGTTGTCAGGCGGGTCTGATGGTCAGTCCGGTCTCGGCGAGGCAGCCGTCTATGAGGTGGCTGCGGT
>NZ_JBFAMH010000025.1:0-121876 GCF_040656475.1 Streptomyces sp. NPDC049915
TCCTCGGTCCGGCCGCCCGTTTCCGACGAGGGGCGCCCTGTGCCGGTGCCGGCCGCTGCGGGCGGACACCCCCCACCCCGTCCCCTTCCCGCCGTCGGCGGGTACCGGCCGTCATCGCCTTAGCAGGGGGCTGGCACGCGGAAGCAGCTGCCAGGCGGCACGGGTGGGCGGGGGCGGCAACCCCGTCAGCGCCGGGCCACGCACCCAACCCCCGGCCGCCCGCCGTAGGCCGACGTCAGCGGGTCGACGTTTCCAATGTGCGGGGCTTGCCCAGGGCCGACGGCTCCGGCGTGGTGTGGCGGCGGCGAGGGATCATCAGCGTTGCCGCACCCGCCAGTGCAACGACCCCCGCCCCCGTGAACACCGCCGGCCGCAACCCGTCGACGAAGGCCTGCGCCGACTCGTAACCCCCCTGCGCCGAGAAGATGGACGACATCACCGCGACCCCGAGCGCGCCCCCGACCTCCCGCAGCGCGTTGTTCGCCCCGGAGGCGATCCCCTGCTCGGCCGCCCGGACGCTGGACATCACCAGATGCGATGCCGGGGCGAAGAAGAGGGCCATGCCGATACCGCTGAGGATCAGCCCCGGCAGCTGGGCGGCGTACGACGCGTGGGCCGTGGACGCGAAGGCCAGGTAGCCGAGCCCCGCGGCCTGGAGGAAGAGGCCCACCGCGACGACCGGCCGGCCGCCGATCCGGTCGGCCAGGATCCCGGCGACCGGCGCGACGAGCATCGGCATGCCGGTCCACGGCAGCATCCGCAGCCCCGCCTCGGTCGGCGAGTAACCGAGCACGCCCTGCATGTACTGGCTGAGCAGGAAGATCGACCCGAACATGCCCAGGAACATCAGCATGCTCGCCGCGTTGATCCCCGAGAACGCCCGCGAACGGAACAGCCGCATCGGCAGCATCGGATTCTTCGCCCGCGTGCCGTGCAGCACGAAACCGGCCAGCAGCGCTCCGCCCGCGATCAGACCGAGGAGGACGAGGGTGCTGGTCCAGCCGTCGGCGGGCCCGCGGACCAGGCCGTAGACGATCCCGAACAGGCCGCCGCTGGCGAGCAGCGTGCCGGGGAAGTCGAGCGGTGCCCCCGTGCCGTAGGACTCGGTGAGGCGCAGGCGGGCGAGGGGCAGCAGGGCGATGCCGAGGGGGACGTTCAGCCAGAAGATCCAGTGCCAGGAGATGTGCTCGGTCAGGCTGCCGCCGATCAGCGGCCCGGACGCGACGGCGAGGCCGTTCACCGCGCCCCAGATGCCGAACGCCATGCCGCGCTTGGCGGCGGGTACGGCGGCCGTGAGCAGGGTCAGGGTGAGCGGCATCATGATCGCCGCGCCCACGCCCTGGACCGCCCGGGCGGCGATCAGCGCGCCGATGCCCGGAGCCATGGCCGCGGCCGCGGAGGCGACGGTGAAGACGGTGATGCCCATCTGGAAGAGCTTGCGGCGCCCGAAGCGGTCACCGAGGGCCGCGCCGAACATCAGCAGGACGGCGAAGGTGAGTGTGTAGGCGCTGACCGTCCATTCGAGGTCGCCCAGCCCGCCGCCGAGGTCGTCGCGGATCGAGGGCAGCGCGGTGGTGACGACGAGGTTGTCGAGGGCCGCCATGAATCCGGCGACGCTGGTGATGACCAGGGCCCAGACGGTGCCCCGGGTGGGAAGCCGGCCTCCTTGGCCGCTTCCGTCAGCACGCCGTCCGGCCGCCGGGCAGCGCCAGTCCCGCCCACACGCGATGGTCGGCGGGGAAACCCATCGCCACGAGGCAGTTGATGAGCATGCCGTTCGCCATGAAGGCCGTCGTCTCGCCGGCGTCCGCGCCCAGAGGCAGGTGCACGGTGTCCCACAGCCGCATCCAGCCCTGCCGTACGGCCTCACCGAATTCGTGATCGCCGTCGGCCTCGGCGGCGGCGACCGCGAGGTACATCTGCATCTGCATCTGCATCCGCTCGGGATGATCGGCGATGACCTGCCGGTAGGCCCGGCCCATGGCAGCCACGGCCTCTTCGCCCTTCAGGCCCTCGGCCGCCTCCTCGAAGGTCCGGATGGTGTCCTCGACACAGCGCTCGGCCGCGGCGAGAAAGATCGCCCGCTTGCCGGGGAACAGCCGGAAGAGATACGGCTGCGACACCCCGACCCGCTTGGCGATCGCCTCCGTCGAGGTGCCGTGATACCCACCCCGGGCGAACTCGGCGGTCGCCGCCCGGATGACGCTCTCCCGACGCTCTTCTGCGCTCATCCTGACCATGCGACGTAAGTTAGTACTCAATCACTAACTAAGTCAAGGACCCGGTACGCATGCGCCCTCGTGCAGCATCGGCACCGTGGCCCTGGTGTCACAGACGCGCGTAAGGGGCGCTCCGCTGTGGAGAGCGCCCCTTACGTGAGTGGTGCATTGGCTCAGGCCAGGCGGACCACGGCGCGGGACATGCCGAGGACCTTCTGGCCTGCGCTGGTGGCCGTGAGGTCCACGCGCACGGTCTGGTCGTCGAGCCTGGCGGCGACCTTGGCGCTGACCTCGATCGTGGCGCCCTGCTCGTCGTTGGGCACGACGACCGGCTTGGTGAAGCGGACGCCGTACTCGACGACCGCGCCCGGGTCGCCGACCCAGTCGGTGACCACCCGGATCGCCTCGGCCATGGTGAACATGCCGTGTGCGATGACGTCCGGGAGGCCGACCTCCTTAGCGAACTTCTCGTTCCAGTGGATCGGGTTGAAGTCCCCGGAGGCGCCCGCGTACTGCACGAGCGTGGCGCGGGTCACGGGGAAGGTCTGGGCCGGCAGCTCGGTGCCGACCTCGACGTCGTCGTAAGCGATCTTCGCCGCCATGGCTCTCGTCACACCTCCTCGGCCGCGCGGGCCACGAGCTTGGTCCAGGCGGTCACGACGTGCTCCCCGGCCTCGTCGTGGACCTCGCCGCGGACGTCCAGGATGTCGTTGCCTGCCATCGACTTGATCGCCTCGATGGTCGAGGTGACCGTGAGCCGGTCACCGGCCCGCACCGGGCGCCGGTAGGCGAACTTCTGGTCCCCGTGCACCACCCGGCTGTAGTCCAGGCCGAGCTGCGGGTCGGCGACGACCTGCCCGGCGGCCTTGAAGGTGATGGCGAACACAAAGGTCGGCGGAGCGATCACATCCGGGTGACCGAGCGCCTTGGCGGCCTCCGGGTCGCTGTACGCCGGATTGGTGTCCCCCACCGCCTCCGCGAACTCCCGGATCTTCTCCCGGCCCACCTCATAGGGCTCGGTGGGCGGGTAGGTCCGCCCCACGAAGGACTGGTCGAGCGCCATGGCCCGGCACCTCCTGGTGTGAATCACTCCTGGTGTGAACAACGAACGTTCGCCGCAGTGACGAAACGACGCGAGGCCGCCCCCCAATGTCTCGGGGGCGGCCTCGTGTACGAGCCTGATTTATCGCGTTTCGCGGTGCGCGGTGTGCGCGTTGCAACGCGGGCAGTGCTTCTTCATCTCAAGACGGTCCGGGTTGTTACGCCGGTTCTTCTTGGTGATGTAGTTCCGCTCCTTGCACTCCACGCAGGCCAGCGTGATCTTCGGGCGGACGTCGGTGGCAGCCACAGGAGTGCTCCTTGACGAACGGGTGACTAGAAATTAATGCACATGAAGAGTAGCCGATCGACGGACCGACCCACCAATCGGCTACTTGGAGTAGCGGTGACCGGACTTGAACCGGTGACACAGCGATTATGAGCCGCTTGCTCTACCGACTGAGCTACACCGCTGCGGTGCGATCGATTCCCGCCTCGCGACGAGAACCTCTCTCACCAGAGCCCCAAAACGGAATCGAACCGTTGACCTTCTCCTTACCATGGAGACGCTCTGCCGACTGAGCTATTGGGGCGAGCGAGGAAGACATTACACGGTCGCCCGCCGTTCGCCCAAATCCGATTCCTCCGGCCCCCTCACGGGTCCCAGCAGCCCCTCCCGAGCGCGGACCACAGCCGGTACGACTATTGCGCTCCTCCCTGACGTGCGCGGGCCGCCGCCCTAGGCTCGACTCACTCTGTGTGATCTTGCGCCGCCGCGCGCGGTCCGACGAGCCCCTGGAGCGCGATGCCCGACAGCCAGCCGACGCAGTCGACCCCGTCCTCGGGACCTGCCGAGCAGGGCCTGCTGCTGTGCGGAGCACGGCTCACCGACGGGCGGCAGGTCGACGTACGACTGTGCGGCGGGCGCATCGAGGCCGTCGGCACCGCCGGGAGCCTCGCGGCGGAGACCCGGTGCCGGGGCACGCGCGTGGACCTGCGCGGCTACCTGCTGCTGCCGGCCCCGGCCGAGCCGCACATCCACGCCGACACCGCGATGTCGGCCGACGACGACGGCCCGGCCTCGTCCGACCCCGAGGACGTCCAGCGGCGCGCCACCGAGGCCGCGCTCCTCCAGCTCGGCCACGGCGCGACCGCGTTGCGCGCCCACGTGCGCGTGGGCGACGTGCAGGGGCTCGGCGCGCTGGGCGCGGTCCTCCAGGCACGCCGGGCGCTGCGCGGGCTCACCGAGCTGACCACCGTGGCCGTACCGCGCGTGCTGACGGGCCGGGCCGGGGCCGACGGGCTCGCCATGCTCCGCGACGCGATGAAGATGGGCGCCTCGGTCGTCGGCGGCTGCCCCGACCTCGACCCGGACCCCACGGGCTACGTGGAGGCCGTCCTGGAGGTGGCCTCCGAGCACGGCTGCCCGGTCGACCTGCACACCGACGCCGCCGACCCGGCACGCCTGGCCCGGCTCGCGGCCATGGCGGGCGGCCTGCGCCCCGGCGTCACCCTCGGCCCGTGCGGCGGCCTGGACCGGCTGCCCACCGAGGCGGCCGCCCGCACCGCGGACCAGCTCGCCGCGGCCGGCGTCGCCGTCGTCTGCCTGCCCCAGGGCGGCTGCCCGGGCGCCCAGGGGCGCGACACGGCGCCCGTACGCCTCCTGCGCGCCGCAGGCGTCCACGTGGCGGCCGGCAGCGGCGCGCTGCGGGACGTCTCCAACCCGGTCGGCCGCGGCGACCCGCTGGAGGCCGCCTACCTGCTGGCCTCACGCCACGGCCTGCGCCCCGAGGAGGCCTACGACGCCGTCAGCGCCGCCTCCCGCGCAGTGCTCGGCCTGCCCGGGGTACGCGTGGAGGCCGGCTTCCCGGCCGAACTCCTGGCCCTACGCGCAGACCGCCTCGCCTCGGCCCTGTCCCTGGCCTACAGCCGCATCGTGATCCACCGGGGCCGGGTGGTGTCGCGCACCAGCGCGGTCAGGGAGTTCTGCGACTCCACGGCAGCGGACCTGGACCTGCCCCGCCAGGGCCGCACGGAGCTGTCCTGACACCCGCCGCGCCGGGCGCGGCCACCGACGCGCCCGATGCCGCGGGCACCCGTCACCCACCAGGCGTACGGTCGAAGACATGCGCATTGTCATCGCTGGTGGTCATGGTCAGATCGCGCTGCGGCTGGAGCGGCTGCTCGCCGCGCGCGGGTACGAGGCCGCGGGACTGATCCGCAAGGCCGAACAGGGCGGCGATCTGCGGGCGGCGGGCGCCGAACCGGTCCTGCTGGACCTGGAGTCGGCGTCCGTGGAGCAGGTCGCGGACGCGCTGCGGGGCGCGGACGCGGCGGTGTTCGCCGCCGGCGCCGGCCCGGGCAGCGGGGCGGACCGCAAGGAAACGGTGGACAAGGGCGCGGCGGTGCTCTTCGCGGACGCCGCGGTCCGGGCGGGCGTACGACGGTTCGTGGTCGTGTCGTCGATGGGCGCGGACGCCCGGCACCAGGGCGACGAAGTGTTCGACGTCTACCTGCGCGCCAAGGGCGAGGCGGACGACCACGTGCGCGGCCTTGACGCCCTGGACTGGACGATCCTGCGCCCCGGTTCACTGACGAACGACGCCGGCACCGGCCTGGTCCGCCTGGAGGCACACACCGGCCGCGGCCCGGTCCCCCGCGACGACGTGGCCGCCGTACTGGCGGAGTTGGTGGACACCCCGGCGACGGCGGGCCTGACCCTGGAACTGGTGAGCGGATCGGCACCGGTGTCGGTGGCGGTGAAGTCGGTGGCGGGCAACTGAGGGACCGACAGCCGCCGTCGGAACGAGGGCAGCCGGTCAGAACAACGGCAGCTGGCCCGGGAACTCCGGGACGGCGTATCCGTCCAAGGTCGGCTGCGCCGCACCCAGTTGCGCCGGTCTGCGCGAGCCCGGGCACGAGACGAGCGCGCCGCTCTCCCGCGTGCCGGGCGGGTCGTGCCGGGCGTAGCGTCCCGCCACGACGGCGATCTCGCGACGGCACTCCGGGCAGTGTCTGCGACGGCTGGACATGCGACCAGTGTGCCGGGGACCACTGACAACGACGTTCCGCGCGGCGCGCCCGGCTCGGCGCGCAAAATCCCCGCCGTCTCCTTAGCCTTCGTACGTGGCACACAATTTCGGCGAGCTCGTGGAGAAACAACGCGCGGCCAACGAGGCGCACACGCGCGTGCTCGAGCTGCGCGAGGCCTACGGCCCGCCCACGGCGGCCCCGTGGACGCAGGAGCAGACCTCGACGTACGAGACGGCCTGGCGCGCCTGGCGGGACCTCGCGCGCGACGTGCAGGCATCGGTGTCCGAGTTCGCCAAGGACGAGGGCCGGATGCGCAACGAGGTCGAGGCGGAGGTGAAGAAGGCGTCGACCGAACCCACGGACGGCGGCTGAGCGCCACTCCAGGAGAAGGCGGGCCGCCCACGCGGTTCGCCCTCCCGAAGCTGACCCGGACGCCCCACCCGAGTCGCCGAAACGGCGAGACCCCCCTCGCGCTGCTTTTCAGCAGAACGAGGGGGGTCTCCCTCAGCGTGGCGGCGCCAGGATTCGAACCTGGGAAGGCTGAGCCGGCAGATTTACAGTCTGCTCCCTTTGGCCGCTCGGGCACACCGCCGGGTGATGCTGCCTTCGAGCCGCCTTTCGGCGCTGCTCCCCGGCAACGACGTAAACAATACCCGATGCACAGGGGTGCTTCGCCACCCGATTGATGACCACCCGCGCAGGGCGGGGTGACTAGGCTGGTCGGGATGCGGCCCGGGATCCACGCCGGGCTCGGCGGCAGCCCCACGGACGCCGACACGCACCCCTTTCGCACCCCGATACAAGGAGCCACAGGACATGGCCGACTCCAGTTTCGACATCGTCTCGAAGGTCGAGCGGCAGGAGGTCGACAACGCCCTCAACCAGGCCGCCAAGGAGATCTCGCAGCGCTACGACTTCAAGGGCGTGGGTGCCTCGATCTCGTGGTCCGGTGACAAGATCCTCATGGAGGCGAACTCCGAGGACCGGGTGAACGCTGTCCTCGACGTCTTCCAGTCCAAGCTGATCAAGCGCGGCATCTCGCTGAAGGCCCTGGAGGCGGGCGAGCCGCAGCTGTCCGGCAAGGAGTACAAGATCTTCGCGGAGATCCAGGAGGGCATCTCGCAGGACAACGCCAAGAAGGTGGCGAAGATCATCCGCGACGAGGGCCCGAAGGGCATCAAGGCGCAGGTCCAGGGGGACGAGCTGCGGGTCACCTCCAAGAGCCGTGACGACCTGCAGGCCGTCATCGCGCTGCTGAAGGGCAAGGACTTCGACTTCGCGCTGCAGTTCGTGAACTACCGGTAGGACCGCCGACGGCATGACAAAGGGTGGGCTCCCTCACGGCCCACCCTTCGCGCTGCCCGCCCTTCGCGCCGACGACGGGCGTCAGTCGCGCGAGTTGCCGAACAGGATGCGGTAGGCGATCAGCAGGACCAGCGAACCTCCGATGGCCGCCGCCCATGTGGCGCCGTCGTAGAAGTCCTTGGCGATCGGGTGGTCCAGCCAGCGGGCCGAGATCCAGCCGCCGATGAAGGCGCCCGCGACACCGATGAGGGTGGTGCCGACGAAGCCGCCCGGGTCGCGCCCCGGCAGCAGGAACTTGGCGATGGCTCCGGCCAGCAGGCCGAGGATGATCCAGCTGATGATTCCCATGCCGTGATCCTGCCCTTCCGCGCCGCGCCGGCCCTGTCCGGGTCCTGTGATCTTCGTCCTGACGGGCCTCGTGCGCGTGTTCGTGCGTCGTTGATGAACAGGACGTCACGCGGACGTCCGATGGTTGCGCCGATCAGTAGGGTGCGGGCCATGACACAGCCCGGACCGTCCGTCGGCGGCGAACTGCGGCGCACCCTCGGCGTCGGGGACGCCGTGGTCGTCGGGCTCGGCTCGATGATCGGGGCGGGCATCTTCGCCGCCCTCGGTCCCGCCGCGCGCGCCGCCGGATACGGCCTGCTGCTCGGTCTCGCCCTCGCCGCGGTCATCGCCTGCTGCAACGCCCTGTCCTCGGCGCGGCTGGCGGCCCGCTATCCGGCCTCGGGCGGCACGTACGTGTACGGCAGGGAGCGGCTGGGCGCGTTCTGGGGTTACCTCGCGGGCTGGTCGTTCGTGGTCGGCAAGACGGCGTCGTGCGCGGCGATGGCGCTGACCGTGGGCACATATGTGTGGCCCGGGCAGGCGCACGCCGTGGCGGTCGCGGCCGCCGTGGCGCTGACCGCCGTGAACTACGGCGGTGTGCAGAAGTCGGCGTGGCTGACCCGGGTGATCGTGGCGGTCGTCCTGGCCGTGCTGGCGTGTGTGGTCGTCGCCTGTCTGGGGTCGGAGGCCGCGGACGCGGGGCGGCTGGACGTCGGCGCCTCGGACGGGGCGGGCGGGGTGCTGCAGGCGGCCGGGCTGCTGTTCTTCGCCTTCGCCGGGTACGCCAGGATCGCCACCCTGGGTGAGGAGGTACGCGATCCGGCGCGCACCATTCCGCGGGCGATCCCGCTGGCGCTGGGCATCGCCCTGGCCGTCTACGCGTGCGTGGCGGTCGCCGTCCTGGCCGTACTGGGCGCGGACCGGCTGGGTGAGGCGGGCGCGCCGCTGGCCGACGCGGTGCGGGCGGCGGGCGTGCCGGGGCTGGCACCCGTGGTGCGGGCGGGGGCGGCCGTGGCGGCGCTGGGTTCGCTGCTCGCGCTGATCCTGGGTGTGTCGCGGACGACGCTGGCGATGGCCCGGGACCGCCATCTGCCGGGCGTGCTGGCGGCCGTCCATCCGCGCTTCCAGGTGCCGCACCGGGCGGAGCCGGCCGTGGGAGCGGTGGTGGCGGTGGGAGCGGTGGTGGCGATGCTGGCCGCCACGGTGGACGTACGCGGCGCGATCGGCTTCTCGTCGTTCGGCGTTCTCGCGTACTACGCGGTCGCCAATGCCTCGGCCTGGACGCTGACATCGGCGTGGCACACGCGCGTGGTGCCTGCCGTGGGTCTCGCGGGCTGCGCGACCCTGGCCTTCGCCCTGCCGGGCCTGTCCGTGGCCATCGGCGCGGGCGTCCTGGCGGTGGGTGCGGGGGCGTATGCGGTGCGGCGCCGGTCGCGCTGCGCGTGATCCGCGTACGGCCGGCCGTGCCCGGCCCTCGTCAGCGCGCGGCGAACGGCTCGTCCGTGCGGACGATGTCCCGGCCCAGCGGGAACAGGGAGACCGGGATCAGCTTGAAGTTGGCGACGCCGAACGGGATGCCGATGATCGTGACGCACAGGGCGATGCCCGTGACGATGTGTCCGATGGCCAGCCACCAGCCCGCGAGGATCAGCCACAGGACGTTGCCGACGCAGGAGGGCGCGCCCGCGTCACCGCGCTCCACGGTGGTGTAACCGAAGGGCCACAGCGCGTAGACGCCGATGCGGAAGGCCGCGATCCCGAACGGGATGCCGATGATCGTGATGCAGAGCAGCACGCCGGCGACGAGATAGGCGAGGAACAGCCAGAAGCCGCTCAGGACCAGCCAGATGACGTTCAGAATGGTTCTCACAGCGGGCGACCTGCCATCTTCTCGAGCCGGGCGATACGGTCCGCCATCGGCGGGTGGGTGGAGAACATCTTGGACAGTCCCTGACCTGCGCGGAAGGGATTCACGATCATCATGTGGCTCGCCGTCTCGAGGCGCGGCTCGGGCGGCAGCGGCAGTTGCTGGGTGCCCATCTCCAGTTTGCGCAGCGCGCCGGCGAGGGCAAGCGGGTCGCCGGTGAGGCGGGCGCCGGACGCGTCCGCCTCGTATTCCCGGGAGCGGCTGATGGCGAGCTGGATGAGGCCGGCGGCTATCGGGCCCAGGATCATGATCAGCAGCATGCCGAGCAGGCCGGGGCCCTCGTCGTCGTCCGAACGGCCGATGGGGATGAGCCAGGCGAAGTTCACCAGGAACATGATCACCGAGGCGAGCGCGCCGGCCACCGACGAGATCAGGATGTCGCGGTTGTAGACATGGCTGAGCTCGTGGCCGATGACGCCGCGCAGCTCTCTGTCGTCGAGCAGGCGCAGGATGCCCTCCGTGCAGCACACGGCGGCGTTGCGCGGGTTGCGGCCGGTCGCGAAGGCGTTGGGCGCCTCGGTGGGCGAGATGTAGAGGCGCGGCATGGGCTGGCGGGCCTGCGTGGACAGGTCGCGGACCATGCGGTAGAGCCCCGGCGCCTCGAACTCGCTGACCGGGCGGGCCCGCATCGCGCGCAGGGCCAGCTTGTCGCTGTTCCAGTACGCGTACGCGTTGGTGCCCAGTGCCACCACAACGGCCACGATCAGGCCCGTACGGCCGAAGAAGCTGCCGATGCCGATGATGAGTGCGGACAGCCCCCCGAGGAGTACTGCCGTCCTGAGCCCGTTGTGCCGGCGGTGCACGGTACACCCTCCAAGTGGTGCGGCAGGGGAACCCTTTGCCTTGCTGATCTGCGGTATCCACTGAGGTCGTGGTGTCACGTTCAGTGGACCCTCCCGCACTGGTCAACGCCAGGCGAGGGCCGCCAGTTCCCCGGTGATCGCGCGGGTCCCTGCGCCGCTCGGGTGAGGGACCCCCGCGGCACCGTCAGAAGAGCGCCGTGTCCGCGAAGTGCAGGACCAGCTGCGGTGCGCCGGAGAGCGCCACGGCGACGACCGCGGTGAGGGCGAGCGCCGCGGTGAGCGGGGCCGGAAGGCGGTGCCGGGCGGGCTCGCCCTCGGGGGCGCGGAACAGCAGGGCCGTCCACTGCAGGTAGTAGAACAGCGCGATCACCACGTTGACGGCCATGATCACCGCGAGCCAGCCGAGGCCGGCGTCGACGGCCGCGGAGAAGACGGTGACCTTGGCGAACAGGCCGATGATGCCCGGCGGGAGGCCGGCCAGGCACAGCAGGAAGAAGGCCAGCAGCAGGGCAGTGAGCGGATTGGTGGCGTACAGGCCGCGGTAGTCCGCGACGCGGTTCGACGCGCGCGTACGGCCCACGAGGGCGGCCACGGCGAAGGCGCCGAGGTTCACCGCGCCGTACATGAGGGCGTAGGCGACCGTGGAGCCGATCGAGTGCGCGGGGTCGTCCGTGTAGGCCGCCGCGGCGATCGGCACCAGCAGGTAGCCGGCCTGGCCGACGGAGGACCAGGCGAGCAGTCGTACGGCGCTGTACGCGCGCGTGGCCTGCTGGCGCAGGGCGCCGACATTGCCGACGGTCATGGTGAGAGCCGCGAGCACGGCCAGCGCCGGGCCCCAGGCGTCGGCGTACGACGGGAGGGCGACGACGGTGACGAGGATGAGGCCGGAGAAGCCGACGGCCTTGCCGACGACCGACAGATAGGCGGCGATCGGCAAGGGCGCGCCGACGTAGGTGTCGGGCACCCAGAAGTGGAAGGGGACGGCCGCGGTCTTGAACGCGAAGCCGACGAGGGTGAGGACGACGCCGGTCTGGGCGAGGGTGTGCAGCTGGCCGTCGACGTGCTGGATGCGGTCGGCGATCTGGGTGAGGTAGAGGGTGCCGGTCGTGGCGTACAGGAAGCTGACGCCCATGAGGCTGACGGCGGTGGCCGTGACCGACGACAGGAAGAACTTCAGGGCCGCTTCGGAGGACCGCTTGTCGCCGTGGCGCAGGCCGACGAGCGCGAAGGCGGGCAGGGAGGCGACCTCCAGGGCGACGATGAGGGTCGCGAGGTCACGGGAGGCGGGCAGCAGGGCGGCGCCCGCGGCGGAGGACAGCAGCAGGAACCAGTACTCGCCCTCGGGCATGTCCTTGCGGGCGTCCTTCAGGGCGGTGACCGACAGCAGCGCGGCCAGCAGGGCGCCGCCGAGGACGAGCAGCTGGATGACGAGGGTGAAGCGGTCCGCCGTGTAGCTGCACGCGTCCTGCCGGGTGGGCAGGCAGAAGGTGGACCGGTCACCGTCGAGGATCGGCAGCAGCAGGAGCGCGGAGGCGGCCAGTCCGGCCACGGAGATCCAGCCGAGGACGGCCTTCTTCGCGTCCGGCACGAACAGGTCGGCGACGAGGACGGCCAGCCCGACGACGGCCGTGAGGGTGGGCGGCGCGATCGCGAGCCAGTCGACGGACTGGACGACGGACTCCGCCAGGGGCTGGGCGAGCGGCTGGGCCGGGGAGCTCATCGGGTGCCTCCTGCGAGGAGCTGCTGCACGGCCGGGTCGGTCAGTCCGAGCAGGGCCTTGGGCCACAGGCCCGCGACGACGGTGAGGACGACGAGTGGGGTCCAGGCCGCGAACTCGTACGACGTGACGTCGGCGAGCTTCGGGGTGTCCTGGGGTACGGCGCCCATGCAGACGCGGCGGACCACGACGAGCATGTACGCGGCCGTCAGCAGGGTGCCGAACGCGCCGATCGCCATGAAGGTGAGGAAGGCGGGCCGGCTGAGGTCGGCGGCCGGCTTGAACGCGCCGAACAGCGAGAGCATCTCGCCCCAGAACCCGGCCAGGCCCGGCAGTCCGAGCGAGGCGACCGCGCCGAAGGCGAGCAGGCCGCCGAGGCGGGGGGCCTTGCCGTAGAGCGCGGCGCCGGTTCCCTCGGCCAGGGTGTCCAGGTCGGTGGTGCCGGTGCGGTCCTTCAACGCGCCGACCAGGAAGAAGAGCAGGCCGGTGATGAGGCCGTGGGCGATGTTGGCGAACAGGGCGCCGTTGACGCCGGTCGGGGTCATGGTGGCGATGCCGAGCAGGACGAAGCCCATGTGGCCGACGGAGGAGTAGGCGATCAGCCGCTTGAGGTCGCCCTTCGCACCCTGCTTGGCGAGGGCCAGGCAGGCGAGGGATCCGTAGATGATCCCGACGACGGCGAAGGCGGCGAGGTAGGGCGCGAAGGTGTGCATGCCGTCCGGGGCGATCGGCAACAGAATCCGGACGAACCCGTATGTACCCATCTTCAGCAGGACACCGGCCAGCAGGACCGAGCCGACGGTCGGCGCCGCAGTGTGCGCGTCGGGCAGCCAGCTGTGCAGCGGCCACATCGGCGTCTTCACGGCGAGCCCGATCCCGATCGCCAATACGGCGATGACCTGCACGGACGTGGTCAGTGACCGGCCGTTGTCAGTGGCGAGTGCCACCATGTCGAAGGTGCCCGCTCGCAGGCCGATCAGGAGCAGGCCGAGCAGCATGACCACCGAGCCGAGCAGCGTGTACAGGATGAACTTCCACGCCGCAGTGGCCCGGCCCTCGCCGCCCCAGCGGGCGATGAGGAAGTACATGGGGATCAGGACCATCTCGAAGGCGAGGAAGAACAGGATCAGGTCGAGGACGGCGAAGGTGGCGAGGGTGCCGGACTCCAGGACCAGGATCAGGGCGACGAAGGCCTTCGGGGACGGGCCCGCGGGCAGCTTGAAGTAGGAGTACAGCGCACTGAGGAAGGTCAGCAGCGCGGTCAGGACCAGAAGGGGGAGGGAAATGCCGTCGATGCCGAGGTGGATGCGCACGTCGAGTGCGGGGATCCAGCTGATGTCTGTGCCGGCCTGCATCTTCGACGGGTGGTCGTGGTCGAAGCCGAGCGCCAGGACGATCGCGGCGATGAGGACCACGCCGGTCACGGTCACACCGTGGCGGAGCACGGCCTGCTCCGGGGACTTCCCCTTCAGCCCGGGCGGGGCCGGCAGGAGAGCGGCGACGGCGCCGAGGAGCGGGCCGACGACGACGAATGCCAGAAGGAACTGCATCACGGACTCGTTGATATCGATCACGCCTGCTCACGCTCCCGTGGCGACGAGGACGGCGGCGACCGCGAGGACGACGGTGCCGGCGAGCAGCGCGCTCACATAGGTCTGCACATTGCCGGTCTGGGCGCGCCGCACGGCGGCCCCGAGCCAGCTGGGTAGGGCTCCCGCACCGCGCACGTAGGTGTCGACGACCTCCCGGTCGAGGAACCTGACGAGGCTCGCCCCGGCCTGCACCGGGCGCACGAACAGCGCGTGGTACACGGCGTCGAGGTGGAAGCCGCCGGCCGCGTGCCGGTGCAGCGGGCCGAGCAGCAGGCGTCCGGGGTCGGCCGGGTCGGGGGCGTGGGCGATGTCCCCGTAGGCCGGCGTGTGGGTGGCGATGGCCTCGGCCTCGACGAGACCGGCGTCGCCCTCGGGGTGGGCGGCGACCGCGCCGAGGGGGACGCGGGCGGCGCGTGCGGTGGTGTGGCGCCAGGCGGCGTAGGTGAGGAGGCCGCCGACCAGGGCCACGCCGGTGCCGAGGACGGAGGTGGTCAGGGCCGGGGCGAGGGAGAGTCCGTCGAACCAGTCGGGCAGCAGCCGGTAGGCGAGCCCGCCCAGCGCGAGGGAGGGCACGGCGAGCACCCACAGCACGACGGTCATGGTCAGCGGCTGGCGGCCGTGGTCCGGGGCCTCGGTGCCGTGGCCCCGGAAGGCCAGCAGCCACAGCCGCGTCGTGTAAGCGGCGGTGAGCAGGGCGGTGACCAGACCGGCGACGAGGACGATCCAGCCGGCGGCGCCGGGGGCGTGCTCGGTGTGGCCGGTGACCACGTGCTCGGCGGCGCCGAGGACCGTCTCCTTGGAGAAGAAGCCGCTGAAGGGCGGGATCGCGGCGAGCGCGAGGAGCGCCACGGTCATCGTCCAGTAGGCGTCGGGGACGCGGTCGCGCAGGTGGCCCATGCGGGACATGGCGGCCAGCGAGTTGGTGCCGGCGGCGTGGATGACCGCACCGGCGGCGAGGAACAGCAGCGCCTTGAACGCGCCGTGCGACAGGAGGTGGAAGACGGCGGCACCGCGGTCGCCGACGGCGAGGGCGCCGGTCATGTAACCGAGCTGGCCGATCGTCGAGTAGGCGAGGACGCGCTTGATGTCGTCCTGGGCGAGCGCGGCGAGGCCGGAGCCGGCCATCGTCACGGCGGCCATGACGGCGAGGACGACCATCGCGGCCTGGGAGGCTTCGAAGACCGGGAGGAGCCGGGCGATGAAGTAGACACCGGCGGCGACCATCGTCGCCGCGTGGATCAGCGCGGAGACGGGCGTGGGGCCCGCCATCGCGTCGGGAAGCCAGGTGTGCAGCGGGAACTGCGCCGACTTGCCCGCCACGCCGGCCAGGAGCAGCAGGGCGATCAGCGTGGGGTGGTCCAGGCCGCCGTGCGCGACCGCGCCGAGGATCCTGGTGATCCGGAAGGAGCCGGTGTCACCGGCGAGGACGAACAGGCCGATCAGGAAGGGGACATCGCCGAGCTTGGTGACCAGGAAGGCCTTGATCGAGGCAGCGCGCGCCTCGGGGGTCTCCCAGTAGTGGCCGACCAGGAAGTAGGAGCAGATGCCCATGACCTCCCAGCCGACCAGCAGCACGATCAGGTCGCCGGAGTAGACGACCAGCAGCATCGCGGAGGTGAACAGCGAGACCAGGGCGGCGTACGACGCGTAGCGCGGGTCGTCGCGCAGGTAGCCCGTGGAGTAGATCTGCACGCAGGTCGCGACGACGCCGACAAGGACGGCGACGAGCGCGGCGAAGCCGTCGATGTGCAGCGCGAGCTCGATCGGCACCGAGCCGGTCGGGGTCAGCTCGGTGGCGGCGTCGATCGCGGCGCCCCCGCCCTGCTCCGCGGCGACCGCGACGGCCAGCGCCAGGGCGGCGAGGGTCGGCAGGATCGCGAACGGGCGGACGAACCCGGGTGCGGTGCGGCCGAACAGCAGGCCGGCGGCGGCGCCGAGGAACGGCAGGAGGGGGACGAGGACGGCGAGGGAGGTCGTGGTCACGCGGTGGCCTCAGCCTTCTCGGTCGCGTCGGCCGTGAGGGCGTCGCCGCGGGTGCCGTCGGGCTCGGGGCCCTCGGCGGTGTCGCGGAGCCGGTCGATGTCGGAGGTGCCGCGGTTGCGGTGGACGGCCAGGACGATCGCCAGGCCGATGCCGATCTCGGCGGCGGCGATGGCGATGGTGAACAGGGTCAGGGCCTGCCCGGAGTGCAGGGTCTCCTCGGCGGCCTTGGACAGCCACACGTCGAAGGCGACCAGGTTGAGGTTGACGGCGTTGAGCATCAGCTCGACCGACATCAGCACCAGGATCGCGTTGCGGCGTGCGAGGACGCCGTACAGGCCGGTGCAGAAGAGGAGAGCGGACAGGACGGCGGGACAGGCGAGGTGCATCAGGCGCCTTCCTTCCCGGCAGCCGTGGCGCGGGAGGCATCGGTGCCGGCCTCCGCCGCCGCGTCCGCCACCGCCTCGGCGTTCGCCTTCGCCTTGCGGGACAGGACGATCGCTCCGACGAGTGCGGCGAGGAGGAGCACGGAGAGGGCTTCGAAGGGCAGCACCCAGTTCTGGAACAGACTCGCGCCGGTGACCTCGGTGGAGCCGGCGGCGGGGCCGTCCAGGTCGATCCAGGTGGTGCGGAAGGCGTCGACGACCACCCAGACCAGGGCGGCGGCGGCAGCCACGGCCACGGTCAGGGCGGCCCACCGGTTGCCGGAGTCGGCGTCCGGGGAGCGGCCGATGGGGGCCCTGGTGAGCATCAGACCGAAAAGCAGGAGGACGACGACGGAACCGACGTAGATCAGGACCTGCACCCAGGCGATGAACTCGGCCGTCAGCAGCAGGTACTCGACGGCGAGGCCGCCGAGGGTGACGACGAGCCACAGCGCGGCGTGCACGAGCTGCCGGGTGGTGACGGTGACGAGCGCGGCGCCGAAGGTGAACAGGCCGACCAGCACGAAGGCGATCTCCACGCCGGTCGGGGAGAGGAAACCGTGGGAAGCGGCGACCGCCTCGGCGGCGAGGATCACGACTCTCCCTCCTGCGTCTGCTGTGCGGCGGCCAGCTTCTCGGCGCTCTTGCGGGCGGCCGACAACTCCTTCGGCTCCTCGGCGCCCGGGTCCAGGGCGGGCGGGGCCGGGACGGTCCACATCCACTCGCGCAGCTTGTCGCGCTCGTGGGTGAGGTCGCGGATGTCGGTCTCGGCGTACTCGAACTCCGGGGACCAGAACAGCGCGTCGAAAGGGCACACCTCGATGCAGATACCGCAGTACATGCACAGGGAGAAGTCGATCGCGAACCGGTCGAGGACGTTGCGGCTGCGCTCGCGGCCGCCGGGGGTGGCCGGGGGGACCGTCTCCTTGTGGGAGTCGATGTAGATGCACCAGTCGGGGCACTCACGGGCGCAGAGCATGCAGACCGTGCAGTTCTCCTCGAACAGGCCGATCACGCCGCGGGTGCGCGGCGGCAGCTCGGGCTGGGCGTCCGGGTACTGCTCGGTGACGTGCTTCTTCGTCATCGTGCGCAGGGTGACGGCCAGGCCCTTTGCCAGGCCGCTGCCGGGAATAGCCATAGCTACTGGATCACCACCTTGACGATGCCGGTGAGGGCGATCTGAGCGAGGGAGAGGGGGACGAGGAGGGTCCAGGAGAACTTCTGGAGCTGGTCCTCGCGCAGCCGCGGATAGGTGACGCGCAGCCAGATCACGAGGAAGGCGAGAACCGCGGTCTTCAGCAGGGTCCACACCCAGCCCAGGCCGTCGGCGCCCCAGGGACCGTGCCAGCCGCCGAGGAAGAGGACGGTGGTCAGGCCGCACAGGACGATGATCCCGGCGTACTCGGCGAGCAGGAACAGGGCGAAGCGCAGGCCGGTGTACTCGGTGTACGCGCCGAAGATGATCTCCGAGTCGGCGATGGGCATGTCGAACGGGGGCCGCTGCAGCTCGGCGAGGCCGGCGACGAAGAAGACGATCGCGCCGACGATCTGCCAGGGCAGCCACCACCACTCGAACGCGTCGAGGATGCCGGGGATGGACACCGTGCCGGCCGCCATCGCCACGGAGGCGGCGGTGAGCAGCATCGGCAGTTCGTAGGCCAGCAGCTGGGCGGCGGTGCGCAGGCCGCCGAGCAGGGAGAACTTGTTCGCGCTGGCCCAGCCGGCCATGAGGGAGCCGAGCACGCCGACGCCCATCACGGCGAGGACGAAGAAGACACCGGCGTCCAGCGCCTGCCCGACCGCGCCCTCGCCCGGGCCGATCGGGATGGCCAGCAGGACGAGCAGATACGGCAGCAGGGCGACGGCCGGCGCGAGCTGGAAGATACGGCGGTCGGCGCCCGCGGGGACGACGTCCTCCTTCTGCGCGAACTTCACGCCGTCGGCGATCAGCTGCGCCCAGCCGTGGAAGCCGCCGGCGTACATCGGGCCGAGGCGGCCCTGCATGTGGGCCATGACCTTGTGTTCGGTCTGCCCCACGATGAGGGGGAAGGTGAGGAAGACGACGAAGACGACCACGAGTCGCAGGGCGACGTCGAGAGCGCCGTTCACTGCGGGCCTCCTGCGGGGTCGTGGGGGTCTTCGGTGTCGTGGGGGTCGCGGGCGTCTTGGGTGTCTTGGGGTTCGTCGGCGCCGCCGGTTTTACCGGCTTCGGCTCCGTCGCCGGTACCGGGGGCGGCTTTGCCGGCCGGGCCCGCGTCGTCGCCGGCCGGCTCGGTCGCCGGTTCGGGCTCGGGCGCCGGCTTGGGCTGGGTCTCCCGCTCGGGCTCGGGCGCCGACGCCGGCTGCGTCTCCGGCGCGCGCTGCGTCTCCGCTTCGTCGAAGGCCGGGCGGGCGTGGTGCCACGGGGCGTCCGAGCTCCGGCGGCCGGGCCGGACGGGGCTTTCAGGTGCCGTGGACTCTGTCGCCGTGGGCTCCTGCGGCGTGGGCTGCTCGGCCTCGGTCTGCTGGGAGGCCGAGCCCTGCGAGGCGCTGCGTGCCCGGCGCGGGCGGGCCGGTGCCCGGCCGGGCTCATGCGCCACCGAGGCCTCGGCGGCCGGGCCCTCCGCCGCCGCGCGGGAGGCGTCACCCTCGGCCGCGTCCTGCTTGCGCGTCGCCGCGTCCGCGGGCCCGGCGACGGCGTTGTCGCCGTCCTGCTCCGCCGGACGTGGCGCGGCCTGGCTCGCTGAGCCCTCGCTCGCGCTACGCGTCCGGCGCGGGCGGGCAGACGCTGCGGAGGCGGCTTCCGGGACGTCGGTCCCCGCCGTCTCCGGAGTACCTGCCGCGGCCTGGCTCGCCGAGCCCTCGGACGCCGTGCGCATGCGGCGCGCCGGCCGCTCCCCCGCCGCAGCCGCAGCACGGCCGGCACCGGCGGCACCCGCAGCGCGCCCCGCACCGGCCGAACCCGTACCCGTACCCGCACCCGCACCCGCGGCACGCCCCGTTCGGGCCGGGCGGGCTGGGGCCGGGGGGAGCTGGCCCTTGAGCGGGCCCCACTCGTTGGGGTCGGGGACGCCCGGCGGCAGCATCTGGCGGCGCTTGGGCCCGCCGTGCTCGGACTCCCCCGGCTCCTTGGCGCCGGGCCAGGCCTTGGCGACCCGGGCGGCCAGGACGAAGTCCTTGCGCAGCGGATGGCCTTCGAAGGTGTCGGGGAGCAGCAGGTGGTCGAGGTTCGGGTGGCCCTCGAAGCCGACGCCGAACATCTCGTGCGTCTCGCGTTCGTGCCAGGCGGCGCCCGCGTACACCGCGACGGCCGACGGCAGCACCGGGGCGTCGTGGGGCACGGTCGTGCGCACCAGCAGGCGCCGCACCGGGCCCAGCGCCGCCACGTGCACGGCGATACGGAAGCCGACCCCGGGCTCGTCGACCGCGCTCAGCCAGTCGAAGTAGGTGCAGCCCAGCCGGTCGCGGGCCGTCGTCAGCGCCGCGAGCCAGGACTCCGGCGGGACGTCGACGGTCAGAACGTCGTACGACTCCTCGGCCGTCGCCGCCGTACCGAAGAGCTCCTCGGCGTCGGCGGGCAGCCAGCCGACCGTGCCGGCGCTCATCGGTCCTCCTCCTGCGCGGACTGCGGCGGCCGCACCAGGCCGCTCTGCAGAGCCGCCGGCGAGGGACGGGAGGCGCCGTGGCCGTAGCGCTCGCCGAGGGACTCGCGGGCGATCTTCTCCTGGAGCTTGAGGATGCCCTGGAGCAGCGCCTCGGGCCGCGGCGGGCAGCCGGGGACGTACACGTCGACGGGGATGATCTGGTCGACGCCCTTGGTGACGGAGTAGGAGTCCCAGTACGGGCCGCCGCAGTTGGAGCAGGCGCCGAAGGAGATGACGTACTTCGGCTCGGGCATCTGCTCGTACAGGCGCTTGACCGCCGGGGCCATCTTGTCCGTGACCGTGCCGGAGACGACCATCAGGTCGGCCTGGCGGGGGCCCGGGGCGAACGGGATGACGCCGAGCCGGATGAAGTCGTGGCGGGACATCGACGCGGCGATGAACTCGATCGCGCAGCAGGCCAGGCCGAAGTTGAACACCCACAGGGAGTAGCGGCGGCCCCAGTTCAGGACCACCTTCATCGGCTCGGGGGCCAGGCGGGCGAGCGCGCCCAGCCTCTTCGGCTCGGGAAGCAGCACGGGCTCCGGGACAGCAGGCTCCGGGACAGCCGGGTTCACGTCCATGCCAGGACGCCCTTCTTGTACGCGTACAGCAGACCCACGGCGAGGAAACCGAGGAAGATGAACATCTCCACCAGGGTGGCCGCGCCGTAGCCGGGCGCGGCGAAGACCGTCGCCCAGGGGAAGAGGAAGATCGAGTCAACGGCGAAGATGACGTACAGGAACGCGTAGACGTAGTAGCGGACCTGGGTGTGCGCCCAGCCCTCGCCGACGGGGTCCACGCCGCACTCGTACGTCAGGAGTTTCTCGGGCGTGGGCACGACGGGCCGCAGCAGGCGGCCCGCCCCGAAGGCGACGGCGACGAAGAGCACGCCGACCACGGCGAGCAGTCCCACGACCGAATAGGAGTGGAAGTAGTCCGCCGCGACGACGACGGTGGTTTCCCGCACGTCCGTCTCCTCGCTCCCTGGCTTCGCGTTTCGCGTTTCTCGGCTTTCGACGACCGTCGGCAGTGGCCGACAGTGTTCGACGATCTGTACGCACGGGAGTCTAGGCCCTGATAAAGAGGCGGTAAGCAGCCCGTCACGTCTTGAGACGCGCGGCCCGCGGGGAGGGTGGGGTTTTCCCCACCGGAGCGAGGCCGGGCGACCTCATGGCGCGGCAGGGCGGCGCGCGGCACGCTGACCCATATGACCGCAACCGACCCCGCTCGCCGACCGGCCGACCCTGGCCGCCCGTCGGCCGACGACGACCGTCCGCCGCCGGCCCGCCTCGCCTATGACGCGCGCACCTGGAAGGAGATCGCCCATCTCCTGGCGAACCTCCCGCTGACGCTGATCGGCTTCGTCTATGTCATGACCGTGCTGCTGGTGAGCGGCACGCTGACGATCACCGTGATCGGCTTCCCGCTGCTGGCGCTGGCCCTGATGGGCGCGCGGCTGATGGGACGGTTCGAACGGGCCCGGGCGCGGGCGCTGCTGGGGGTGCGGGTGGAGGAGCCGAGCCGGCTGCCGCTGCACCGTGCGGACGGCTTCTTCGGCCGGATGTGGATGGTGCTGAAGGACTCGGTGGCCTGGCGGACGGCGCTGTACGACCTGGTCCGGCTGCCGTGGGGCATCGTCACGTTCACGGTGACGCTCACCTCGCTGTTCGTGCTGTGGCCGGTGCTGCCGTTCCTGGCGCGCGGGATGAGCAACGTGGACCGGGCGCTGGTGCGCGGGCTGCTGTCGCCCTCGGACGAGCTGGAGCGCCGTATCGCCGAGCTGGAGTCGGACCGCGGGGTGGTCGTGGACACGGCGGCGGCCGATCTGCGGCGCATCGAGCGCGATCTGCACGACGGGGCGCAGGCCCGGCTGGTGAACCTGGCCATGGGGCTCGGCCTGGCGAAGGAGAAACTGCTGGAGGGCCAGGCCGACGAGCACGTGGCCGCGATGGTCGACGAGGCGCACGGCGAGGTGAAGCTGGCGCTGCAGGAACTGCGGGACCTGGCGCGCGGCATCCATCCGGCGGTGCTGACCGACCGCGGGCTGGACGCGGCCCTGTCGTCCGTGGCGTCCCGGTGCACGGTGCCGGTGAAGGTGACCGCCGAGCTGCCGTCGCGGCCGGCCGCCGCGATCGAGGGCATCGCCTACTTCACGGTGTCCGAGCTGCTGCAGAACATCAGCAAGCACAGCGGGGCGAGGTCCGCGACCGTGGAGGTGTGGCGGTCCGACGACCGGCTGCTGATCCAGGTGTGGGACGACGGCCGCGGCGGCGCGTCGCCGGACCGCGGCAGTGGGATGCGGGGGCTGGCGGAGCGGCTGGACGCCGTGGACGGCCTGTTCGTCGTCGACTCCCCGCCCGGCGGTCCGACGACGGTCACGGCGGAGCTGCCGTGGCGCGACCGCACGGATGGTGACGGCCGCTCCTGAGGCGCACGCGCCGGTGAGGCGGGAGAACGCCCGCTCCCGAGGTGGGGAAAACCCCCCGGACAGGACGCCGACGGCCTCCATGGTCCGCCGACCTGCGGCGCAGCAGGCTGGAGGCAGGTGACAGGGCGTGCAGCCGGACGGCGGCCGCGAACAGGAACGGACGGACAGCGATGGCCATGGAGTACCGAGAGCGCTACCGGGCGGGGTACGACGACGGCACCCGGCGGCACCGGATGCCCGCGGCGCTGCGGGCGCCGTTCGAGAGGCGCAGCATGCGTGAGCTGGGGTATGTGCTGCTGGGCCTGCCGATCGGGATCGTGCTGTTCGTCTTCGCGGTCACGATGGTCTCCCTCGGGGCCGGCCTGCTGGTGACGTTCCTCGGCGTCCCGGTGCTGGCGGCGGCGCTCGCCGGCTGCCGGGGATTCGGCGCGCTGGAGCGGGCGCGGGCGCGCGGGCTGCTCGGTGTGGAGGTGGCCGACCCGGAGCCGCTGCGGCCCCGCAAGGACGGCCTGATGGGCTGGATGGGCGCGATCCTCAAGAGCGGCGCGTCCTGGCGGCACCTGCTGTACGCCGTGCTGCAGTTCCCCTGGGCGGTGTTCTCCTTCTGCGTGGCGCTGGCGTTCTGGGCGTACGGCTGGGCGATGCTGACGTACCCGCTGTGGTTCTGGGTCTTCCCGATGTACGCCGGGCAGGGCGGCCTGCAGCTGTACGGCGACGAGCACCACCGCGTCTACCTCGACAACCCCTTCGAGATCACCGTGACGGTGCTGGTGGGGGCGCTGTTCACGATGGCCACGCCGTGGATCGTGCGGGCGCTGACCACGGTGGACCGGCTGCTGGTGCACGGGCTGCTCGGCCCGTCGCGGCTGGGGGCGCGGGTGGTGGAGCTGGAGTCGGACCGCGGGATGGTCGTGGACACGGCGGCGGCCGATCTGCGGCGCATCGAGCGTGATCTGCACGACGGGGCGCAGGCCCGGCTGGTGAACCTGGCCATGGATCTGGGGCTGGCGAAGGAGAAGCTGCGGGAGGACCCGCGGGCGGCCGCGCGAATGGTGGACGAGGCGCACGGCGAGGTGAAGACGGCGCTGCAGGAACTGCGGGACCTGGCGCGCGGCATCCATCCGGCGGTGCTGACCGACCGCGGGCTGGACGCGGCGCTGTCCGCCGTGGCCTCCCGGTCCGCGGTGCCGGTGCGGGTGGAGGTGGACCTGCCGTCACGGCCGGCCCCCGCGATCGAGGGCATCGCCTACTTCACGGTCTGCGAGCTGCTGCAGAACATCGGCAAGCACAGCGGGGCGAGGTCCGCCACGGTCGATGTGTGGCGGGCGCAGGACCGGCTGATGCTCCAGGTCACGGACGACGGGGCCGGCGGCGCGGTCCCCACCCCCGGCTCCGGTCTCACCGGCCTGGCCGAACGTCTCGACGCGGTCGACGGCATCCTCGTCGTCGACTCCCCGCCCGGCGGCCCGACCCGCATCACGGCGGCACTCCCCTGGCGAACCCACTGAGCCCCCGACGGCCGTCAGGCCACCTCCCAGCCGGGCCGGTCCCGTACCTCTGAGCCCCGCCCGCCGGCACCCCGCCCCTTCGCGGCACCCGCCTCCCCGGCCGGAATCCGACACCCGTCCCCCCTCCGCGCCCTGCCGCGTCCGCGGTTCGCCGCCGTTGGTGGAATGCTGGGCCCTGTTGTCGCGCAGTGTGGGGGGAACGGCGTCGTGGAGGTCAGGGTGCGGGTGGTCATCGCCGAGGACTCGGTGCTGCTGCGGGAGGGGCTGACGCGGCTGCTCACCGACCGCGGGCACGACGTCGTCGCCGGTGTGGGGGACGCCGAGGCGCTGGTGAAGACCATCGCCGAGCTGTACGCGGAGGGCGCGCTGCCCGACGTCGTCGTCGCGGACGTACGGATGCCGCCCACCCACACCGACGAGGGCGTACGGGCCGCCGTACAGCTGCGCAAGGCGCATCCCGGGCTCGGGGTGCTGGTGCTGTCGCAGTACGTCGAGGAGCGGTACGCCACCGAGCTGCTGGCCGGTTCGAGCCGCGGCGTCGGCTATCTGCTCAAGGACCGCGTGGCCGAGGTGCGCGAGTTCGTGGACGCGGTGGTGCGCGTCGCCGACGGCGGTACGGCCCTCGATCCCGAGGTCGTCGCCCAGTTGCTGGGCCGCTCCCGCAAGCAGGACGTCCTCGCCGGGCTCACTCCGAGGGAGCGGGAGGTCCTCGGGCTGATGGCCGAGGGGCGTACGAATTCGGCCATCGCCAAGCAGCTGGTCGTCAGTGACGGCGCGGTGGAGAAGCACGTCAGCAACATCTTCCTCAAGCTCGGCCTGTCCCCGAGCCAGGGCGACCACCGCCGGGTGCTCGCCGTGCTGACGTATCTGAACTCCTGAGCACCGCCCGGGACAGCGCCACGGGTGGGGGAACCCGGAGCTGTGACGCGCACGGCCGGCGGCAGCGGCAGCAGGGCGGTCGGGTGACCACCATGCGAAAAGTCAAGGGAAGGCGACCCTTACAGACGTAGGGTTGATCCTGGGAAGGCCCGTGGGAGGGCCGCTCCCGACAGCCGCCTCGAGGGAGGTCCAGTTCAGTGACCAGTCAGGTCAGCAGCCCAGCGGAGCAGGCCGACGACACCGTCGCAGGAGAGCAGCGCAGACCGGCCGGGGGGAAGGACGTCCGCCGGCTGGACCGCGTGATCATCCGGTTCGCGGGGGACTCGGGTGACGGCATGCAGCTCACGGGCGACCGGTTCACCTCGGAGACCGCGTCGTTCGGCAACGACCTCTCCACCCTGCCGAACTTCCCGGCCGAGATCCGCGCGCCCGCCGGCACCCTGCCGGGTGTCTCCAGCTTCCAGTTGCACTTCGCCGACCACGACATCCTCACCCCGGGCGACGCGCCGAACGTTCTGGTGGCGATGAACCCGGCCGCCCTGAAGGCGAACATCGGCGACATGCCGCGCGGCGCGGAGATCATCGTCAACACCGACGAGTTCACCAAGCGGGCCATGCAGAAGGTCGGCTACGACTCCAACCCGCTGGAAGACGGCTCGCTGGACGGCTACAGCCTGCACCCGGTGCCGCTGACCACCCTCACGGTGGAAGCGCTGAAGGAGTTCGACCTCTCCCGCAAGGAGGCCGAGCGCAGCAAGAACATGTTCGCGCTGGGGCTGCTGTCGTGGATGTACCACCGCCCGACCGAGGGCACCGAGGCGTTCCTGCGCACGAAGTTCGCGAAGAAGCCTCAGATCGCCGAGGCCAACATCACCGCCTACCGGGCGGGCTGGAACTTCGGTGAGACGACCGAGGACTTCGCGGTCTCCTACGAGGTCGCGCCGGCGGCGAAGGCGTTCCCGCCCGGGCTGTACCGCAACATCTCCGGCAACCTGGCCCTCGCCTACGGTCTGATCACCGCCTCCCGCCAGGCCGACCTGCCGCTGTTCCTGGGCTCGTACCCGATCACACCGGCCTCGGACATCCTGCACGAGCTGAGCCGGCACAAGAACTTCGGCGTGCGCACCTTCCAGGCCGAGGACGAGATCGCCGGCATCGGTGCCGCACTGGGCGCGGCGTTCGGCGGCTCGCTGGCGGTCACGACGACCT
This sequence comes from Streptomyces sp. NPDC049915, assembly GCF_040656475.1. NCBI lineage: Bacteria > Bacillati > Actinomycetota > Actinomycetes > Kitasatosporales > Streptomycetaceae > Streptomyces > Streptomyces sp. NPDC049915. The sequence continues at coordinate 26,014 of NZ_JBFAMH010000025.1, forward strand.
CAGGGCCGGGGGTGGCGCTGAAGTCGGAGACGATCGGTCTGGCGGTCTCGCTGGAGCTGCCGCTGCTGATCGTGGACATCCAGCGCGGCGGCCCCTCCACCGGTCTGCCGACCAAGACCGAGCAGGCGGACCTGCTGCAGGCGATGTACGGCCGCAACGGCGAGGCCCCGGTGCCGGTCGTCGCGCCGAGGACGCCGGCGGACTGCTTCGACGCCGCGCTGGAGGCCGCGCGGATCGCGCTGCTCTACCGCACGCCGGTGTTCCTCCTCTCGGACGGCTATCTGGCCAACGGCAGCGAGCCGTGGCGCATCCCCGAGGTGGACGACCTGCCGGACCTGCGGGTGCAGTTCACGCAGGGCCCGAACCACACCCTGGACAACGGCACCGAGGTCTTCTGGCCCTACAAGCGCGACCCGCACACCCTGGCCAGGCCGTGGGCGGTGCCGGGCACGCCGGGTCTCGAGCACCGCATCGGCGGCATCGAGAAGCAGGACGGCACCGGCAACATCTCCTACGACCCGGCCAACCACGACTTCATGGTCCGCATCAGGCAGGCCAAGGTCGACGGCATCGAGGTGCCGGAGCTGGAGGTCGACGACCCGCAGCAGGCGCGCACGCTGGTGCTGGGCTGGGGCTCCACCTACGGACCGATCACGGCGGCGGTACGGCGGCTGCGGGCGGCCGGGGAGTCGATCGCGCAGGTACACCTGCGCCACCTCAACCCCTTCCCGCGCAACCTCGGTGAGGTCCTGAAGGCTTACGACAAGGTGGTGGTCCCCGAGATGAACCTCGGCCAGCTCGCCACCCTGATCCGGGCGAAGTACCTCGTCGACGCCCGTTCCCACACCCAGGTCAACGGCATGCCGTTCAAGGCGGAGAGGCTCGCCGCGGCTCTGAAGGAGGCCATCCATGACTGACGCCGACACGCTGCTTCAGCTGGTCCCCAAGGCCGAGGCCAAGCAGTCGATGAAGGACTTCAAGTCGGACCAGGAGGTGCGCTGGTGCCCGGGCTGCGGCGACTACGCGATCCTGGCCGCGGTGCAGGGCTTCATGCCCGAGCTGGGCCTGGCCCGCGAGAACATCGTCTTCGTCTCCGGCATCGGCTGCTCCTCCCGCTTCCCGTACTACATGAACACCTACGGGATGCACTCCATCCACGGCCGCGCCCCGGCCATCGCCACCGGCCTGGCGACCTCGCGCCGGGACCTGTCGGTGTGGGTGGTGACCGGCGACGGTGACGCCCTGTCCATCGGCGGCAACCACCTCATCCACGCCCTGCGCCGCAACGTCAACCTCAAGATCCTGCTGTTCAACAACCGGATCTACGGTCTGACCAAGGGCCAGTACAGCCCGACCTCCGAACTCGGCAAGATCACCAAGTCGACGCCGATGGGCTCCCTGGACGCCCCCTTCAACCCGGTGTCGCTGGCGCTCGGCGCGGAGGCCACCTTCGTCGCCCGCACGATCGACTCCGACCGCAAGCACCTCACCGAGGTCCTGCGGCAGGCGGCCGCCCACCCCGGCACCGCGCTGATCGAGATCTACCAGAACTGCAACATCTTCAACGACGGCGCCTTCGACGCCCTCAAGGACCAGCAGCAGGCCACCGAGGCCCTGATCCGCCTGGAGCACGGGCAGCCCATCCGCTTCGGCACCGACGGCGGCCGCGGGGTCGTGCGGGACGCGCGCACCGGTGATCTGCGGGTGGTCGATGTGACGCCGGAGAACGAGGCCGACGTCCTCGTCCACGACGCCCACGCCGCCTCCCCGACCACGGCCTTCGCGCTGTCCCGGCTCGCCGACCCGGACACCCTGCACCACACTCCGATCGGCGTGTTGCGCTCCGTGGACCGGCCGGTCTACGACACCCTCATGGCCGATCAGCTCGACACCGCGGTCGAACAGCGCGGCAAGGGCGACCTCGCCGCGCTCCTGGCCGGCGGCGACACGTGGACGGTCGTCGGCTGACGACGCCTTCCCTCACGAGGCCCGGGACGAGGACACGTCCCGGGCCTCGTCGTATGCCGTGCGGGCCCGTTCCACGTCGGGCATGCGCCGCTCGGTCCACAGGGTCAGTGCGCGGACCTGTTCGGCGGCCTCGCGGCCCAGTTCGGTCAGGGAGTAGTCGACGCGGGGCGGGATGACCGGCTTGGCGTCGCGGTGGACCAGGCCGTCGCGCTCCAGGGTCTGCAGGGTCTGGGTGAGCATCTTCTCGCTGACGGCCCGGCCGACGCGGCTCACCTCGCGGCGCAGCTCGCTGAACCGGTAGGAGCGCTCCAGCAGCGCGATCAGGACGAGCACGCCCCAGCGGCTGGTGACGTGCTCCAGGACGAGCCGGTAGGGGCACATCGCCTCGGCGTCGGAACCCACTGCACTTACTGCCATGTCAGTACCTTACTTCAAAGTGGGTACTTTCCAGAAGTTAGCGCCATCCGTAGGGTGGGTGTCAGACAACGGAGAACGGACACCCCCCGAGGAGATCGCATGAGCATCGTCGTCACAGGAGCCACCGGAAAGCTCGGCCGTCACGTCGTGGAGCAGTTGCTGGAGAAGGTCCCCGCCGACCAGGTCACCGCCGTCGTGCGCACCCCGGAGAAGGCCGCCGACCTCGCCGAGCGCGGCGTGCGCCTCGCGGTCGCCGACTACAACACCCCCGAGAGCTTCGAGGGCCTCTTCAAGGCCGGCGACAAGGTGCTGCTGATCTCCGGCAACGAGTTCGACAAGGGCCGCACGGGCCAGCACCAGGTCGTCATCGACGCCGCGAAGGCCGCGGGCGTCGCCCTCCTCGCCTACACCAGCGCACCCGGCAGCCTCACCGCCGCGCTCGCCGACGACCACCGGGCCACCGAGGAGGCACTGCTCGCCTCCGGCCTGCCCTACGTACTGCTGCGCAACGGCTGGTACCACGAGAACTACACGGAGAACCTGGCCCCGGTCCTGGAGCACCGCGCCGTCGTCGCGGCGGCCGGCAAGGGCCGCGTGTCCTCGGCCTCGCGCGCCGACTACGCGGCCGCCGCCGTCGCCGTACTGACCGGCGAGGGGCACGAGAACCGGACGTACGAGCTGGGCGGCGACACCGCGTGGAGCTTCGACGAGTACGCGGCCGAGCTGAGCCGGCAGACCGGCGAGGAGATCGCCTACAACCCGGTCACCCCGGAGGCGCTCACCGGCATCCTGACCGGCGCCGGGCTGCCCGAGCCGCTCGCCGCGGTCTTCGCCGGCGTGGACGTCTCCATCGAGAAGGGCGAGCTGGAGGTCACCTCCGGCGACCTGTCCCGCCTGGCCGGCCGCCCGACCACACCGCTCGCCGAGGCGATCGCCGCCGCACTGAAGGGCTGAGCGGTCTGCCGGAGGAGCCGAGCGGTCCGCCGGAGGGCTGAGCGGTCTGCCAGAGGGCGGATCAGTCCGCCGGAGGAGCCGAGCGGTCCGCCGGAGGGCTGAGCGGTCTGCCAGAGGGCTGATCAGTGCGCCGGAGGAGCCGAGCGGTCCGCAGGGGGGCTGAGCGGTCCGCGGGAGAGGCCGAGCGTCTCACCCGCCCGCACTGTCATGACCGTATGGCGATACGGACATGACAGCCGGGCGGCGCGGCGCTACCTTCGGGGAGGCATGTGGTGAGGTGAAGGAGGAGCCCGTGGGCGGGACGTCGAAGAGTGAGCAGCGCGTAGGCCTGCTGAACGGCTTCGCAGCGTATGGGATGTGGGGGCTGTTCCCGCTCTTCTTCCCCCTGCTGGAGCCCGCGGGCGCCGGCGAGGTGCTCGCCCACCGGATGATGTGGTCCTTCGTCGTCGTCGCCGCGGTGCTGCTCGTCATGCGGCGGTGGCGCTGGGCCGGTGAGCTGCTGCGGCAGCCGCGCCGGCTGGGCCTCGTCGCGGTCGCCGCGGGCGTCATCAGCATCAACTGGGGCGTCTACATCTGGGCCGTGAACAGCGGCCATGTCGTCGAGGCCTCGCTCGGCTACTTCATCAACCCGCTCGTCACCATCGCCATGGGCGTGCTGCTGCTGGGTGAGCGGTTGCGGCCCGCGCAGTGGGCCGCCGTCGGCGTCGGCCTGGCCGCCGTGGTCGTCCTGACCGTCGGCTACGGCCGCCCGCCGTGGATCTCCCTGATCCTCGCCTTCTCCTTCGCCACCTACGGTCTGATGAAGAAGAAGGTGAACCTCGGCGGCGTGGAGTCGCTGGCCGCCGAGACCGCGATCCAGTTCCTGCCCGCGCTCGGCTATCTGCTGTGGCTGACCGCGCAGGGACACTCGACGTTCACCACCGAGAGCCCGGGGCACACCGCGCTGCTCGCCTCCACCGGCGTGGTCACCGCGATCCCGCTGGTCTGCTTCGGCGCGGCCGCGATCCGCGTGCCGCTGTCCACGCTGGGGCTGCTGCAGTACCTCGCCCCGGTCTTCCAGTTCCTGTGTGGGGTCCTCTACTTCCACGAGGCCATGCCGCTCGAGCGCTGGGCCGGCTTCGCTCTCGTCTGGCTGGCCCTGATCCTCCTCACCGTCGACAGCCTCCGCACGGCCCGCCGCGCGGCCCGCCTGCGGACGACCCTCGCGGCCACGGTGACCGCGCCTGCGGCGGCCGGGATTCCGGCGATCGAGTCGCCGACGGCCGCGACACCGGCAGCGCCCCACGTGGAGGCGTAGACCGGGACACGGGTTCCGCCGACGGGCGCCCAGGCATGCTTACTGCGCCGGGCGGTGGGTCCGGGCCCGGTGGGCGCGGACCTTCTCGCGGTTGCCGCAGTGTTCCATCGCGCACCAGCGGCGGCGGCCCGGGCGGGAGGTGTCGACGAAGAGCAGGTAGCAGTCGTGGGCGCCGCACTCGCGGACGCGGCCGGCGTACGGACCGCTGAACAGGTCGATCGCGTCACGGGCGACCGTGGACAGCAGCTGGGTGGCGGTCGCGCCCAGCGCCCACGCGCGCGTGCCGTCCGGGGCGAGTCGGGGCACCAGCGACGGCTGCGCGGCCGCCTCGTTGAGCGTCGCGACCAGGTCCGGGCGCAGCGGGCGTCCGTGCGCACGGTCGGCGGTGAGCAGGAAGAGCGCGTCACGTACGTCGCGGACCCGGGCCAGTTCCGCATCCGTGACCCGTAGGCCGAGCCCCTGCGGAAGTCGGCCGAGTCGGCTGCGGGCGGCCCAGGCGACCAGGTCGGCAGGCGTGTGCAGCACCTCGTACCGGGCGAAGGCGCCGGGCCCGCCGGTCGTCAGCAACTCCAGGCACAGCGCGCCGGGGTCGAAGCGGTAGGGCCGGCCGTCATGGGCGTACAGGGTCAGACCGGGGGAAGAGCCGGCCGGCTCCGGCGATTCCGTTGCACGCTCGCTCATGTAACCATTATTACTGGTTACATGACCACGACGGCACCGGCTCCGGTGCACTTCAAGATCGTCATTGACGCCGCCGATCCGCACACCCAGGCCGACTTCTGGGCCGCCGCGCTGCACTACGAGGTGGAGGACAACGCCGCGCTCATCGAGCAGCTACTCGCCGCCGGCGCGCTGCCGGGCGCGGCCACCGTGGAGTTCCACGGCCGCCCCGCCTTCCGGGACCTGGTCGCCGTACGGCATCCGCAGGACCCGTACGACCCGCACAGCGGCACCGGGCTGGGGCGGCGGCTGCTGTTCCAGCGGGTGCCGGAGCCGAAGACCGTGAAGAACCGGCTCCACCTCGATCTTCACCCGGGCGAGGGGCGGCGCGCGGACGAGGTGGAGCGGCTGAAGGGGCTCGGGGCGAGCGTGCTGCGGGAGGTGAAGGAGCCGAGCGGGCAGTGGGTGGTGATGGCGGACCCGGAGGGCAACGAGTTCTGCGTGCACTGAGCGTGGGGCTTTCGCGCGGGTCCGGTGAACGATCCGATATGCGAACAGCACTGTCCGGATTGCGCTCTTGACGGAGCGTCAGACCCAGCTTCACCATCGGGCACCCCATTCCTCAAGGAATTCGGAGCCCCCCACATGAACCTCTCCGTTTCCGCGCGGGCGACGGCCGCTGCCGTCGTCGCCGGCGCCACCCTGATCGCCACCGGATCCATAGCCGGGGCGGCGCCCGCCCCCACCGCGGCCGCCGCCGCTCCCGACATCCCCGTCGCAGCCGTCAAGGCCCACCTCGCCCAGCTGCAGTCCATCGCCACCGCCAACGGCGGCAACCGGGCGCACGGCAGCGCCGGCTACAAGGCCTCCCTCGACTATGTGAAGGCCAAGCTGGACGCGGCCGGATTCACCACCACCGTCCAGCAGTTCACCTCCTCCGGCCGCACCGGATACAACCTGATCGCCGACTGGCCCGGCGGCGACACGGGCCGGGTCCTCATGACCGGCGCCCACCTCGACAGCGTGACCGCCGGGCCCGGCATCGACGACAACGGCTCCGGCTCCGCGGCCATCCTGGAGACCGCGCTCGCCGTCGCCCGGACCGGCTACCACCCCGCCAAGCACCTGCGCTTCGCCTGGTGGGGCGCGGAGGAGCTGGGCATGGTCGGCTCCCGGTACTACGTGGGCAGACTGTCCTCGACCGACCGCGCCCGCCTCACCGGCTACCTGAACTTCGACATGATCGGCTCACCGAACCCCGGGTACTTCGTCTACGACGACGACCCGGCCCTTGAGAAGACCTTCAAGGACTACTACGCCGGACTCGGCATCCCCACCGAGCCCGAGACCGAGGGCGACGGCCGCTCCGACCACGCGCCCTTCAAGAACGCCGGCGTGCCGGTGGGCGGGCTGTTCAGCGGCGCCGACTACATCAAGACGTCGGCCCAGGCCACCAAGTGGGGCGGCACGGCGGGGCAGGCCTTCGACCGCTGCTACCACTCGTCGTGCGACACGACCGCCAACATCAACGACACGGCACTGGACCACAACAGCGACGCCATCGCGTACGCGGTGTGGACGCTGTCGTCGTGACGCTGTCGTCGTGACGCTCTCCTGAACGTCCGTCAGCCGCCGTCGGCGGCGCGGGCGGCGAGGCGGTCCATGCGGGCACGGGCCGACCGGAGCTGCTCGGCGTCGTCGGCGGCGGGGCCGTTCCCGGCGGCGAGTCCGTCCCACAGGTCGATCAGCTCACCGCCCAGGCTGAGGCCCTGGCGCGGGTCGCGCACCGCCCGCCACGCGGTGGCCGCGCTCTGCACATTGCCGTAGGCGGCCTCCGGGTCCTGCTGTCGGCGCCGCGCACGGGCCAGGCCGAGGGAGAGGTGACAGGCGCGGGCCGGTTCGCCGGACAGGTAGGCGATGTAGGCGGACAGTTCGCCGAGCCACATCACGTCGGGGTGGTCCGGGCCCAGCCGTTCCGCCTGCGACGTCGCGTGATCAGCCAGGTGAGCAGCCTCTTCTACCCGTCCGCCGCGCACCGCTTCGCTGATGCGGGCCAGCGGTTCGGTGAAGTACGACAGGCCGCCCGGCGACGCACTGCCGGTGTCGTCGGCGAGCACGGCCTCGGCGACGGCGTCGAAGCCGCTGGGCGCGGCGGGCGGGGCGTGGGGCGTCTGCGCCGGCGCAGACGCGATCGGCTGTCCCCGGTTCGGCGCCGGCTGTCCCCCGTTCGGCGCCGGCTGCTCCCTTCCCGGTTCCGGTGCAGGTCGTTGTGTCGCCGGCACCGGCTCGGCCGTCAGAAGGCTCGATCCGTCCAGGTTCACCTGGAGGGGGATGACGCGGCCGACGCGCTCGTCGTGGATCGTCACCCGCACGGGGTGGCCCGCGGCCAGGGCCATGCGGTGCAGGCGCGCCAGAACCGTACGCTGGATCTCCTCGCCCTCCACCGCTGCGACCGGCACGCCGCCGATGAAGGCTCCACCGCCTCCCGGTCCCGCGGGCAGCACCAGGATCTCGATCGGTGCAGCCACGGACCCGTCGGCCGGCAGCTCCGCGGACGCGCGCCCATCCCTTCGCCCCCGGCTGAACCGCGACATGTCGCTCCCTCACTCGCTGGGCCGGTCGGGTCGGCCGGCTGCTCCCTGTCGTCGAGTGTCCCGCCCTTTGCCAGGCCCCGCGTCACCGCGGCGTCACAGCCTCGTCGCAGAAGCCGGGCCGGAGCCCTCACCTGCGGGAAACCGGTGCCGGCGGGGCACCAACGGTTCCACGACCGGCCCGCCCGGCACGGCCCCCGGGACGCCGTCCTCACCGACTCGCCCCGCACGGACGACAGCGCGCGCGTGAGCCGGTGTCACCACCGAGCCTAGCCTGGCCGTCGCCACCGAAGGCACGCGCGCGCCTGGCGATCGGCTCCGCGCCCCGGGCGGGACGAAAACCGTGTACGCCTGTGACGGTGATGCGTGTACGCCTGTAACTGTGATGGAGGAGTCTGCGATGCGATGGACGGTCCACGGGGAACGCTCGCTGTACGACACCCCCTGGGTGCGCCTGCGGTCCATGGACGTCGAACAGCCCGACGGCACGCGGGTCGACTACCACGTGGTCCGGCTGCGCGACGTGGCGGTGACGGCCGCCGTCGACGCCCAGGAACGCGTGCTGATGATGTGGCGGCACCGCTTCGTCACCGACAGCTGGGCCTGGGAGCTGCCCATGGGCCTGGTCGAGGACGGCGAGGAACCCGCGCAGGCCGCCGCGCGGGAACTGGAGGAGGAGACCGGCTGGCGACCGGGTTCGCTGCGGGAACTGGTGTACGCCGAACCCGCGGCCGGCATCACCGACGCCCGCCACTTCCTCTTCCGCGCGGACGAACCCCGCCGGGTCGGCGCCCCTTCGGAACGCAACGAGTCCGACCGCCTGGAGTGGATCCCGCTCGCCCGGATCCCCGGGATGATCACCCGCCGGGAGATCGTCAGCAGCGCCACGCTCGTCGGCGTCATGACCCTGCTGCTGGACCTCGGTCCTGGGGCGGGCTGAAGCGGTCCGGGTCTGATATCGGGAAGGCTCCGTAGGGCCGAACGCCGGTGACACCGGCGGCAGAAGGAGATGTCGTGCACGCCGGGAAGATCCTGCCGGCTCGCCGGGTTCTATGTATGTGCATAGAGATTCACGCCGACACCAGGAGCCCCGATGACGACCCGACGTTTCCTGTTCGTGCTGGGCAGCAGCCGCGACGACGGCAACACCGAACTGCTCGCCCGCAAGGCCGCCGAGCAGCTCCCCGAGGGTGTGGAGCAGGAGTGGATCAGCCTCGCGGAGCACCCGCTGCCCGACTTCACCGACCTGCGCCACGACAGTGACCACGTCCGCCCCACCGGGGACAACACCGCACTGCTGCTGGACGCCACCCTCGCCGCGACCGACCTGGTGATCGCCTCACCGCTGTACTGGTACTCGGTCTCCGCCCACACCAAGCGCTACCTGGACCACTGGTCGGGCTGGCTGCGCACCCCCGGCCTGGACTTCAAGTCCCGGATGGCGGGGCGCACCCTGTGGGGCGTGACCGCCCTCGCGCACCCGGAGGAAGAGGTCGCCGCCCCGCTCATCGGCACGCTCAGCAACTCCGCCGCCTACCTGGGGATGCGGTTCGGCGGCGTCCTCCTCGGCAACGGCAGCCGCCCCGGCGACATCCTGGCCGACCACACGGCGCTGACCCGCGCCAAGACCTTCTTCGCGAGTGAGGCACCGCTCGCCCGCTTCCCCTACGAGCGCGCATGAGCCGCTAGACCGTGATGTCCTTCGCCGTGAAGCGGGCCCAGGCCGCCGAACCGAACACGGCCGCGTACAGGCCCTGGAGACCGAGGTTCTTCACCAGGTCGTCCCAGTAGACCGGTTCGCGCATCAGGTCGGCGAAGGACAGCCAGTAGTGCGAGAAGAGGTACGGCTGTATCGCGTGCAGTTGCGGGAACTGGTCCAGGATCTGCACGGTGATCAGCAGCCCCACGGTCGTCGCCATCGCCGCGATGCCGCTGTTGGTGAGCGTGGAGACGAACAGTCCGAGCGCCGCCACCCCGATCAGGGACGCGGCGACGACCAGCGCGATGAGCAGGGCCCGGCCCAGCCCCTCCGCGAAACTGATCCGGGTGCCGGAGATGGTCGTCAGATCGCCGAGCGGGAAGAGCAGGGCCCCGACCAGCAGCGCCGACACCGCGACGACGAGGGTGGCGAGCAGACAGAACGCCATCGTCGTCGCGTACTTGGCGAGCAGCAGCCGCGTGCGGCCCGCCGGCGCGACCAGGAGGTAGCGCAGGGTGCCCGCGCTCGCCTCGCCGGCGATGGCGTCACCCGCGATCACTCCGACCGCCATCGGCAGGAAGAACGGCAGCGTCGCGGCCAGCGCGGTGAAGACGAGGAACAGGCCGTTGTTGGTGACCTGCGAGATGAACGCCGGTCCCCCACCGCCCTGGGAACCCGACGACGAACCGTCCCCCGTCTCGATCCGCACGGCGATCCCGACCAGGACGGGCACCGCGGCCAGCACTCCCAGCAGCGCGAGCGTGCGCCAGCGCCGCAAGGTGACCAGCAGTTCGCTGCGGAAGAGTCCCAGGGACCACAACGGCCGCACCGCCCGGACCGCCCCGGCGGCGGGGGAGGGAGCGAGGGCTGGGGGCGTAGTGGTTGTGGTGCCGGTGGTGGTTGTGGTCGCGGTGGTCTTGGCGGTCCCGGCGGTTCCGGCGGTCCTGGCGGTCCTGACGTTGTCATCCTGCGACATCGAAGCCCTCCCCGGTCAGCGCCACGAACGCGTCCTCCAGCGAAGCTCGTTCCACCCCGAAGCCCCGCACCCGTATCCCCGCCGCGACCAACGCCGCGTTGATGTCGGCCGGCTCCCCCTCCGGCGGCTCACCCGTCACCCGGTCCTCCGCCACGACGACGTCCCCGACGCCCTGTTCCTTCAGCACCCGGGCGGCGTCGGAGACGTCCGGCGTGGTCACCACCAGCCGCCCGCGCGCCCGCGCCGCCAGGTCGGAGACCGCGCCCTGGACGATGAGACGCCCGCGCGCCATCACCGCGGCGTGCGTGCACACTTGCTCGATCTCGTCGAGGAGGTGCGAGGAGAGGAAGACGGTCGTGCCGTCAGAGGCCAGCTCCCGCACCAGCGCCCGGATCTCGCGCATGCCCTGCGGATCGAGCCCGTTGGTCGGCTCGTCCAGCACGAGCAGGCGACGGGGCTGGAGCAGCGCGGCGGCGAGCCCCAGCCGCTGCTTCATCCCCAGCGAGTACGCCCTCGCCTTCTTGCCGGCGGCCGCCGTCAGCCCCACCCGCTCCAGCGCCGTGGCGACCCGTGTGCGCCGGGTGCGCGGGTCGGCGGTCGGGTCGGCGGCGTCGTAGCGGAGCAGGTTGTCCCGGCCGGAGAGGAAGCCGTACAGCGCGGGCCCTTCGATCAGCGCGCCGACCTGCGGCAGTACCGAGCGGACGGCCCGGGGCATCGGCTGCCCGAGGACGCGCGCGGCGCCGGAGGTGGGCTCGATGAGGCCCATCAGCATGCGGATGGTGGTGGTCTTGCCCGATCCGTTCGGACCGAGGAAGCCGAAGACGCTGCCCGCCGGGACGGTCAGGTCCAGGCCGTCGACGGCGAGCTGCCCGCCGCGGTAGCGCTTGGTGAGGGCGCGGGTGTGGATGACGTACTCGTCGTCCGGCTCCTGCTCACCCCGTGCGGCGGGCGCGTCGTCCATCGGCTCCCCGATCGTTTCCCGTGGGTCGTTGGTGTCCCGCCGGCCTACCTGCCCGCGTCGGCGGCCTTGACGAGGGCGTCCTTGGTGACCGCGCCGACGTAGACCTTGCCGTCGTCGGTGATCAGGGCGTTCACCAGGCGGGTGGAGAACACCGTGCCCTTGCCGAACTTGCCGGAGACCTTGTCGCCGAGCGAGTCCAGGAAGCCGCCGAGGTTGCCGCCGACCTCGCTTCCGGAGGGCACGCCGCCCTTGGCGCCGGTGCTGAAGACCGCTATCGCGTTCCAGCCCTCACCGAGGACCTTGGCGCCGTCGAGCCCCTTGCCCGGCTCCCCGCCCGGTGTGGGCAGGAGGTGCTGCGGGAGGCCGCCCTTCAGCGGGCCCTCGCCCTTGGGGAGGTCTCCCTTCGGGTGCTCACGGTCGCCGCCCTCGGTGACCTTGGCGCCCTTGGGCGGGGTGAAGTCGAAGGTGGAGGCGGCCGGCCGGGCGAAGCCGACCTGCGTGAAGCCGGCGTCGACCACGGCGGCACCGCCGCTCTTCGGGGTCAGGGTGAACTTCAGCGGCACGCCGGTCTTGGCGTCCACGGCGATGGTGATCCCGCCGACGGTGCTCCCGGACTGCTTGGGCTTGATCAGCAGCTTGTAGGCGTCGCGGCCGGCGACCTGGGCGGTGCCGTCCACCGTGACGGCGGTGGTGGAGTCGACGGCCTTGAGGGCCTGCTCGGCGAAGTCCTTGGGCGTGCCGGAGAAGTCGTCCGCGCCCCGGGCGCCCTTGCGGTGGTCCTTCCCGGTGTCGTCCGAGGTGGCGTGGTACACCTCGTTGGACTTGCTGTCGTAGCCCCAGATGTCACTGCCGTTGTGGATGAGGCTGTACTCGGCGGCGTCCTCCAGCACCGACACCTTCTGCCGGTCCGGCCCGTCGGCGGCGACCCGCAACGTGTGCGAGCCGGTGGCCAGTTCGGTGACCTTGGCGGACGGGTCGGCGGCCGAGCCGTCACCGGTGCCGCCCGTTTTCCCGCCGAGACCGCCCGCGAGCCCGCCGAAGTCGGGCAGCCCCAGGTCGGTGGTGATCCGCACGGTGCCGGACATCTGCTGGACGTCCGACGCCGCGATCTTCTCGATGAGCTGCTGCGCGCTGATCTTCGGCAGATCCGGGTCGCCGGAGCTGGCGAGCGCGGGAACGATCCCGATCGTCGCGGCGGCCACCCCCACGACGGTCGCGGGCACGACGTACCGCGCGGCCCTGCGACGCCCCCCGCCCGGCGAGCCGGCCGGCTCCTGCCCGGCCGTCGCCCTGTCATCGCTTCCATACGGTGCCATGTGTGCGCTACCTCCGTCGTCGGCGGCGGCTGTCCGTCCCGTGACCCGCGGCGTGTACTCCCGGCGGGCCCCACCCCAAGCCGCCATTCTCACCCGAATCGGTGAGGAGTGGTGTCTTCCGTGCTTTCCATGAGACCAAATCGGCCGCCGGGAAGCGTCACTCCGTGGACGCAACTGCATGTACTTCTGGGGTATGACGTGGCGGGGGGTCAGGTCCCCCTACCCCTAGGGGAGGTGGGGACCTGGGGAGCTACGGGGCGGGGGTTCGGGCTCCACCCAGGGGTGGGGCCGTCGCCCGCAGAAGAGGGAACGGTCCGGACGGATTCCGTCGGCCGGCCCGGTGCTTCCGTCAGCCCGCCCGGTGCACCACCGCGTCGCACAGCTCCATCAGCGCCGCCTTGGCGCCGCACTCCCGCAGCGGCGCCAGCGCCGCCCGCGCCTCCTCGGCGTACCGGACCGTGTCGCGCCGCGCCTGCTCCAGCGCGGGGTGCGCCCGCAGCGCGGTCAGCGCCTCCGCGTGTCGCGCGTCGTCGCTCAGATCGGAGTCCAGCAGCTCGCACAGCGCCCGGTCCTCCGGCAGTCCCAGGCGCTCGGCCCGCTCCCGCAGCCGCAGCACCGGCAGCGTCGGGATGCCCTCGCGAAGATCCGTTCCCGGCGTCTTGCCGGACTCGTGCGAGTCGGAGGCGATGTCGAGCACGTCGTCGGCCAGCTGGAAGGCGACGCCCAGCCGCTCCCCGTACTGGGTCAGCACGTCCACGACCGTCTCGTCGGCGCCGGACATCATCGCGCCGAACCGGCACGACACCGCCACCAGCGAGCCCGTCTTGCCGCCGAGCACCTCGAGGTAGTGGTCGACCGGGTCGCGCCCGTCCTGCGGCCCCGCGGTCTCCAGGATCTGCCCGGTGACCAGCCGCTCGAACGCCAGTGCCTGCACCCGCACCGCCTCGGGCCCGAGGTCGGCGAGGATCTGCGAGGCCCGCGCGAAGAGAAAGTCGCCGGTCAGTACGGCGACCGAGTTACCCCACCGGGTGTTCGCGCTGGGCACGCCACGCCGTACGGCGGCCTCGTCCATGACGTCGTCGTGGTACAGCGTCGCCAGGTGGGTCAGCTCGACCACGACCGCCGACGGGACGACGCCCGGCGCATACGGGTCGCCGAACTGCGCCGCCAGCATCACGAGCAGCGGCCGGAACCGCTTCCCGCCCGCCCGCACCAGGTGCTGCGCGGCCTCCGTGATGAAGGGAACCTCGCTCTTGGTGGCCTCGAGCAGCCCTTCCTCGACAGCCGCCAATCCGGCCTGGACATCGGCCTCGAGAGCCTGGTCCCGCACGCTAAGCCCGAACGGCCCGACGACGGTCACGAGGGGTCTCCTGTCTGCTGGTGCCGGTAGGCGATTACACGGTTTGTCGATAGGTCGCTGCCATCACTCAAGTCAGCGTATCCGGTCACGTTTCGATCACCGATAGCGCCCACGGTTACAGGCCAGGCGGTATCGGATCACGCCCGATATGTTTATCGATCACATCTGATCAGTTGAAAAGTACCGATATCAACCATGCTCGCGTCGCGAAGACCACCCCCCACCCTCCGTGAACCACCCCGCCCCACCGCGTCACAACACGACCCGACTGCCCGTTTTGCCGTAATTAATCAGCCGATTCGCCTTAGTCACGTTGGCGGCAAATGTGTTGCAGCTGTGACACCAGTGAATTGGGTCACGCGCGCCCCTCACCGGCCCCCGATGCGTCTGCCCCGCATTTCGCCAGTCCCCACAAGCGAGTTGAGGCTTGGCGATCGCAAAGGATCAAGCACCCCAAACAGCCCGACCAAGGTCAACCAGGGCGATAGGTGAAACCAGTACTTGTTCCCGGCATGTGCTCTCGCATAACTTCCCGGCCTGTCGGATGGACGCCTAATCCTGCCGCCGTCCGGCATCCACCATCGGACCAACTCATCCGTGTACGGCAGGAGCGGGGGACCCAGGTAAGTCGCCGAACCGGACGTCGTCGCCCCGACGACGCCCCGGACCGGCTCGGGGTGAAGCCGTGCCGCATCCGCGGCCGGCCGGGCATCTCCAGCCCGAACCCGACAGCTCACCTCGTAGGCGCCGGAGAGGAAGTTCGCCATGCCTGCTGCCGGTCAGCACCGCCGCACCCGCACGTCCCGCCTCGTCCGCACCCTCGCCGTCGCCGGCACCGGTGCCGCCGCCCTCGCGCTGCCGCTCTTCGGCGCGACCAGCGCCTCCGCGGCCACCCCGGCCACCAGCGCCACCGTGATCACGGCCGCCAACTCGGTCTACCCGAACACCCTCGACGGCTGGATCCGCCAGTCGCTGGACATCATGTCCCAGCGCGGCATCCCGGGCACCTACGACGGGATCTACCGCAACATCATCCGCGAGTCCTCGGGCAACCCCGCCGCCATCAACCTGTGGGACTCCAACGCGGCCGCCGGTACCCCGTCCAAGGGCCTGCTCCAGGTGATCGACCCGACGTTCCTCGCCTACCACGTGTCCGGCACCTCCATGGACCCGTACGACCCGATCGCCAACATCACCGCGGCCTGCAACTACGCGGCCGCCCGCTACGGCTCGATCGACAACGTGTTCAGCGCGTACTGAGCCACTGCCTCACCCGAAGAGTCGTTCGAGGACGACGGCGATGCCGTCGTCCTCGTTCGACAAGGTGACCTCGTCGGCCACGGCCTTCAGCTCCGGATGGGCGTTGGCCATGGCCACCCCGCGGGCGGCCCAGGCGAACATCGGGATGTCGTTGGGCATGTCCCCGAACGCGAGGGCCCCCCCGGCGCTCAACCCGAGATGGTCGGCCGCCCGCGCGAGCCCCGTCGCCTTGGTGACACCGCACGGCTGCAGCTCCACGGTCCCCGGCCCCGACATGGTGACCATCGCCAGCGAACCGACCACCGCGCGCGCCGTCGCCGCCAGCTCGTCGTCGGACAGCTCGGGATGGCGCAGCAGCACCTTGCTGATCGGCTCGCCCCACAGATCGTCGCGCCGCCCGACCCGCACCGCCGGCAGCGTCGGGTGCGGCATCCGGTAGCCGGGCTCGATCAGCGTCAGCCCGTCCACGCCGTCCTGGTCGACGGCGGCGTACACCTCTCCCACCTCGGCCTCGATCTTGCCGAGCGCGGTCTCGGCCAGCTCCCGGTCGAGGGTCACCGACCACAGCAGACGGCCGGCCCCCGCGTCGTACACCTGCGCGCCCTGGCCGCACACCGCGAGCCCCGTGCAGCCGAGGTCCTCCAGCAGCGGCCGCACCCGGGGCGCCGGGCGGCCCGTCACCACCAGGTGCAGGGCACCGGCGTCCGCCACCCGTGCGAGCGCGGCCCGGGACCGGTCGGAGAGCGTGTCGTCGCCGCGCAGCAGCGTTCCGTCCAGGTCAGTGGCGATGAGGGCATATGCGAGGGGTGCGGCCATGATCAGAGAATACGGACCCCGCAGGTCACCCGTTCACCGCCCGATCCGACGCCTCCGGTGCGCAGGCCACGCTGTCGTCGTACGACCGCGGGAACGCGGCCGCCGGGCCGGGGACGCCGTGTTCCGCGCACAGCTCGTGCAGCCCGTGCATGCTCGCCGGTCACAATCAGCACGGTCGGCCGTCCGGTCCGGCGCCCGGTCCGCAGCAGCCCTTCGACCAGGTGTCCCGCCTCCTCCGCGCCCGTCGTCGGCCACACGAACGCGCGCCGCGGATAACGGGAGGCGGCGGCCGGGGTGCACGAGTCCTCGGTGATCGCGTCCATGGGCACGCCCGGACGCCCCAGACCGCGGATCGCCCCGGCACCGCCGTGGTGCAGTGGGTAGTGACCGAACTTCACGATCAGGGGCGGTATTTCACGGTCGGCCCGGAACGGCAGGCTTGCGGCCCTGCAGGCCACGGGTCCCCCACGTGTCCCCCGACGGAACGGATGCCCTCCGTCCGGGTTCCCCGCAAGGACACTGAGCCGGAATTGGCACCCGACAAGGACATGACGGACACTGCGGACTCTTCAGACACTGCCCAAGACAGCCGCCTCAGCCGTAACGTGTGCCGCGACCACCTGGATCGCACGGCCCTGGTGCCGTGTCCGACGTGCACGAAAGCGAGGCGGCACCGCATGCCCCCCTTCGACGTCTCCGAGGGCGACCCCTTCGGTGCGCACAACCTTCCGTACGGCGTCTTCTCGCCGGCCGGTTCTCCGGCCGAGCGGCGGGTCGGTGTCCGGCTCGGCGACCACGTGCTCGACGCGGGCGCGGCGGCGATGGCGCTCGGCTCCCCCTATGCCGCGCTGCTCGCCCAGCCCTCGCTTAACCCACTCCTCGCCGCCGGCCGCACCGCCTGGTCCGACGTGCGGCGTGCGCTGAAGGCGTGGGTCACGGTGCCCTCGCACCGCGAGGCCGTCGAACCGTTCTTCCACCCTCTGTCCTCGGTGACCCTGCACCTGCCCTTCGAGGTCGCGGACTACGTCGACTTCTACGCCTCCGAGAACCACGCCCGGAACGTCGGCCAGATCTTCCGCCCCGACGCCGCCGACTCCCTCACCCCCAACTGGAAGCACCTCCCGATCGGTTACCACGGCCGCTCCGGAACCGTCGTGGTCTCCGGCACCGACATCGCGCGTCCCTCCGGTCAGCGCAAGGCCCCGGCCGATGCGGCGCCCGTCTTCGGCCCGTCCGTCCGCCTCGACATCGAGGCCGAGGTCGGTTTCGTCGTCGGCGCTCCCTCCTCGCTCGGCGAGCCGGTCGCCCTCGGTGACTTCCGCGACCACGTCTTCGGGCTGTGCCTGCTCAACGACTGGTCGGCCCGCGACATCCAGGCCTGGGAGTACGTCCCCCTCGGCCCCTTCCTCGGCAAGTCCTTCGCCACCTCGATCTCCGCGTGGATCACCCCGCTGGAGGCCCTGGACGAGGCCCGGGTCGCGCCCCGGGAGCGCACCCACCCGCTGCTGCCCTACCTCGATGACTCCACCGACGAACCCGGCGGCTACGACCTGCGGATCTCTGTCGCCATCAACGGCCACGTCGTCTCCGAGCCTCCCTTCTCCACCATGTACTGGACGGCCGCCCAGCAGCTGGCGCACATGACGGTCAACGGCGCCTCCCTGCGCACCGGCGACCTCTACGGCTCGGGCACGGTCAGCGGCCCCGAGCCCGACCAGCGCGGCTCCCTGCTGGAGCTGACCTGGAACGGCCAGGAGCCCCTGGAACTCCCCGACGGCAAGCGAACCTTCCTGGAGGACGGCGACGTGGTGACCCTGTCCGCCTGGGCGCCCGGCCCGGACGGCGTCCGGGTGGGCCTCGGCGAGGTGACCGGACGGATCGTCACGCGCTGACACCCGCCCCCGCGGGGCCTTCGTTACGGGGCTGACGCACCGCCCCGGGGCCGTCATACTGGCGACGGACGCACTCACCGAGCCGCCGAGTGATCGCGTCCGTCGCCCGCACGACCATCCCCGCCCTGTCCGACCAGGATCCGGAGCCCGTGGCATGACCGTCTGCCTGCTCCTGCTGAGCGTCGTCGTTCTGACGGCCGCCGTGCCGGTCCCGCGCGCGCTGACCCGGGCCGCCTGGCCCGAGCGGGAACCGGTCGTCGCCCTGTGGGTGTGGCAGTGCCTCGTCGCGACCGTCCTGCTGTGCTGTCTGACGGCCCTGACGCTCAGCACCGCCGCCGTCTTCCACACCGTGCGCACCCAGCTCTTCGCGCCCGCGCCGCCCGGCGTGACCGAGGCGTACGACCTGTCTTCGGCCCCGCCCTGGGCGGTCGCACTCACCCTGCTGCTGGCCTGCGGTGCCGCCTGGACCACCGCCATGCTCGCCCGCGAACTGGTCGAGGCGCGCCGGCGCCACGGCGTGACCCGCGCCCACCTGAGCGAACGCGCTCCCGAGCTGCCGGCCGGCCTGGGCCCGGCGCGCGGCCCGCTGCTCGTGCTGGAGGACGAGTACCCCGACGCCTGGTGGATGCCGGGCCATCCGCCCCAGTTGGTCGTCACCACGGGAGCCCTGCACCGCCTCACCGCCCACCAGCTCGACGCGATCCTCACCCATGAGCGCGGCCACGCCCGCGCCCACCACGACTGGCTGCTGCACCTGTCCACCGCCCTGGCCACCGGTTTCCCCCGCATCCCGCTCTTCGCCCACTTCTGCGACCAGACCCACCGCCTGGTCGAACTGGCCGCCGACGACACCGCCTCCCGCCGCTGCGGCCACCTCACCACCGCCCTGGCCCTGATCGAGCTGAACCAGCACCGGGGCGTCCTCTCCTGCGCCTCCAGTCACCGCCTGCTCGGCGAGCGGGTCGACCGCCTGCTGGAGCCACCGCCGCGGCTGGACCGCAGCCGCCGGGCCCTGACGACCACCGTCGCCGCGCTGGTCCCCCTGCTGCCGCTGCTGATCGCCTTCGCGCCCGGTCTGACGGCACTGGCCTGACGCGCGCCCACTCCCGCTGTCGGACGGCACGGCCACCGGACCGACGTGCGCCGGCCGACGTGCGCTGACCGACGGTACGGCGTCGGCCTGACGTGCGCCGGCCGACGGCACCGCACCCGACCGACGCAGCGGCCGCCGCTCTCCCCGGGTGGCAGATCTTCCACGATGCCCGCCGAAAGCCGAGGTCAGCGCCGTATTCGACGGGTCGTCAGGTGGCGCAACATTTCAGCAACCCCCTTTTCCTACCTCCTCGGTATGGTTCCAGCCATGCCAGCCACCGAACGTATCCGGGACCACGCCGGCCAGGGCGCGACCACCGTCGCCGCCCACCGTGCGCGCCGCCGGCTGCGCGCGGACCGAGCCCGGCAGCTCGCCGACCTCCTCCGCCGCCAGCTCCTCACCGGCGGCTTCGAGACCGGCACGCTCCCCCATGAATCCCTCCTCGCCATCGACTACCGCACCTCCCGCAACACCGTCCGGCAGGCTCTCGACCTGCTGCGTTCCGAGGGCCTCGTCGACCGCCTGCCCGGCGTCGGCACGGTCGTCGTCGCCCGTAAGTACCCCCATGGACTGGACCGCCTGATGGGTCTGGCCGAAACCCTGCACGAACACGGCCGTGTCACCAACGAGGTCCGCACCATGGGCCCCGCCCCCGCACCGGGCCCCGTGGCCGACCGGCTGCACGTCCCGCCCGGCGCCGACGTCCTCTACATCGAACGGCTGCGCCGCCTGAACGGCCTACCGCTCTCCCTCGACCTGACCTACATCCCGCTCGACATCGGCACCGCCCTGCTCGGCGCCGACCTGGAGAACACCGACGTGTTCCGTCTCCTGGAGGCCATCACCGGCCGGCGTCTCGGCCACGCCGAGATCACCCTGGAGTCGGTGAACGCGGACGCCCACTCCGCCGCCGTCCTGGAGGCACCGCGCGGAGCGGCCGTCCTGATGCTGGAACGCCTCACGCACCTGTGCGACGGGCGCCCGGTGGACCTGGAGTTCATCCGCTTCCGCGGCGACCGCATCTCCATGAGCGGCCTGCTGCACCGCTCCGCCTGACCTCTCACCGTCCTCATCCCACCCCGCCCCCTTCCGGTCCGTCCCGTCCGGCCCTTCACCTCTTCATCGTTCGGCAGGGCCCGACCGGTTCACGGCGGCGGCGACTTCTCGCGCGGACCTCCCCGCGGACCTTTTCCGGATCTCTGGAGACAGCCATGCCCTTGGTGCCCCAGCGGGCCGACGTGCCCGTGACCATCGACGAGTCGAAGTGCATCGACGGCTGCACCCTCTGCGTGGACATGTGCCCGCTGGACTCCCTCGCCATCGACACCTCCAGCGGCAAGGCGTACATGCACGTCGACGAGTGCTGGTACTGCGGCCCGTGCGCGGCCCGCTGTCCCACCGGAGCCGTCACGGTCAACATGCCCTACCTGCTCCGGTGAGAGGTCACCCCCAGCCATGAAACCCAAAGCCCTTGCCGCCACCGTGCTGTTCCTCGCGCCGCTCACCGCCTGCGGCGGCACCGCCTCCGCCGGCGGTGACAGCGCCACGGTCACCGTGACCGTCGGCTACCAGTCCAAGACCATCAACACCGTCACCGCCGGCACCCTGCTGCGCTCCCTCGGCTCCTTCGAGAAGCAGCTGAACGCCCTGCACGACGGCCACACCTACAAGGTCGTCTGGCAGGACTACGCCACGGGCGCGCCCATCACGGCCCAGATGACCGCAGGAAAGATCGACATCGGCTCGATGGGTGACTTCCCGCTGCTCATCAACGCCGCCCGAGGCAAGCAGCTCGATCGCCCCACCCACCTGGTCTCCGTCACCGGCTACAACCTCCGCGGCGGCCTCAACACCATCGTCACCGCACCCGACTCGAAGCTCGCCTCCGTGACCGACCTGAAGGGCAAGAAGGTCTCCACGTCCGTCGGCTCCGCGGCCGACGGCACCCTCGTGCGGGCCCTGCAGCGCGCCGGCATCGACCCCGACAAGGGCATCGAGAAGCTCAACCAGCAACCGGCCGTCGGCGCCTCCGCCCTGGCCGCGGGCAGCACGGACGCGTTGTCGCAGTTCGTCGCCTGGCCGGGTCTGCTCGCCTACCAGGGCAAGGCCAAGGCCCTCTACGACGGTGCCCAGCTGAACCTGCCCACCTTCCACGGCGTCACCGCCCGCGAGGACTTCGCCAAGAAGCACCCGGCCGTGCTGGAGGCCTTCCTCAAGGCCCAGGCCGAGGCCACCGACTACCTCGGCGCCCATCCCGTGGCCGCCGCCGAGAGGGTCGCCGACGCCACCGGCCTGCCCGCCGAGGTCGTCTACCTCTACAACGGCGCCCACGGCATCGCCACCTTCGACCCGGCCGTCAAACCGCAGCTCGTCTCCGCGCTCAAGCAGGACGTGGCCATCCTGAAGGCCGCGAAACTGACCGGCGACATCGACGTGGACGCGTTCGTCGACGACCGCTACGTGAAGCAGGCCCTCGGCGCCTCCTACACCCGGCGCCTGACCGCCACGCCCGCCCCGGCCGCCGCCGAGGTCTGGCCCAAGGGCGCTGACCAGACCCTCCAGCTGCCCTCCCCCACGGCGCTGCTCAGCCACGTGAAGCGGCACCGCGACACCGTCCGCGCCGCCTACGTCGCCGACGCCACCACCGGCACCCTGTGGTTCGCCGACCAGGCGATCTGGGTGGCCGACGGGAAGAAGCTGCTGCCGTTCGTCGCCCCCGCGACCGCGCGGGCCTACGTCGACGGACACGGCGGCGCACGGGTCATCACGTACGCCGACGCCCTGGAGCGGGCCTCATGACCCGGTACGCGCTGCGCGTCCTCTCCCTCGCCGCCGCCCTCGGCGTGTGGCAGCTGCTGACCAGCCTGGACGTCGACCTGTGGCTGCGCTTCTCGCAGTTCCCCACGGTCACCGACGTCGCCCACGCCTTCGCCCGGCGGCTGTCCGGCCCCGACTACTGGACGGACCTCACCGACAGCCTGACCCGAATCGCCTCCGGCTTCCTCCTCGCGGCCGTCCTCGGCGTCGCCGCTGGCGTGCTCGTGGCCCGCTCGCGGCTCGCCGAGGACCTGCTCGGCACGCTGCTGGAAGTGGTCCGCCCCATCCCCGCCATCGCCCTCGTCCCCGTCGCGATCCTTCTCTTCCCCTCCAACGAACAAGGCATCGTCTTCATCACCTGCACCGCCGCCTTCTTCCCCGTCCTGGTCTCCACCCGGCACGCGGTGCGCGCCCTGGCCCCCGTGTGGGAGGAGACGGTGCGCACCATGGGCGGCAACCGATGGCGTGTGCTCGGCTCGGTCGTGCTGCCGGGGGCCCTGCCCGGCATCTTCGGCGGGCTGTCGGTCGGCATCGGCGTGTCGTGGATCTGTGTGATCTCCGCCGAGATGATCTCCGGCCAGTACGGCGTCGGCTACCGCACCTGGCAGGACTACACCGTCGTCGACTATCCCGGCGTGTTCGTCGGCATGGTCACGATCGGCGTGCTCGGCTGGATCACCTCCACCGCCGTGGAACTCCTCGGCCGCCGCCTGACCCGCTGGCTGCCCCGCACATCCCATGCCGCCACGGGACGCGTCCGCCCCGCCGGATCCGCCGCGTCGAAGGCGCCGGAAGGCGCCGCCGTGGCCGCGGCGTCCGCCGCGCCGAGCAAGGAGGCACGTGATGAGCACTTCGTCTGAAACCCGCACGCCCGCCCCGCCCGTGACCCGTCCGGTGCAGACCGCGCACGGCACCCGGCTCACCCTGCGCGGCGTCACACTCGGCCGCCCGGACGCTCCCGCCGTCGGTGGCGTCGACGTGGACATCGCTCCCGGCGAGATTCTCACCGTCGTCGGCCCCTCCGGCTGCGGCAAGTCGACGCTGCTGCGCACCCTCGCCGGGCTGCTGCCCCCGCTCGCCGGAACCCTCGAGCAGGACGGCCGGCCACTGACCGGGCCGACGGCGGAACGCGCCCTGGTCTTCCAGGAGGACGCGCTGCTGCCCTGGCGCACCCTGCGCGGCAACGTGGAACTCCCGCTCGCCATCGCCGGCGTCCCCCGCCGCGCACGCAGAGCGCAGGCCGAGGACTGGCTGGCCCGCGTCCACCTAGCCGAACAGGCCGGGCAGTTGCCCCACCGTGTCTCGGGCGGACAGCGCCAGCGCGCCCAGCTGGCCCGCGCCCTGGCCGGCCGGCCCCGCGCCGTGCTGATGGACGAGCCGTTCGGCGCGCTGGACGCCCAGACCCGGGCCGGCATGCAGGACCTGCTGGTGGAGGTACTGCACGGCACGGCCGCCACTGTCGTCTTCGTCACCCACGACGTCGACGAGGCGCTGTTCCTCGGCGACCGGGTGGCGCTGATCGGCTCCGGCGAACTGACCGCCGTACGCGATGTGCCGCGCCCCCGTGACCGGACGGCAGGCGACGACCCCGCGCGCGTGGCACTGCGCCGCGACATCCTCTCCTCGCTCGGTACGTGAAAGGCACTCCGGTGACCGTCGTGAACACCACTGTGGACACTCCTCTGGCGATCCCCGCCCTCGGTGACGCCGAGGAGCTGACCTGCGACGTCCTCGTCATCGGCGGCGGCACCGCCGGGACGATGGCCGCGCTGACCGCCGCCGAGCGCGGCGCGGACGTGCTGCTGCTGGAGAAGGCCCACGTCCGCCACTCGGGCGCGCTCGCCATGGGCATGGACGGCGTCAACAACGCGGTCGTCCCCGGCCGTGCCGAACCCGACGACTACGTCGCCGAGATCACCCGCGCCAACGACGGCATCGTCGACCAGTCCACGGTCCGCCAGACGGCGACGCGCGGCTTCGCGATGGTGCAACGGCTTGAGTCGTACGGCGTGAAGTTCGAGAAGGACGAGCACGGTGAGTACGCCGTCCGCCAGGTGCACCGCTCCGGCTCCTATGTGCTGCCCATGCCGGAGGGCAAGGACGTCAAGAAGGTCCTCTACCGGCAGCTGCGGCGGCGGGAGATGCGGGAGCGGATCCGCATCGAGAACCGGGTGATGCCGGTGCGGGTCCTCACGGCGCGGGGGCGGGCCGTGGGAGCGGTCGGCTTCAACACCCGCACCGGCGCGTTCGTCACCGTCCGCGCGGGCGCGGTGATCCTGGCCACCGGTGCCTGCGGCCGCCTCGGCCTGCCCGCCTCGGGCTACCTGTACGGCACCTACGAGAACCCCACCAACGCGGGCGACGGCTACGCCATGGCCTACCACGCGGGCGCCCAACTCACCGGTATCGAGTGCTTCCAGATCAACCCGCTGATCAAGGACTACAACGGCCCGGCGTGCGCCTATGTGGCCAACCCCTTCGGCGGCTACCAGGTCAACCGGCACGGCGAGCGCTTCGTCGACTCCGACTACTGGTCGGGGCAGATGATGGCGGAGTTCGCCGCCGAGGTGGCCTCCGACCGGGGCCCGGTCTATCTCAAGCTCAGCCATCTGCCGGAGGAGTCGGTCGCGGCGCTGGAGTCGATCCTGCACTCCACCGAACGCCCCACCCGTGGCACCTTCCACGCCGGACGCGGCCACGACTACCGCACCCACGACATCGAGATGCACATCTCCGAGATCGGCCTGTGCGGCGGCCACTCCGCCTCCGGTGTCCGCGTCGACGACCACGCCCGCACCACCGTGCCCCGCCTGTACGCGGCCGGCGACCTTGCGTGCGTGCCGCACAACTACATGATCGGCGCCTTCGTCTTCGGCGACCTGGCCGGCGCGGACGCCGCCCGGTACACGGCCTACGAGGGCGAGCTGCCCGAGGACCAGCTGCGCGAGGCGCACGAGCTGATCTACCGCCCGCTGCGCAACCCGGACGGCCCCCCGCAGCAGCAGGTCGAGTACAAGCTGCGCCGTTTCGTGAACGACTACGTCGCCCCGCCGAAGTCGGGCGCCCGGCTCTCGCTGGCTCTGGAGGCGTTCGAGCGGATGCGCACCGACATCGCCGCGATGGGGGCGCGCACGGCGCACGAGCTGATGCGGTGCGCGGAGGTCACCTTCATCCGCGACTGCGCGGAGATGGCCGCGCGCGCCTCCCTGGCCCGCACGGAGTCCCGCTGGGGTCTCTACCACGAGCGACTGGACCATCCCGCGCGCGACGACGCCTCCTGGTTCCACCACCTCGATCTGCACAAGTCCCCCTCTGGTGCGATGGAGTTCACGGCCCGTCCCGTGGCTCCCTATCTGGTCCCCGTGGAGGGGTACGCGCCGGTCGGCGGTTCCCCTCGTGCCCTCGGCGAGGTGCGCCCGCAGGACGTGGCAGCGGCCGGGTCGCGGGACGCGGCACCCCTGGTGGCCACGGGCGTCGCTTCCGAGTGCCCCGTGCCGGAAGCGTCCGCCGAACCCCCTCAGTTCTCGGGCGCCCTCCCCCGCACCGGGCCGTCCGCCGAGCGCCTCCTGGAGCTGGTCGCCCTCGCCGAGGAACAGCCCGAACTCGCCGCTCTGCGCTCCTACTTGGCCGATCCGGCGGCCGCCGTCCGGCGCGAGGCGGTCGCCGTCCTGACCGAGACACTGCCCGCCGGGACCGGGCCCGCCCTCGCCGCCGCGCTGCGCGACCCGGCCGCCGAGGTGCGGTCCGCGGCCGCCGCATCGCTGCGTGAGCTGGTCGAGACCCTGCCGCCCGAGCCCGCCCTGCGCGACGGCCTCGCCGCCGCCCTGGCCGAACCGGACCCCGTCGTCCGAGCCGCCGCCCTCGACATCCTGCGGGCCCTGCGCCTCGGTGACGCCGGCCTGTTCGCCGGCTCGCTGGCCGACACCGACATCGCCGTGCGCATCGCGGCCGTACGGGCCCTCGTCTCCGTCGACGCCGCCGGCGAACTGGCCCGCGCCGCCACCGCCGACCCCTCCCGCGAGGTCCGGGTCACGCTCGCCAAGGCGCTGGCCACGGTGGCGTCGACCCCCCGCGCAACCGACGCCCCGGACCCCGCGTCACCCGGTACCGTCCACGCCGCGCTCGCCGGGCTCACCGAGGACTCCGACGCGCTGGTGCGCGGTGCGGCGTACGAGGCGCTGGGCAGCGCCGGCTGCCCTGCCCCGCTGGCCACACGGGCCGTGGCCGCCCTGACCGATGCGGCCTGGCAGGTCCGCGCCGGTGCCGCCACCGCGCTGTCGGCCGCGGACGCCCCCTTGGCCGTCCCCGCGCTCGCCAGGGCGGTCGCCGATCCGAACGCCGACGTGCGCAAGGCCGCCGTCCTCGCCCTCACCCGGCACGGCGACGCCGAGGGCGCCCGAGCGGCCCTCGCCACGGCCACCGCGGACACCGACGCGGACGTCAGGGCGTACGCGACACGGGGGCTGTGACGAGCAGGGGCCCAGGGCGCGCTTCGGTCCTCGTCGGACGGCGACCGCCGCGCGCCGCACGCCCTATATCCAGTCCTCCGGCTCCGGTTCGGCGTCGGGCCAGTCGTTCTCCGGCTCCGCCGCGCCGGGCCCGCCCTCCCGCGGTGCTGCCGCGCCGGGCGGCCCGCCCAGACCGGCCAGGACCTCGATCACGCCCTCCCCGTACGTCTCCAGCTTCTTCAGGCCCACCCCGCTGACCGTTCCGAGCTCCTGCACCGACGTCGGCCACACCGTGACGATCTCGCGCAGCGTCGCGTCGTGGAAGATGACGTACGCCGGGACACCCTGTTCGCGGGCCTGCTCGGCGCGCCAGGCGCGCAGGGCCTCGAAGGCGGGCTGGAGCGACTCGGGCAGCTCGGCGGCGGCGGTCTTGGGCCTGCCGCCACGGCCGGAGGAGCCCGTGGAGCCCGACGCCGACCGGGAGGCCGCCGGCTTCTTCGGCTCCTTGCGCAGCGGCACGTCCCGCTCGCGCCGCAGCACCGATCCGCTGGCCTCGGTCAGCACCAGCGTGCCGTAGTCCCCCTCGACGGCGAGCAGTCCCTGGGCGAGCATCTGGCGCACCACACCGCGCCATTCGCCCTCGCCGAGTTCCTGGCCGATGCCGAACACCGACAGCTGGTCGTGGTCGAACTGGATCACCTTGCCGGTGCGCTTGCCCAGCAGGATGTCCACGATCTGACCGGTGCCGAACTTCTGCCCGCGCTCGCGCTGCAGGCGCACCACCGTCGACAGCACCTTCTGCGCGGCGATCGTGCCGTCCCAGGTCTCCGGCGGGGTGAGGCAGGTGTCGCAGTTGCCGCATCCCGCCGCGTCCGGCTCCTGACCGAAGTAGGCGAGGAGCTGGCCGCGCCTGCACTGGGAGGTCTCGCACAGGGCGAGCATGGCGTCCAGGTGGGACTGGGCCCGCCGCCGGAAGGCCTCGTCGCCCTCACCGGACTGGATGAGCTTGCGCTGCTGTATGACGTCGTTGAGGCCGTAGGCCATCCAGGCCGTGGAGGGCAGTCCGTCGCGGCCGGCCCGGCCGGTCTCCTGGTAGTAGCCCTCGACCGATTTCGGCAGGTCCAGGTGGGCGACGAAGCGCACGTCCGGCTTGTCGATGCCCATGCCGAAGGCGATCGTCGCCACCACGATCAGACCGTCCTCCCGCAGGAAGCGCGACTGGTGCGCGGCGCGCGTGCCGGCGTCCAGGCCCGCGTGGTACGGCACCGCCTGGATGCCGTTGCGGGTGAGGAACTCCGCCGTCTTGTCCACGGAGTTGCGCGACAGGCAGTAGACGATGCCGGCGTCGCCCGCGTGCTCCTCCCGCAGGAAGCTCAGCAGCTGCTTCTTCGGGTCCGACTTCGACACGATCCGGTACTGGATGTTGGGCCGGTCGAAGCTGGCCACGAAGTGCCGGGCCCGCGGCATGTTCAGCCGCTCGGTGATCTCCCGGTGCGTCGCATGGGTCGCCGTCGCGGTGAGCGCGATGCGCGGCACGTCCGGCCAGCGCTCACCGAGCAGGGACAGGGTGAGGTAGTCGGGCCGGAAGTCGTGGCCCCACTGGGAGACACAGTGCGCCTCGTCGATGGCGAAGACGGAGATCTTCCCCCGGGAGAGCAGGTCCAGGGTGGCGTCGACCCGCAGCCGCTCCGGAGCCAGGTACAGCAGGTCCAGCTCGCCCGCCAGGAACTCGGCCTCCACCACGCGCCGCTCGTCGAAGTCCTGCGTGGAGTTGATGAACCCGGCGCGCACACCGAGCGCCCGCAGCGCGTCCACCTGGTCCTGCATGAGCGCGATGAGCGGCGATACGACGATCCCCGTACCCGGTCTGACCAGGGCCGGGATCTGATAGCACAGCGACTTGCCGCCGCCGGTCGGCATGAGGACGACCGCGTCGCCGCCGGCCACCACATGCTCGACGATCGCTTCCTGCTCGCCGCGGAAGGCCTCGTATCCGAAGACCCGGTGCAGTGTGGCGAGCGCTTCGCTCTCGCCCACGCCCGGCGCCTCGGTCATCTCTGCCATCTCGCTGATCACGCCCGTCCCGGCCATCGTCCCGTCCCCCGTGTGTCGTCCTTCGACCACTGCCTCCACGATAGGGGCCCGCGGTGACAGCCCCCGAGTTATCCACAGGCGCACGGTGTGATCATCCGGCCTCGCCATCGCACTCGCGTGCCGTCGTCGTACCTCAGCCCAATGGCCCGCCCGGCGTGGCGAGCCCCCGACGTGCGGGACATGCTGCTCGGGCGGGGCCGGGGGGACCCGCAGCCGTCGTGTCCGTCCGTCGCCGAAGGAGATGTCCCGCATGCGCCCCCGTCTCGCCAAGGCCGTCCTCGCCCTGACCGCGTCCCTCTCCCTGCCCCTCGCCGCCGCGCCCGCCCACGCCGGTTCCGCGACACCCCACCCTGCCGGGCAGGAGCAGCCCGCCCACGCCGGCCCCACGACCCCGGACCCGGTCCTGCTGGGGCAGCTCGCCCGCACGTACGAGGCGACCGCGAAGTACGGCTACCTGCCGAACGCGCTCGCCGACGGCTACCGGGCGCACATGTGCCTGGCCCGCGACCAGGGCGGGATGGGCTACCACTACTTCAACGAGTCCCGCTTCGGCTCGCTGGACCCGGCCAAGCCGGCCGGTCTTCTCTACGAGGACGACGGCAACGGCGGGCGCCGGCTCGTCGGGGTGGAGTGGGTCGTCCCGACCGCCGACGCCCAGGGCAAGCGGCCACAGATCTTCGGCCAGGACTTCCAGGGCCCCATGGCCGGGCACTACCCCGGTATGCCGCGCCACTACGACCTGCACGCCTGGCTGTACAAGCCGAACCGCAACGGCCTGTTCGCCCAGTGGAACCCCGATGTGACCTGCCCGTCCTCCGACATGCCGAAGGCCTGACGCCCGCGCCCTTCACCGTCGCACGCGCCCTGCGCCGTCCAGGTCCGCACGAACGCGTGGGGCCCCGGTTCCCTGGTGAAGGAACCGGGGCCCCACAGCCGTACGGGACGAACGGCTCAGCGCACGAACACGCCCGCCTGGCTCGCCAGGTCCAGGAAGTACTGCGGCGCCACACCGAGCACCAGCGTGACCGCGACGCCGACACCGATCGCCGTCATCGTCAGCGGCGACGGCACGGCGACCGTCGGCCCCTCCGGACGCGGCTCGCTGAAGAACATCAGCACGATCACGCGGATGTAGAAGAACGCCGCGATGGCCGACGAGATCACACCGATCACGACCAGCGGGGCCGCGCCGCCCTCGGCGGCCGCCTTGAAGACGGCGAACTTCCCGGCGAAGCCGGAGGTGAGCGGGATGCCCGCGAAGGCCAGCAGGAACACCGCGAACACGGCCGCCACCAGCGGCGAGCGCCGGCCGAGCCCCGCCCACTTCGACAGGTGCGTCGCCTCACCGCCCGCGTCGCGCACCAGCGTGACCACGGCGAACGCGCCGATCGTCACGAACGAGTACGCGGCCAGGTAGAACAGCACGGACGAGACACCATCCGGTGTGGTCGCGATGACACCCGCGAGGATGAATCCCGCGTGCGCGATCGACGAGTACGCCAGCAGCCGCTTGATGTCGGTCTGGGTGATGGCGACGATCGCGCCGCCCAGCATGGTGACGATCGCGACGCCCCACATGACCGGCCGCCAGTCCCAGCGCATCCCCGGCAGGACGACGTACAGGATGCGCAGCAGCGCGCCGAAGGCCGCCACCTTGGTCGCCGCGGCCATGAAGCCGGTCACCGGGGTCGGAGCTCCCTGGTAGACGTCCGGCGTCCACATGTGGAAGGGCACCGCGCCGACCTTGAACAGCAGGCCCATCACGATCATCGCGGTGCCGAGCAGCAGCAGCGCGTCGTTGCCCATGGTGCCCGCCAGGGCCGGGTCGACGTTGCTGATCGTGCCGTCGACGACCTGGGCGATCGTGCCGTACGAGACCGAGCCCGCGTAGCCGTACAGCAGGGCGATGCCGAACAGGGTGAACGCGGAGGCGAACGCGCCGAGCAGGAAGTACTTGACCGCGGCCTCCTGCGACATGAGCCGCTTGCGGCGGGCCAGGGCGCACAGCAGGTACAGCGGGAGCGAGAAGACTTCCAGCGCGACGAACAGGGTCAGCAGGTCGTTGGCCGACGGGAAGACCAGCATGCCGGCGACCGCGAACAGCAGCAGCGGGAAGACTTCGGTGGTGGTGAAACCGGCCTTCACGGCCGCCTTCTCGCTCTCGCCGCCCGGCACCGACGCGGCCTGCGCGGCGAAGGAGTCCACCGGCCGGCCGTGCGCCGCCGGGTCCAGGCGCCGCTCGGCGAAGGTGAACAGGCCGACCAGGGCGGCCAGCACGATCGTGCCCTGCAGGAAGAGCGCAGGCCCGTCGACGGCGATGGCGCCCATCGCGGCGATGTGCGCCTTGGTGGTGCCGTAACCGTCCGCCGCGAGCGCGACGATGGCGGCGAAGGCGGCGGCGAGCGCGACGACGGACACGAACAGCTGGGCGTGGTAGCGCGCCCTGCGCGGCACGAACGCCTCGATGAGGACTCCCACGATCGCCGCGCCGATGACGATCAGGGTGGGCGACAATTGCCCGTATTCGATCTTCGGCGCGTCGATCTTGGAGATCGGGTCGGCCGCGGTTGTCCACAGGCTGTGGACGGCTGCTGTACTCACTTGGCCGCCTCCACCTCGGGCCGGGGGTCCTTCTTGTGTACGTCGGACAAGGTCTGCTTGACCGCCGGGTTGACGATGTCCGTGACGGGCTTCGGATAGACGCCCAGGAAGATCAGCAGGACGACCAGCGGGGCGACGACCACCAGCTCACGCACCCGCAGATCGGGCATCGCGGAGACCTCCGGCTTCACCGGGCCGGTCATCGTGCGCTGGTACAGCACCAGCGTGTACAGCGCGGCCAGCACGATGCCGAAGGTGGCGATGATGCCGATGGCCGGGTAGCGGGAGAACGCGCCGACCAGGACGAGGAACTCGCTGACGAACGGCGCCAGGCCCGGCAGCGACAGGGTCGCCAGACCGCCGATCAGGAAGGTGCCGGCGAGCACCGGGGCGACCTTCTGCACACCGCCGTAGTCCGCGATGAGCCGCGAACCGCGCCGGGAGATGAGGAAGCCGGCGACCAGCATCAGGGCGGCCGTCGAGATGCCGTGGTTGACCATGTACAGCGTCGCGCCGGACTGACCCTGGCTGGTCATCGCGAAGATGCCGAGGATGATGAAGCCGAAGTGCGAGATCGACGCGTAGGCGATCAGGCGCTTGATGTCGCGCTGGCCGACGGCGAGCAGCGCGCCGTAGATGATGCTGATCAGGGCGAGGACGAGGATCACCGGCGTCGCCCACTTCGACGCCTCCGGGAAGAGCTGGAGGCAGAAGCGCAGCATCGCGAAGGTGCCGACCTTGTCGACGACCGCCGTGATCAGGACGGCGACCGGCGCGGTGGACTCCTGCATGGCGTTGGGCAGCCAGGTGTGCAGCGGCCACAGCGGCGCCTTCACCGCGAAGGCGAAGAAGAAGCCGAGGAACAGCCAGCGTTCGGTGTTCGTCGCCATGTGCAGCGAGCCGTTGGCGCGGGCCTGGGCGATCTCGGCGAGGGAGAAGTTCCCGGCGACCACATACAGGCCGATCACCGCGGCCAGCATGATCAGACCGCCGACCAGGTTGTAGAGCAGGAACTTCACCGCCGCGTACGACCGCTGCGTGGACGCCGCCTCCTCGCCGTGCTCGTGGGCACGGTCCCCGAAGCCGCCGATGAGGAAGTACATCGGGATCAGCATGGCTTCGAAGAAGATGTAGAAGAGGAAGACGTCGGTGGCCTCGAAGGAGAGGATCACCATCGCCTCGACGGCCAGGATCAGCGCGAAGAAGCCCTGCGTGGGCCGCCAGCGCCGGCTGCCGGTCTCCAGCGGGTCGGCATCGTGCCAGCCCGCAAGGACGATGAACGGGATCAGCAGCGCGGTCAGCGCGACCAGCGCCACCGCGATGCCGTCCACGCCCAGTTCGTAGCGCACCCCGAAGTCCTTGATCCAGGCGTGCGACTCGGTGAGCTGGTAGCGGCCGCCGTCGGGGTCGAAGCGGACCAGGACGACGACGGCCAGGACGAGCGTGGCGAGCGAGAACAGCAGCGCCAGCCATTTGGCGGCGGAGCGCCGCGCGGCCGGCACGGCGGCCGTGGCGACCGCCCCGATGGCCGGGAGCGCCGCCGTCGCTGTCAGCAGAGGAAAGGACATCGGTATCAGACCGCCCTCATCAGCAGGGTCGCGGCAATGAGCAGTGCCGCACCGCCGAACATCGAGACCGCGTACGACCGCGCGAAGCCGTTCTGCAGTCGCCGCAGCCGTCCGGACAGGCCGCCGACCGAGGCCGCCGTGCCGTTGACGACACCGTCGACCAGGGTGTGGTCGACGTACACCAGGGAGCGCGTGAGGTGCTCGCCGCCGCGGACCAGGACGACGTGGTTGAAGTCGTCCTGCAGCAGGTCGCGGCGGGCGGCCCGGGTGAGCAGCGAACCGCGCGGGGCGACGGCCGGGACCGCCTTGCGGCCGTACTGCGCCCAGGCGATGGCCACGCCGATGACGAGGCACACCATGGTCGCGCCGGTGACCGTCGCCGCGCTGAGCGGCGAATCGCCCTCGCTGTGCCCGGTGACGGGCTCCAGCCAGTTCAGGAAGCGGTCGCCGATGCTGAAGAACGCACCGCCGAAGACCGATCCGACGGCCAGCACGATCATCGGGATCGTCATGACCTTCGGCGACTCGTGCGGGTGCGGTTCGCTGTGGGCGCCGCGGGTCTCGGCGGCCGGCTCCACGCTGGGCTCGGCCGGGGACGGCGTCGGCGCGTTGCGCCAGCGCTCCTCGCCGAAGAACGTCATCAGCATCACGCGCGTCATGTAGAAGGCGGTGATGGCCGCGCCCAGCAGGGCCGCGCCGCCGAGGATCCAGCCCTCGGTGCCGCCCTTGGCGAACGCCGCCTCGATGATCTTGTCCTTGGAGAAGAAGCCGGACAGGCCCGGGAAGCCGATGATCGCGAGGTAGCCGAGGCCGAAGGTGATGAACGTGACCGGCATGTACTTGCGCAGGCCGCCGTAGCGGCGCATGTCGACCTCGTCGTTCATGCCGTGCATGACCGAACCGGCGCCGAGGAAGAGGCCGGCCTTGAAGAAGCCGTGCGTCACCAGGTGCATGATCGCGAAGACGTAGCCGATCGGGCCGAGGCCCGCGGCCAGCACCATGTAGCCGATCTGCGACATGGTCGAGCCGGCCAGCGCCTTCTTGATGTCGTCCTTGGCGCAACCGACGATCGCACCGAACAGCAGCGTGACCGCGCCGACCACGGTGACGACGAGCTGCGCGTCGGGCGCCGCGTTGAAGATCGCCGCGGAGCGCACGATGAGGTAGACGCCCGCGGTCACCATCGTCGCCGCGTGGATGAGGGCCGAGACCGGGGTCGGGCCCTCCATGGCGTCGCCGAGCCAGGACTGCAGCGGCACCTGGGCGGACTTGCCGCAGGCGGCGAGCAGCAGCATCAGCGCGATCGCGGTGAGCTTGCCCTCGGTGGCGCCGCCGACCAGGCCGGGCTGCTCGTGGGTGCCGAGGACGGGACCGAAGGCGAAGGTGCCGAAGGTGGTGAACATCAGCATGATGGCGATCGACAGGCCCATGTCGCCGACGCGGTTGACCAGGAAGGCCTTCTTCGCCGCGGTGGCCGCGCTGGGCTTGTGCTGCCAGAAACCGATGAGCAGGTAGGAGGCGAGACCGACGCCCTCCCAGCCGACGTACAGCAGCAGGTAGTTGTCGGCGAGGACGAGCAGCAGCATCGCCGCGAGGAACAGGTTGAGGTAGCCGAAGAAGCGGCGGCGGCGCTCGTCGTGCTCCATGTACCCGACCGAGTACAGGTGGATCAGCGAGCCGACACCGGTGATCAGCAGGACGAACGTCATCGACAGCTGGTCCAGGCGGAAGGCCACGTCCGCCTGGAAGCCCTCGACGGGCACCCAGCTGAACAGGTGCTGGGTCAGGGTGCGGTGTGCGGCGTCCTTGCCCAGCAGGTCGGAGAAGAGGACGAGACCGAACACGAAGGACGCGGCCGACAGAGCCACGCCGATCCAGTGGCCGACGCGGTCCAGGCGCCGGCCGCCTACCAGCAGGACGGCCGCTCCGAGCAGGGGCGCCGCGATGAGCAGCGCAATCAGGTTCTCCACGATTCTTCCGACCCCTTACAGCTTCATCAGGCTGGCGTCGTCGACCGAGGCCGAGTGGCGGGAACGGAACAGCGACACGATGATCGCGAGCCCGACCACGACCTCCGCCGCCGCGACGACCATCGTGAAGAACGCGATGATCTGGCCGTCGAGGTTGCCGTGCAGCCGGGAGAAGGCGACGAACGCGAGATTGCAGGCGTTCAGCATCAGCTCGATGCACATGAAGACCACGATGGCGTTGCGCCGGATCAGCACGCCGGTGGCGCCGATCGTGAACAACAGTGCTGCCAGATACAGGTAGTTGACCGGGTTCACTGCGACGCCTCCTCGGTCCGCTTGAAGGTCGCCGGTGCGATCGCGCCACGCTCCAGGCGCTCCTGCGCGCGCTGCTCCAGCGCCTTGAGGTCGTTGAGCGCCTCGGTCGACACGTCACGGATCTGGCCGCGCTCGCGCAGCGTCTTGCTGACGGTGAGCTCGGACGGTGTGCCGTCGGGGAGCAGGCCCGCGATGTCCACCGCGTTGTGCCGGGCGTACACACCGGGCGCCGGCAGCGGCGGGATGTGCGCGCCTTCGCGGATGCGCTGTTCGGACATCTCCCGCTGGGTCTTGGCGCGCTCGGTGCGCTCGCGGTGGGTGAGCACCATGGCTCCGACGGTGGCCGTGATCAGCAGGGCGCCGGTGATTTCGAAGGCGAAGACGTACTTGGTGAAGATGAGGGACGCGAGCCCCTCCACGTTGCCGTTCGCGTTCGCCTGGCCGGTGCCGTTGAACTCCTTCAGGGAGGCGTTGCCGATGCCGGCGAACAGCAGGATGCCGAAGCCGAGGCCGCACAGCAGGGCCAGCCAGCGCTGGCCGTTGATGGTCTCCTTCAGGGAGTCCGCCGCGGTGACACCGACCAGCATCACCACGAACAGGAACAGCATCATGATTGCGCCGGTGTAGACGACGATCTGCACGATGCCGAGGAAGTAGGCGCCGTTGGCGAGGTAGAACACCGCCAGGACGATCATGGTCCCGGCGAGGCAGAGGGCGCTGTGCACGGCCTTCTTCATGAAGACGGTGCACAGGGCGCCGATCACCGCGACGGTGCCGAGGACCCAGAACTGGAAGGCCTCTCCGGTGGAGGTGGAGTAGGCGGCGAGCTGCGCGGTCATCGCCCGATCACCTTCTCCGACGCCGGTTCCTCCTCGCCGTAGGTGGACGCGGCCTCCTGCGGGACCTCCCCCTTGGAGACGGCGACCTGCCGGACCGTGCCGGGGGCGGCCTCGGTGACCAGGCCCTGGTAATAGTGCTGCTCGTCCATCCCCGGGTAGATCGCGTGCGGGGCGTCGACCATGCCCTCGTCGAGGCCGGCGAGCAACTGCTCCTTGGTGTAGATGAGGTTGGCGCGGCTGGAGTCGGCCAGTTCGAACTCGTTGGTCATCGTCAGCGCGCGCGTGGGGCACGCCTCGATGCACAGCCCGCACAGGATGCAGCGGGCGTAGTTGATCTGGTAGACGCGGCCGTACCGCTCGCCCGGCGAGTAGCGCTCCTCGTCGGTGTTGTCGGCGCCCTCCACATAGATGGCGTCGGCGGGGCAGGCCCAGGCGCACAGCTCGCAGCCGACGCACTTCTCCAGGCCGTCCGGATGGCGGTTGAGCTGGTGCCGTCCGTGGAACCGCGGAGCCGTGGTCTTCTTCTGCTCCGGGTACTGCTCGGTCAGCCGCTTCTTGAACATGGCCTTGAAGGTCACGCCGAAGCCGGCCACCGGGTTGAGGAAACCGGGCTCGGTCTCCTTGGGCTCCTCAGCCATCGGACGCCTCCTTTCCATCCAGAGGTCCGTCACTGTGAGTATCGGACCCACCACTGACAATCAGCTCCCGCTCGCGGCGCGAGCGGCGCCGGGGCACCGGCGGAAGCTCCTGTCCGGGCAGCGGTGGTACGGGGAATCCGCCGGCCATCGGGTCGAACCCGGCCGGCGGCGCGGCGGGCGTCCCGTCGTTCTTCGCCTTCTCGCGGAACATGTCGACGACGAAGGACAGCAGCAGCAGCGCGAGGACGGCGCCGCCGACGTAGAGGGCGATGTCGGCGAAGTCGTAGTTCTCGTTGCGCAGCGCCCGCACGGTCGCGACCAGCATCAGCCAGACCACCGACACCGGGATGAGGACCTTCCAGCCGAGCTCCATCAGCTGGTCGTAGCGGACGCGGGGCAGTGTGCCGCGCAGCCAGATGAAGAAGAACAACAGCAGCTGGACCTTGATCACGAACCAGAGCAGCGGCCACCAGCCGTGGTTCGCGCCCTCCCAGAAGGTGGAGATGGGCCACGGGGCGCGCCAGCCGCCGAGGAAGAGGGTGGTCGACACCGCCGACACCGTCACCATGTTCACGTACTCGGCGAGCATGAACATCGCGAACTTGATCGACGAGTACTCGGTGTTGAAGCCGCCCACCAGGTCGCCCTCGGACTCCGGCATGTCGAAGGGGGCGCGGTTGGTCTCGCCGACCATCGTGACGATGTAGAGGATGAACGAGACCGGCAGCAGCAGGATGTACCAGCGGTCGTGCTGCTGCTCGACGATCGTCGACGTCGACATGGATCCGGAGTACAGGAACACCGAGGCGAACGCGGCACCCATGGCGATCTCGTAGGAGATCATCTGCGCGCAGGAGCGCAGACCGCCGAGCAGCGGGTACGTCGAGCCGGAGCTCCAGCCCGCGAGCACGATGCCGTAGATGCCGACCGAGGCGACCGCGAGGATGTAGAGCATCGCGATCGGCAGGTCGGTGAGCTGCATCGTGGTGCGGTGGCCGAAGATCGAGATCTCGTTGCCGGCCGGGCCGAAGGGGATCACCGCGATCGCCATGAACGCCGGGATGGCGGCGACGATCGGCGCGAGGACGTAGACCACCTTGTCCGCGCGCTTGACGATGACGTCTTCCTTGAGCATCAGCTTGATGCCGTCGGCGAGCGACTGGAGCATGCCCCAGGGGCCGTGCCGGTTGGGGCCGATGCGCAGCTGCATCCACGCGACGACCTTGCGCTCCCAGACGATGGAGAACAGCACGGTCACCATCAGGAAGGCGAAGCAGAACACCGCCTTGACGACGACCAGCCACCACGGGTCGCGGCCGAACATCGAGAGGTCTTCAGCGGCGAGGTACGGGCTCATGCCTCCACCTCCTTCGGGGCGTCGGCGACGGCGGTCGCCGGGCCGATGCGGACGAGCGAGCCGGGCAGCGCCCCGGTGTCGGAGGCGACGCCTCCGCCGACGGAGTTCAGCGGGAGCCAGACGACACGGTCGGGCATCTCGGTGACCTCGAGCGGAAGTTCGGTGGTGCCTGCCGGGCCGGTCACGGCGAGGAGGTCGCCCTCCTTGACGCCCGCCTCGGCGGCCGTGGCGGCCGACACGCGCGCGTGGGCGGCGTGCCGCGTCCCGGCGAGCGCCTCGTCGCCCTCCTGCAGCACGCCCTGGTCCAGCAGCAGCCGGTGCCCGGCGAGCACCGCCTCACCGGCCGCGGGCCGCGGCAGCGGTCGGGCCGTCTCCAGCGGATCGGTGGCGCGCGGGCCGGCCCAGGCACCGAGCCGGTCGATCTCCGCGCGGGTGGTGCGCAGATCGGGCAGGCCCAGGTGGACGTCCATGGCGTCGGCGAGCATCTGCAGCACGCGCGCGTCGGTCGGCTCGATACGGCGGGTCAGGTGGTCGGGCTTGAGGGCGGCCTCGAAGAAGCGGACCCGGCCCTCCCAGTTGAGGAAGGTGCCCGGCTTCTCGGCGACCGCCGCGACCGGCAGGACGACATCGGCGCGCTCGGTGATCTCACTGGGCCGCAGCTCCAGCGACACCAGGAAGCCGACCTCGTCGAGGGCGGCACGCGCGCGTGCCGGGTCGGGCAGGTCGGCGACCTCCACACCGGCCACCAGCAGCGCCTGGAGTTCACCGCCGGCGGCGGCCTCCACGATCTGCCCGGCGTCACGGCCGTAGCGGTGCGGGAGTTCGGCGACGCCCCAGACGGCGGCGACCTCCTCACGCGCGCGTGGATCGGTGGCCGGGCGGCCGCCCGGCAGCAGCGACGGCAGCGCACCGACCTCGATCGCGCCGCGCTCCCCGGCCCGCCGCGGGATCCACACCAGATCGGCGCCGGTCGCGGACGCGGCCCGTACGGCGGCGGTGAGCCCGCCGGCCACCGCGGCCAGCCGCTCGCCGACGACGATCACCGCGCCCGCGGTGCGCAGCGCCTCGGCGGCCCGGGCCCCGTCGTCCTCCAGTCCGGCGCCGCTCGCGAGGGCGTCCAGCCATTCGGTCTCGGTGCCGGGAGCGGCCGGCAGCAGCGTGCCGCCCGCCTTGGTCAGACCACGGGTCGCGTGCGTGGCCAGCGCGAACACCTTCTGCCCGTGCCCCCGCCAGGCCTTGCGCAGCCGGAGGAAGACACCGGGCGCCTCCTCCTCGGACTCGAAGCCGACCAGCAGCACCGCCGGCGCCTTCTCCAGGGAGGTGTACGTCACGCCCGTACCGTCGAGGTCACGGCCCCGGCCGGCGACCCGGGCGGCGAGGAAGTCGGCCTCCTCACTGCTGTGCACGCGCGTGCGGAAGTCGATGTCGTTGGTGTCGAGCGCCACGCGCGCGAACTTGCTGTAGGCGTAGGCGTCCTCGACGGTGAGCCGGCCACCGGTCAGCACACCGGTGCGGCCACGCGAGGCGAGCAGCCCCTGCGCGGCGATCTGCAGCGCCTCCGGCCAGGACGCCGGCTCCAGCTCACCCTCCGCGTTGCGCACCAGCGGCGTGGTGAGACGGTCCTTCTGCTGGGCGTAACGGAAGGCGAAGCGCCCCTTGTCGCAGATCCACTCCTCGTTGACCTCGGGGTCGAAGCCGGCCAGCCGCCGCATGACCTTGCCGCGCCGGTGGTCGGTGCGCGTCGCGCAGCCACCGGAGCAGTGCTCGCACACCGACGGCGAGGAGATCAGGTCGAAGGGGCGGGAGCGGAACCGGTACGCCGCCGAGGTGAGCGCGCCGACCGGGCAGATCTGGATGGTGTTGCCGGAGAAGTACGACTCGAACGGGTCGCCCTCACCGGTGCCGACCTGCTGCAGCGCACCCCGCTCGATCAGCTCGATCATCGGGTCGCCGGCGATCTGGTTGGAGAAGCGGGTGCAGCGCGCGCACAGCACGCACCGCTCGCGGTCCAGCAGCACCTGCGTGGAGATCGGCACCGGCTTCTCGTAGGTGCGCTTCCTGCCCTCGAAGCGGGACTCGGCGTTGCCGTGCGACATCGCCTGGTTCTGCAGCGGGCACTCGCCGCCCTTGTCGCAGACCGGGCAGTCCAGCGGGTGGTTGATGAGCAGCAGCTCCATCACCCCCTTCTGGGCCTTCTCGGCGACCGGGGAGCTGAGCTGCGTCTTGACGACCATGCCGTCGGTGCAGGTGATCGTGCAGGACGCCATCGGCTTGCGCTGGCCCTCGACCTCGACGATGCACTGGCGGCAGGCGCCGGCCGGGTCGAGCAGGGGGTGGTCGCAGAACCGGGGGATCTCGATGCCGAGCTGCTCGGCGGCCCGGATGACCAGGGTGCCCTTGGGCACGCTGATCTCGGCGCCGTCGATGGTCAGTGTCACCAGGTC
The DNA here is from genome assembly GCF_040656475.1 of Streptomyces sp. NPDC049915. Taxonomy (NCBI): domain Bacteria; kingdom Bacillati; phylum Actinomycetota; class Actinomycetes; order Kitasatosporales; family Streptomycetaceae; genus Streptomyces; species Streptomyces sp. NPDC049915. The sequence continues at coordinate 66,365 of NZ_JBFAMH010000025.1, forward strand.
CTCCGGCGGGACCGCCGCCTCTCCCCCGCCCGCCGGGGCGTTGGTGGTCACGGTCATGCGTTCACCTCCGTGCGGTCGGCCCAGGCCGTCGACTTGGCCGGGTCGAAGGGGCAGCCGCGGCCCGTGATGTGCTGCTCGTACTCCTCGCGGAAGTACTTCAGCGAGGAGAAGATCGGCGAGGCGGCACCGTCGCCGAGGGCGCAGAACGACTTGCCGTTGATGTTGTCGGCGATGTCGGCGAGCTTGTCGAGGTCGCTCATCGCGCCCTTGCCGGCCTCGATGTCCCGCAGCAACTGCACCAGCCAGTAGGTGCCCTCGCGGCAGGGCGTGCACTTGCCGCACGACTCGTGGGCGTAGAACTCCGTCCAGCGGGTCACGGCGCGCACCACGCAGGTCGTCTCGTCGAAGCACTGCAGGGCCTTCGTGCCGAGCATGGAACCGGCGGCGCCCACTCCTTCGTAGTCGAGGGGGACGTCGAGGTGCTCGTCGGTGAACATCGGCGTGGAGGAGCCGCCCGGGGTCCAGAACTTCAGCCGGTGCCCGGGGCGCATGCCGCCGCTCATGTCGAGGAGCTGGCGCAGGGTGATCCCGAGCGGCGCCTCGTACTGGCCGGGGCTGGCGACATGACCGGAGAGGGAGTACAGCGTGAAGCCCGGGGACTTCTCGCTTCCCATCGACCGGAACCAGTCCTTGCCCCGATTCAGGATCGCGGGAACCGACGCGATCGACTCGACGTTGTTCACAACAGTCGGGCAGGCATACAGGCCCGCGACAGCAGGGAAGGGGGGACGGAGCCGCGGTTGGCCCCGGCGGCCTTCGAGCGAGTCCAGCAGCGCGGTCTCCTCACCGCAGATGTACGCGCCGGCGCCGGCGTGCACGGTGAGGTTCAGATCGAGCCCGCTGCCCAGGATGTTCTCGCCGAGGTAGCCGGCCTCGTAGGCCTCGCGCACGGCCTCGTGCAACCGCCGCAGAACGGGGACGACTTCACCACGCAGATAGATGAAGGCATGCGACGACCGGATGGCATAGCACGCGATCACGATGCCCTCGATGAGGCTGTGCGGGTTCGCGAAGAGGAGCGGGATGTCCTTGCACGTCCCGGGCTCCGACTCGTCGGCGTTGACAACCAGATAGTGCGGTTTTCCATCACCCTGCGGGATGAACTGCCACTTCATCCCCGTCGGGAATCCCGCGCCGCCGCGCCCGCGCAGACCGGAGTCCTTGACGTACGCGATCAGGTCGTCCGGCGACATGGCGAGCGCCTTGCGGAGCCCCTCGTACCCTTCGTGCCGTCGGTAGACGTCCAGGGACCAGGACCGGTCCTCGTCCCAGAAGGACGACAGCACGGGCGCGAGCAGCTCCTCGGGGCTGTTCTCCTTCAGTTCGGGTGCCAAGGTCATCACTCCCCCTCCTCGGCTGCGGGCCCCGCCGGGTGGGAGGGGTCGGAGGCCGATGTGTCCTGCGGCGCGTCATGGGAGCTGAGGTGCTCGGCCGGCGACGGCTCGTGCACCCTGTCCTGCTCCTGATGAGGACCGCCGCGCGGATGGACCACGCGCGCGGGTGCGGCCTCTCCCTTGGCCAGGCGGAGGCCCACCAGCGACGCCGGTCCCGCACTGCCGCCCGCCTCGACGGCCCCTGGCCGCTCGTCGGGGAAGCCGGCCAGAATCCGCGCGGTCTCCTTGAAGGTGCACAGCGGCGCACCGCGCGTGGGCGTGACCGGGCGTCCCGCGCGCAGGTCGTCGACGAGACGGCGGGCGCTGTCGGGCGTCTGGTTGTCGAAGAACTCCCAGTTGACCATCACGACGGGCGCGAAGTCGCAGGCCGCGTTGCACTCGATGTGCTCCAGGGTGACCTTGCCGTCGTCGGTGGTCTCGCCGTTGCCGACGCCGAGGTGCTCCTGGAGCTGCTCGAAGATCGCGTCTCCGCCCATCACCGCGCACAGCGTGTTGGTGCACACACCGACCTGGTAGTCGCCGCTCGGCCGGCGCCGGTACATGGTGTAGAAGGTGACGACGGCGGTGACCTCGGCCGTGGTCAGGCCGAGCACGTCCGCGCAGAACCGCATCCCGGTGCGCGTGACGTGGCCCTCCTCCGACTGCACCAGGTGCAGCAGCGGAAGGAGCGCCGAGCGGGAGTCGGGGTAGCGGGCGATGATCTCGCGCGCGTCCGCCTCCAGCCGGGCTCGGACCTCGTCCGGGTAGTCGGGCGCGGGCAGCTCGGGCATCCCCAGGCTGACGCCTCGCTCCGAAGAAGAGGTGGTCACCGGTCGACGCCTCCCATCACGGGGTCGATGGACGCGACGGCGACGATGACGTCGGCGACCTGGCCGCCTTCGCACATCGCCGCCATGGCCTGCAGGTTGGTGAACGACGGGTCGCGGAAGTGGACCCGGTAGGGGCGGGTGCCGCCGTCGGAGACGGCGTGCACGCCGAGTTCGCCCTTGGGGGACTCGACCGCCGCGTACGTCTGTCCCGGCGGTACCCGGAAGCCCTCCGTGACCAGCTTGAAGTGGTGGATCAGGGCCTCCATGGAGGTGCCCATGATCTTCTTGATGTGGTCGAGGGAGTTGCCCAGTCCGTCCGGTCCCAGGGCGAGCTGGGCGGGCCAGGCGATCTTCTTGTCGGCGACCATGACCGGACCGGGCTGGAGCCGGTCCAGGCACTGCTCGACGATGCCGAGCGACTGGCGCATCTCCTCCAGCCGGATCAGGAAGCGGCCGTAGGCGTCGCAGCTGTCGGCGGTCGGGACGTCGAAGTCGTACGTCTCGTAGTCGCAGTACGGCTGTGTCTTGCGCAGGTCGTGCGGCAGGCCGGTGGCGCGCAGGATGGGTCCCGTCGCGCCGAGGGCCATGCAGCCGGCCAGGTCGAGGTAGCCGACGTCCTGCATGCGGGCCTTGAAGACGGGGTTCCCGGTGGCGAGCTTGTCGTACTCCGGGAGGTTCTTCTTCATCTTCTTCACGAACTCGCGGATGTGGTCCACCGCGCCGGGCGGCAGGTCCTGGGCGAGTCCGCCGGGGCGGATGTACGCGTGGTTCATCCTCAGACCCGTGATGAGCTCGTAGATGTCGAGGATCATCTCGCGGTCACGGAACCCGTAGATCATGATCGTGGTCGCGCCGAGCTCCATACCGCCCGTGGCGATGCACACCAGGTGGGAGGAGAGCCGGTTCAGCTCCATCAGGAGCACCCGGATGATCTTGGCTCGCTCGGTGATCTGGTCCTCGATGCCGAGGAGCTTCTCCACGGCGAGACAGTAGGCGGTCTCGTTGAAGAAGGACGTCAGGTAGTCCATGCGCGTCACGAACGTGGTGCCCTGCGTCCAGGTCCGGTACTCGAGGTTCTTCTCGATGCCGGTGTGGAGATAGCCGATGCCGCAGCGGGCCTCGGTGACCGTCTCGCCCTCGATCTCCAGGATCAGGCGCAGCACGCCGTGGGTGGAGGGGTGCTGGGGGCCCATGTTGACGACGATGCGCTCGTCGTCGGCCCTGGCGGCGGACTGGACGACCTCGTCCCAGTCGCCACCGGTCACCGTGTAGACGGTGCCCTCGGTGGTCTCGCGGGCCGAGGCGGCCGACGCGGCGTGTGACTGCGTGTTGCTCACGAGTACGACCTCCGCTGGTCCGGAGCCGGGATCTGGGCGCCCTTGTACTCGACGGGGATGCCGCCGAGGGGGTAGTCCTTGCGCTGCGGATGGCCCTGCCAGTCGTCCGGCATCATGATCCGCGTCAGCGCCGGGTGACCGTCGAAGACGATCCCGAAGAAGTCGTACGTCTCGCGCTCGTGCCAGTCGTTCGTCGGATAGACGGAGACCAGCGACGGGATGTGCCGGTCGCTGTCGGGGCAGCTGACCTCGAGCCGGACGAGCCGGTTGTGGGTGATCGAGCGCAGGTGGTAGACGGCGTGCAGCTCGCGGCCCTTGTCGTTCGGGTAGTGCACGCCGCTGACGCCGGTGCACAGCTCGAAGCGCAGCGCCGGGTCGTCGCGCAGGGTGCGGGCGACGCGGAGCAGGTGCTCGCGCTCGATGTGGAACGTCAGCTCGCCCCGGTCGACGACCGTCTTCTCGATGGCGTTCTCGGGCAGCAGGCCCTGTTCCTCGAGCGCGCCCTCGAGTTCGTCGGCGACCTCGTCGAACCAGCCGCCGTACGGCCTGCTCGCCGGCCCCGGGAGGCGGACCGAGCGGACCAGGCCGCCGTAGCCGGAGGTGTCGCCGCCGTTGTTGGCGCCGAACATGCCGCGCTGGACGCGGATCTCCTCGCCGCCCTCACCGCGCTGGCCGGGAAGGTTGGAGGCCGACAGGTCCTTCTCGGGGTTCACCCCGTTCGACCCGTTGGATCCGTTGGCGCCGTTCGAACCATTCGATCCGTTCGCACCGTTGGCGCCCTCGGCGCCGTTCGCACCGTTCGCTCCGGTGCCGTTCGCGTCGCTCACCGCAGCAGCCCCTTCATCTCGATCGTGGGCAGGGCCTTGAGCGCCGCTTCCTCCGCCTCCCGGGCCGCCTCCTCGGCGTTCACGCCGAGCTTGGAGGACTGGATCTTCTGGTGGAGCTTGAGGATCGCGTCCATCAGCATCTCGGGCCGCGGCGGGCAGCCGGGCAGGTAGATGTCGACGGGGACGATGTGGTCGACGCCCTGGACGATCGCGTAGTTGTTGAACATGCCGCCCGAGGAGGCGCACACGCCCATGGAGATCACCCACTTGGGGTTCGGCATCTGGTCGTAGACCTGCCGGAGGACCGGCGCCATCTTCTGGCTGACCCGGCCGGCGACGATCATCAGGTCCGCCTGGCGCGGCGAGCCGCGGAAGACCTCCATGCCGAAGCGGGCCAGGTCGTAACGGCCGGCGCCGGTGGTCATCATCTCGATGGCGCAGCAGGCGAGGCCGAAGGTCGCGGGGAACACGGACGACTTGCGCACCCAGCCCGCGGCCTGTTCGACGGTGGTCAGCAGGAAGCCGCTCGGAAGTTTTTCTTCGAGTCCCATGTCTTTAAGGCCCCTCAGTCCCATTCCAGGCCGCCGCGCCGCCAGACGTAGGCGTAGGCGACGAAGACGGTGAGCACGAAGAGCAGCATCTCCACGAGCCCGAAAATCCCCAGGGCGTCGAAGGTGACGGCCCAGGGGTAGAGGAAGACGATCTCGATGTCGAAGACGATGAAGAGCATCGCCGTCAGGTAGTACTTGATGGGGAAGCGCCCGCCACCGGCCGGCGTGGGGGTCGGCTCGATACCGCACTCGTAGGCCTCGAGCTTGGCGCGGTTGTACCGCTTCGGACCGATCAGCGTGGCCATGACCACGGAGAAGATCGCAAAGCCTGCCCCGAGGGCTCCCAGTACGAGGATGGGCGCATACGCGTTCACCGCTCCTCGCTCCTCTCAGTCGGCACTGACTGCTGGCGGTTGCGGTCGGCCTCACGGCCGCCTCACCGGCCCCACGAACCCCGCCCGCCCCGGCGAAGATCGGGAACATGTGAAGCAGGTCACAAGCCCAACCGCGTGCATCTTATGCCCGCCGGTCTGTGATCTGCGACACGGGGTATTGCACAAGCTTTGTGATCTCCACCACCTGACGAAGGATCATGAAGTCGGATGAGCAGTGATCTTCGTACAGGAAGCGTCCGAGCGATCACCAGAGGTGACATTTCCGCTCGTCGGGGCAGGTCAGAGGGGGCGTCTCCATATCAAGAGTCTTCGAGACGAGGCAAATTCGCCCTGGACCCGATCTCTTGCTAGAGCCCGCGTTCACACATCAGAGGGACCCGCGGCACGAGCCGTGGACGCGTGCACGCGTTCACGAAGTCGCACCGTCGAGATCGCGCCGTGATCAGGATGTGATCATGATGCGCGGACGCGGGCCGACCGGAGGCCGTTCCGTGACCTCCGCCACACCCTGGAGAGGCGTCCGAGAACCGGGCTTGGCCAACGAGTCCAACCAGTGGTAAGCGGAGGGCAATTCGGGCGTAATAACGAAAGTACGTGATCAAAGCCGTGTTGAGCTGAGTCCGCAATGTCCGTTACGGCGTCAATAAAGAACGACACGCCTGGGATTCGGGACCTCGACTGAGTAACTGTGGCGCAGCACACGTTTCTTGAAGGTATGAAGGAGCCCCTGATACCGGTTGTACCCATGTCCCACACCGCTCACATACGCAGCCACCGGAAACCCCGCCGCAGCGCGTCGAAAATCGCGATGCGGGCCGGAGTTGCCGGTGGCGTCCTCAGCACCCTGGCAGTCGCCGGTGCGTCGGCCTCCTCGGCGAACGCCGCGGAGCCGGTGACGCAGACCCTTGAACTGCCCACCCTGACGGCGGACATATCCGCCCAGGTCGCCCAGTCCGCGGAGGCCACGCAGCTCGCCGCCGCGAACTACGAGCTGCGGGCCGAGCGTGACGCGGCTGCGGCGAAGGCCGCCCAGCAGGCCGAGAAGAACCTCACCGAGGCCAAGAAGAAGGCCGCGGAGGCCAAGAAGAAGGCCCAGGAGGAGGCGGCCCGCAAGGCCGCCGCCGAGCAGGCCGCCCAGCGCGCCTCCCGCAGCTCCGAGCGCCCCACGCTCTCCGCCTCCGTGAGCGCCGACGTCTCCACCAGCTCCTCCTCGGCGACCGGTTCGGCCGCTGCCGTCGTCGATTTCGTCAAGGCGCAGGTCGGCAAGGCCTACGTCTCCGGCGCCACCGGCCCGTCCGCCTACGACTGCTCCGGCCTGGTGCAGACGGCCTTCAAGCAGGTCGGCATCGACCTGCCGCGCGTCTCGCAGGACCAGTCCACCGCCGGCACCCAGGTCTCCCTGAGCAACCTTCAGCCGGGCGACATCCTCTACTGGGGCGGCGCGGGCAGCGCCTACCACGTGGCCGTGTACGTCGGTGGCGGCATGTTCGTCGGCGCGCAGAACCCGTCCTCGGGCGTCGTCGAGCGGGACCTGTCGTACGACCCGCCGAGCGGTGCGGTGCGCGTCCTCTGACACACGCACACGTACAACCGTAAAAGGGACGAAGGGCCGCAGCCGCGCGAGGGCAGCGGCCCTTCGCCGCACCCCGCGCGGCGCCTCGGTGGCCCGCGTACGCAAAGGCCGGCACCCCCGAGGGGAGCGCCGGCCGTCGGTGTCCGTGCGGGCGGCGGCTACGCCTTCGGCGCCACCTTGCTCAGACCGTTGATGATGCGGTCCATCGCGTCACCGCCCGTCGGGTCGGTGAGGTTGGCGAGCAGCTTGAGGGTGAACTTCATCAGCACCGGGTGGGTCAGACCGCGCTGGGCGGCGATCTGCATGACCTTCGGATTGCCGATGAGCTTCACGAAGGCGCGGCCGAGCGTGTAGTAGCCGCCGTAGGTGTCCTTCAGGATGCGCGGGTAGCGGTGCAGGGCGAGTTCGCGCTGGCCGGGCGTGGCACGCGCGTGTGCCTGGACGATGACGTCGGCGGCGAGCTGCCCGGACTCCATGGCGTAGGCGATGCCCTCGCCGTTGAAGGGGTTCACCAGGCCGCCGGCGTCGCCGACGAGCAGCAGGCCCTTGGTGTAGTGCGGCTGGCGGTTGAAGGCCATGGGCAGGGCGGCGCCGCGGATCGGGCCGGTCATGTTGTCGGGGGTGTAGCCCCAGTCCTCCGGCATGGAGGCGCACCAGGCCTTGAGCACCTCGCGCCAGTCCAGCTCCTTGAAGGAGTCGGAGGTGTTGAGCACGCCCAGGCCGACGTTGGAGGTGCCGTCGCCCATGCCGAAGATCCAGCCGTAACCGGGCAGCAGCCGGTCCTGGGCGCTGCGGCGGTCCCACAGTTCCAGCCAGGACTCCAGGTAGTCGTCGTCGTGGCGGGGGCTTTCGAAGTACGTGCGGACCGCGACGCCCATGGGACGGTCCTCGCGGCGGTGCAGGCCCATCGCCAGGGACAGCCGGGTGGAGTTGCCGTCGGCGGCGACGACGAGCGGCGCGTGGAAGGTGACCTCGCGCTTCTCTTCGCCGAGCTTGGCGGTGACGCCGGTGATGCGGCCGGTGCGGTCGTCGACGACCGGACCGGAGACGTTGCAGCGCTCGAAGAGGCGGGCGCCCGCCTTCTGGGCCTGGCGGGCCAGCTGCTCGTCGAAGTCGTCGCGCTTGCGGACCAGGCCGTAGTCGGGGAAGGAGGCGAGATCCGGCCAGTCCAGCTGCAGCCGCGCCCCGCCGCCGATGATGCGCAGGCCCTTGTTGCGCAGCCAGCCGGCTTCCTCGGAGACGTCGATGCCCATCGCGACGAGCTGCTTCACGGCGCGCGGGGTGAGACCGTCACCGCACACCTTCTCCCGTGGGAAGGCGGTCTTCTCCAGCAGCAGCACGTCGAGGCCGGCCCGCGCCAGGTGGTACGCGGTCGTGGAGCCGGCCGGGCCCGCGCCCACGACGATCACATCGGCGGTGTTCTCGGAGAGCGGCTCGGTCACGACACTCACGGCGGGATCTCCCCAAGTTCGAAATCTGTGTGCCGACCGGCACGGGACATGGGCAGTCTATTCAGCGGCATGGATCAAACGGCTGAAGGGCTGCCCCGTGAACCGAACTCTCCCCGTGGTACGGCTGCGTGTCCCCACCGACGAGGACGCGGTGGCCTGGCACCGGGTCTTCGCACATCCGGACGTCATGGAGTTCCACGGCGGCAGACCGGCCGAGCTGTCCGTCTATGAGGAGCTCACCGCCCGCCAGCGCAGACACGACGCCGAACGCGGCTTCTGCCTGTGGACCATGGTCGACGACCAGGACCGGGTCATCGGCTTCACCGGCGCACAACCGTGGCCGCACGCGTGGGGACCGGCCGGCGAGATCGAGATCGGCTGGCGGCTGGGCCGGGACCACTGGGGCAAGGGGTACGTCACCGCGGCCGCGCTCATGACCCTGGAGCGGGTGCGCGCGGCGGGCGTGAACAACGTCGTCGCCCTGGTCGACGCGCACAACGCGCGCTCGATCGCGGTCACGCAACGGCTGGGGATGCGGCTGGCGGAGACGTTCGTGACGCCTGAGTCGGCGCGGAAGGGGCACTGCTACCGACTCGCACTGTAACCCTGAGTAACAGTTCACTACTGACGGCGACACAATGCTTCCGGTGGGCACCTCCGGGCGGTTACCCTGCCAGTACCGCTGGGGGTGACATCTGTGCCCATAACACCCAGAACACCGGAAGTCCGTGTGCCCAGGCTCGTCGGCCTGATGGCCATCGACGCCCGCGAGAGAGCCGCCGCGCACGGCGTGCTGCTCGCCGCTCCCGACCGGCCCGACTTCCGCCGGACCGTCGTGGACTACGTCGTACGGCAGTACCCGCCGCCCGGCGCGGAGGTGCCGCGCGGGGCGGCGGTCACCGTGTGGTTCGACCTGGGCGAGGGCGAGGGGGGCGGCGGAGCGGGCGTGCACGAGCCGCGCCTGCCGCACACGCCGTACGGCGGACTGCAGCGGGAGCTGGACGAGCCGGGGGATCCGTACGCGGTGATCGGGGCTGACGGGCCGCCCCTTCACCACCCGTGACCGCCGCGGAGGCCCCACCCCTGAAACCCCGGGAGCCCTCAGCTCTCCTTGAACCCCCGGTGCAGCGCCACCACGCCACCGGTCAGATTGCGCCAGGCCACCTTCGTCCAGCCGGCCTTGCGCAGGTGCTCGGCGAGGGCGGGCTGGTCGGGCCAGGCACGGATGGACTCGGCGAGGTAGACGTACGCGTCCGGGTTGGAGGACACCGTGCGGGCGACCGGCGGCAGCGCCCGCATCAGGTACTCGGTGTAGACGGTCCGGAACGGCGCCCACGTCGGGTGCGAGAACTCGCAGATGACGATCCGGCCGCCGGGCCGGGTCACCCGGTGCATCTCGCGCAGCGCCGTGTCGTAGTCCTGCACGTTGCGCAGACCGAAGGAGATCGTCACCGCGTCGAAGGTGTCGTCCTTGAAGGGCAGCTTCGTCGCGTCCCCGGCGGTGAAGGGCAGCCAGGAGCGCTTGCGCTTGCCGACCTGGAGCATGCCGAGGGAGAAGTCGCAGGGGACGACATAGGCCCCGGTCCGCGCGAACGGCAGCGAAGAGGTCGCCGTGCCGGCGGCCAGGTCCAGCACCTTCTGCGCGGGCCGGGCGTCGACCGCCTTGGCCACCTCCTTGCGCCAGCGGCGGTCCTGCCCCAGGGACAGCACGTCGTTGGTCAGGTCGTACCGGTCCGCCACGTCGTCGAACATCGAAGCGACTTCGTGCGGCTGCTTATCCAGGGATGCGCGGGTCACCGGACCATTGTGGCAGGGGGCCCCACGGGCGGGAGCGTCGGCTTGTGGCGCGCCGCCACGTCCTCCACCCATCCCCCGCACCCTGGGGATACTCAGCGGCGCCGGTACAGCAGGCGGCCCGCGAGGACGGTCGCCACGCAGGTGGCGGCGCCGCGTTCCGCCAGTTCCGTCTCGTCCCGTACGTCGAAGACGGCGAACCGGGCGGCCGAGCCGGCGTCCCGCTCGGGCGCGAACTCCACGGGCGCCCCGCAGGCGTACGGGTCGAGGGACGCACGCCCCTGCGGCCTGCCGGTGCGGCCCACCACGCCCAGCCCGGTGCGCCGCACCGCGTCCTGCACGGCACGGTTGCGCACCGGCCCGCAGGCCACCGCGACCGTGCCGTGCGCCAGCATGCGCTGCACTCCGCGCCGGGCGCTCGCCCCCCAGCGGGCGTCGTCCAGGGCGAGCATCGCCAGGGCGTCACCGGTCAGCGGCTCGGTGCCGAGCTCGTCGGCCTCGCGCGGGTCCGGGTGGTAGGCCTCCTCCAGCAGCTCGTTGCCGTACAGGTTGACCAGACCGGGGGTGAGGATGCCCGGCCACGCGCGCACGCGCGCCCGCGGATGCGCGGCGCGGACCTCCTCCAGGGGCCCGGCGGCGGTGACCCACTCGCCCTGCACGACCAGCGCGCGGCCCCGGGAGTCGGCGTGAAGCGTCAGCACCGCGGCGTCAGTTGGACGCGAGCAGCTTCAGCTCCGGGTGAGCCGTGCCGCCCTCGATCGCGGTGGAGGAGATGTGGGAGACCACGCGGTCGTCGACGGGGTCCTTCGCCGGGTCGTCGTGCACGACCAGGTGCTCGTACGTCGTCGAGCGCTGCGCCGGGACGCGGTCCGCCTTGCGGATCAGGTCGATGATCTCCATGCGGTTGGAGCGGTGCTTGGCGCCGGCGGAGGACACGACGTTCTCCTCCAACATGATCGAGCCGAGGTCGTCCGCGCCGTAGTGCAGGGAGAGCTGGCCGGCCTCCTTGCCGGTGGTCAGCCAGGAGCCCTGGATGTGGGCGACGTTGTCGAGGAAGAGGCGGGCGATCGCGATCATCCGCAGGTACTCGAAGAGCGTCGCCTGGGTGCGGCCCTTCAGATGGTTGTTCTCCGGCTGGTAGGTGTACGGGATGAACGCGCGGAAGCCGCCCGTGCGGTCCTGTACGTCGCGGATCATCCGCAGGTGCTCGATGCGCTCGGCGTTGGTCTCGCCGGTGCCCATCAGCATGGTGGACGTCGACTCCACGCCCAGCCGGTGCGCGGTCTCCATGATCTCCAGCCAGCGCTCGCCGGACTCCTTCAGCGGCGCGATCGCCTTGCGCGGCCGCTCCGGGAGCAGCTCGGCGCCGGCGCCCGCGAAGGAGTCGAGGCCCGCCTGGTGGATACGGGTGATGGCCTCCTCGACCGGCACACCGCTGATCCGGGCCATGTGCTCGACCTCGGACGCGCCCAGCGAGTGGATCACCAGCTGCGGGAACGCGTCCTTGATGGCCTTGAAGTGCGTCTCGTAGTACTCGACGCCGTAGTCCGGGTGGTGGCCGCCCTGGAACATGATCTGCGTGCCGCCCAGCTCCACGGTCTCCGCGCAGCGGCGCAGGATGTCGTCGAGGTCGCGGGTCCAGCCCTTGGCCGTGTCCTTGGGGGCGGCGTAGAAGGCGCAGAACTTGCACGCCGTGACGCACACGTTCGTGTAGTTGATGTTCCGCTCGATGATGTACGTCGCGATGTGCTCGGTGCCCGCGTACCGGCGGCGGCGCACGGCGTCGGCGGCGGCGCCGAGCGCGTGCAGCGGGGCGTCGCGGTAGAGGTCGAGCGCCTCCTCGGGCGTGATCCGTCCGCCCGCGGCGGCACGGTCGAGGACGGACTGGAGGTCGGCCTTCTCGGTCACCGGAGCGTCCCTTTCGTAAGGGGTGTAACGGACCGAACCAGCGTACGCCAGGGGGCTGACGCCGCTGACCTCAGGCCGTCCGCGATCCGCCGGGGATCCAAGTCACGCCGTGTACGCCCCCACCAGCACCCCCGCGAACGCCCCCGCGAGCAGGAACGGCCCGAACGCGATGGCCGTACGCCGCCCGGCGCCCCGCGCGACGACCAGGAAGCCGCCGTACAGCGCGCCGAACAGGAACCCGGTGAAGGTGCCGAGCAGCAGCGTCGGCCAGCCGTACCAGCCGAGGGCGGCGCCCGCGCCGAGCGCCAGCTTCACATCGCCGAAGGCCATGCCGGCCGGGTTGATCAGGAACAGCAGGAAGTAACCGCCGCCCAGCGCCAGGGCGCCGAGCAGGGCCGTCGTCCAGTGCCCGGCGTGCTCGGGCAGCAGCGCGGCCAGGCCCAGCAGCACGGCGGCGGCGCCCGCCAGCGGCAGGGTGAGCGGGTCGGGCAGCCGCTGCACCCGCAGGTCGACCACGGCGAGCAGGACACCGACGGGTGCGAGGAGCAGCCAGACGCCCAGCTCGGGCCGGGTGCCGGTGGCGGCGGCCAGGGCGGCGCACAGTACGGCGGTGACGACGGCCGGCCCCCGGGCGTGCGGGCCGTACGACGCCGTCGCGGGCGGACACGCGCGGCAGCGGGCCGGGCCGAGCCAGCCGCGGACCGGGTGCCCGTGCGGACAGGCGCGCCGCCAGCCCTCCTGCTCCTCGTCCTCCTGGGCGGAGGGCACGCAGAAGCGGTAGGCCGCCCGCGGAAGCAGGGCGCCCGCCACCGCGCCCCACAGTGCGGCGGCCAGGACGATCAGATCGCCCGGGTCGCTCATCCGACGGCCGCGGCGCCCTCGCGCCACGTCGGCAGCAGCTCGTCGAGGAGGGCCTCGGTGCGCGGCGGCAGACCGCGGGCCCCGCTGCGGGCGACGAGGTCGGCGGCGAGCACCGCGAGCCGCTCCGGGTCGCCGGTGGCGTGGGTGGCGCGCAGCAGCTCGTGCCACAGGCGCTCGTCGTCGGGGGCGGTCTTCAGCGCGGCGTTCAGCGCCTCGATGGCCCGCTCGGCGCGGTCCTTCTCCAGGTGGAACTCCGACAGCGCGAGCCCGATGTCGGCGACCAGCAGCGGCAGCTGGGCGTCCACGATCTCGTGGGTGAGCCAGCGGTAGCGGCCGGCGGGCCGGTCGGCAAGCAGCGGCCCGCGCACCAGGACGAGCGCGTCGGTGAGCAGCCGCCCGCGCACGGCGCGGCTGTCGACGCCCCGCCCCTGCGTGGCCTCGTGGTACAGGGAGCGCAGCACGTCCAGGTCGGAGACGACCGACTTGGCGAGGACGAGCCGGCCGGTGGCGTCGGTGGTCAGCCGCGGTGTGCCGTCCGGGTCGGCGCCGAGCCAGGCGCGCAGCCGCTCCAGCAGCGCCTCGCGCACGTCGTCGGTGACGCCGCGCGGCCACAGCGCGGAGGACAGCACGCGCGGGTGCACACCCTCGCGGTGCAACAGCAGCAGGGCGAGCGCCTCGTGCAGCAGCGCGCTGCGCTCGTCGTCGGGCGCCTCCAGGCCGATGATCTCGTACGACCCGACGAGGCGGGCGTAGACCGCGGGGCGGCCCTGCTCGCTGATGTCGACGAGGAACGGCGGGGTGGTCGTCGGTCCGTCCGGGCCGCGGTGCTCGGGGTCGGCCTTGACGAACAGCTCGACGACGGCCTGCCGCAGGGCGGCGGGCAGCATCTGCGCGTCCAGTTCCAGGCCGAGCAGCGGGGCGCGCAGCTTGCCGTCACCGGAGATCTCCATCTCCCAGGCGGCGCCGGGCAGTTCACCGCCCTCACTGCCGACGAGGTAGCCGATGCCGAGGCGGCTGGCGTCGGCGGCCAGCTCGGCGAGCCGGCGGGCGTCCTCGGCGGAGGGCTGCGCGGCGAGCAGGACGAGGTGCGGCGCCCAGCGGGCGTGCTGCGCGGGACCGGTACGGCCGGTCAGCACCGAGTCGTGCCCGGCGGCACCCAGGGCGCCGCGCCGCTGCCGGGTCTCGGCCTCCATGGTCTCCAGCAGGGCCTCGATGCCGTCGAGGTGACGCAGCCGGTTGGGGGCGAGCGCGGTGAGGTCCTCGCCGAACCCGACGAGGGTGATGGTCATGCGGTCCGACCAGCCGTTGGTGGCCAGTTCGGCGGCGACGGAGGCGAAGACGGCGTCCCGGTCGGCCTCCCGGCCGCTCAGCGAGACGATGCCGGGCACGGCCTCCAGGTTGAGCAGGAGACGGGAGTCGTCCATGGTGCCGAGGCTGACCAGGCCCGGGTAGGGCGCGGCCGTGTCGCTGTCGCCGTAGGAGCGGGCGTCGCTGCCCGCCAGCACCCAGAAGGTCTGATCCTGACCGAGCTGCCACGGCGCGGGCGGCTTGCCGGAGGGCTGGGCGAGCTGCAGGTGCAGTTCGCCGCCGGTCAGCCAGGCCGCGTAGACGACCGGCAGCGGCCGCGACTCGGCGGCGAGGGCGGCGGCGAGGCCGCGCAGCGAGCGGTCGAGGAGGCGTACGCCCTCGGGGTCGGCGCCGACGAGCAGCGCGTCCTGTGCGTCGAGCGCGTCGCCGCTCGGCGTGGGCGGCTCCATGCCGCGCCCGCGCACCGTGCTGATCGCCGACTGCCACAGCGCCTGCCGGCGGCGCCGGCCGAGGGCGCCGAGCAGACCGGCGGCGAGGAGGGGGGCGCCGAGGAGGGCCTGGCCGAGCCGGAAGGAGGAGTCGTCGGCGGCCTGCTGCCGCTGGTCGTGCTGGGGAGCGTGCTGGTGCTGGTCGGGCGCGGGGCGCTGCTCGGGCACGGAGACGTGGCCGCCGCCACCGTGGGCGCCGCCCTGCGCGCCGCCGCCCTGAGCGCCGCCGCCCTGAGCGCCGCCGCCCTGGGCGTGGTCGCCGCCCTGGGCGTGATGGCCGCTCTTGGCGTAGTCGTGGATCTGGTGCTGGATCTCGGGCGAGACCTGGGCGGCGTCGTCGGGCATCTCGACGAGGTCGCCGCCGCGGGCGTCGCCGGGCATCTCCATGATCCAGCCGGGCCGGATGAGACTGGCCTCGGACAGCCGGGAGCCGTCGGGCTGGATCCGGTCCTTGTTCAGCTCGTAGATCTCCTTGTACCGGCGGCCGTCACCGAGGTGGCGCTGGGCGATCTCCCACAGGGAGTCGTGGTGGCGGCCCTCCGGCGGCTGGATCCGGTAGTACTTCGTGTCCCCGTGCTTGGCCTGGCTGTCGGCACGCGCGTGTGAGGCCTGCTCGGCGATCGCGGAGGCCGCGTCGGCGGTCTGCTCCTGCGTCTGCGCGAACAGTCCCGGCGTCTGCTGGGCGGCGGCGACGGCCGGCTTCTGGTTGCCCTCCAGGCTGTGCCCCAGCTGCGACAGCCCCGGCGTGAGGCTGGCGGCGGTGGCGCCGACGAGCAACAGCGCGGCGACGAGCTGCCGCGCGAGCAGCTGGCTCGGCCCGGCACCGGGCACCCGCCCCGGCACGCCGACCCCCGACACCGCGGCCTTGACCTCGACGAGCACACACGCGGTGAACTGCGCCCACGCGAGCCAGACGACGACGGTGAGGATATGCAGGAACGTCTGGACGGTGATCTCCTGCTGCAGCCAGTCCAGGCTGGGCACACCGCTGGGCAGCGGCCAGCCGACCTGTGAGGCCAGCGCGAGGGGAACCCCGACGACGAGCGCGACGAGGGCGACAAAGGCGAAGAACGCCTTCACGAAGTCCCCGAAAGAGCGCCGCCGCACCCGCACCGGCTGCGGAGTCCGGTTCCGCGGGCCCGTCGAATTGCCCGAGCTTCCCGTCGAGCTGGAAGTCCTGCGTCGCGCCATGGCGGATGTCCTGGGGTCGAGTGTGGAGGGGTGGTCTGGTGCGTGGGGGTGGGTGGTTCGAGCCTACAGAGATCTTATGGACTGGGACCGACAGCACGAGGGACCGGGACGGAACCGGAACAGAGGCCGGGGCATTGCTCATACGACGCCGGATAAGCCGGAGTTGTCCGTCCACGGCGCTCACGACTCCTATGCCAGATGCGGCTGGGCGTAGACGAGTACGGGCATCTGGGGTGCGAAAGCGTCCACCGCGGCCTGGAGCCGCTCCGGGTCGAGCCGCCAGAGGTGGACGGGACGGCTCGCCAGAAACAGCTCGTGGTCGACATGCGGGGCCAGCCTCGCGGTCGCCTCCGGACCGAGATGGCTGTTCATCCCGGGCAGAGCGGGTGATCCGGGCTTGCGTTGCACCCCGATGTGGTTGATCACGTTTCCCGCGGTGCGCAGGTGCCACACCACGAGGGACGTGATGTCGTGCCAGGGGACGAAGGCGAGCTGACGCCGGTACCGCGCGGGAGCACCTCCCAGCAGCACTCCCTCACCGTCGACGCGGAAGGCGACGAGCTTCTTCCATCCCATGCCACTGAACAACTGCAACGGAGTCCGCAGGAAGTGCGCTTCGTAGACGGGTGAGTTCGGATCGGTCATCGAGAACCTTCGGTCGCGCGGCAGTGATGTCGCGTCGGTGGGAGGTGCTGAACGGCCACGCCTCCACCGATGGAAGCAGTGGTTCGAGGGCCGGCGTCGTGAGCCGCCGGCCCGCTGCCCGCTACCGGGCGCCGACGGCTCTGCCCAGGGCCGTCAGGAACGCCGTGCGGTCGCGGGTGGCGATGGTCAGGGCCTCGCCGCGGCGGGTGGTGAGGACCACGCTGTCCATCCCCATGGGCACGCTCCAACCGCCCCCGACCAGACGGGCCTCGACGGGCGCGTTGGTGTTCAGCGACGTCGCGTAACGCTGCGGGGCCGTGGGCACCGCCTGCCGGGACGCCGCGTGCACACCGGCCGGGTCGAGGTCCGCGAGGGGGATGCGCTCCCGGCCGACGCGCAGGGTCTGCGCGTCGATCCGGATGCGGTTGAAGAAGTACTTCGACAGCGGTACGGCGTTGAACGGCACCCAGATCAGCACCAGGAACATCGCCGACAGCCCGAGCCACAGGCCGATGTCGTCGGGCAGGCTGCCCGCGCCCATGGCGGCGATACCGACCAGGTAGAGCACGGTGGTGATCGCCAGCCAGGTCTTGGGGATCTTCTCTTCGTACAGCATGGGTTCCTTCCAGCCCTGCTCGCTCAGCGGTTCACCGACTGGATCTCCCGCACGGTCACGTTCTGCGTGGCGCCGAAGGTGCCGTCGGGAAGCCGGTCGCCCTCACCGGTGGTGCTGGTCCAGGTGATCTTCCAGGTGACCGTGGCCTTCAGGGCGTAGGAGCCGTTCGCGCCGGTCGAGCGGAGGTAGCGGACGCCGCAGGGCGGGGTCTGGTTCGCCTTGCCCTTGGCGTACGGCTCGCCGATGGAGCCGCCGGTGAACGTGCAGTCACCGGAGGCCGGGAAGGTCTCGGCGTCGCTCGTACCCGGGTCGATGTGCAGGGAGACCGGTTCGGCGGTGGTGGTCGCCGACAGGCCCGTGCCGGGCAGGCTGGCGGTGACGGACACCTTGTGGAAGTCGGCCTTGTCCAGCCAGATCCAGGTCGGCAGATTCACCGTCGACGTCCCGGCGGGCGCCATGTTGACCTTGGTCTCCGGGATGGGCAGCTCGTCGTAGGCGTACTCGGCGAGGACCTTGGCGTTCACGGCGAGGGGTTCCGACGGAGTCTTGCCGTTGTCCACCCAGAAGGGCATCTTGTCGCAGGCGCTGGCCTCGGGATCGTCCTTGCGGTTCGGATTGACGACGGCGGCCCAGAACATACCCTCGCCCTGCTTGTCGAGGTTGTAGTCCTTGTAGGGGTGGCCGTCCTTGTAATACAGGTCCAGCATGTCGCCGACCACGCTGCCGATCCCGAAGAAGGTGAACGAGCGCCAGGTCTTGACGTCCGCCTCGATCTCCTTGGGCGAGAAGGCCGGCTCGTACCAACAGGCAGGCGGCGTCCAGTTGGAGTCCGTCGAAGTCAGCGAGCCGGTCTTGCTGCCCCCGCTGCCACCGTTGACGGTGGTCTGGATCTTGGTCTCCACGGTGATCTTGTTACCGCTGCGGTTGCCGTTCGCGGTGCCGAGGCTGGTTCCACCATGCGTTTTGTCTCCGGCGTACGACACCGCCGGGATCAGAGCCAACGGGACTGCGAGGAACGCGGCGATGCGGATTCGTGTCTTGGTACGGCTCACGGCTGGCACTTCTTGGCCCCTCGCTCCGACGTAACGTTCACGGTCTGCCAAACGCCCTGGGCGTTCTTCTGCATGCGCGCGCTGTAGGCGACGTAGTCGTCCGCGTCACCCGGCGACATGGTGATCTTCTTCGTCTTGCGGTCCTTGCTGTAGGACTTCGTCTCGTCGCTGCAGTACGTCATCGTGGCCGCAGTCGCGCCCTTCAGCGTGACCTCGCGGTTGTAATACCGGGTTTCTCCCGTCCACGTTGTCCCCGAGTCGTAGAAGGACTGGATGTACGAGGCGGCAGAGATCAGCGCGTTGCCCTTGTTGTAGAACTTCAGGGCCGGGTGGTCCTTGGCGTCGACGGTGACGGCCTCGTCGATCGAGTTGATCATCCGTTCGTTGTCCGCAAGGACGGCGTCCTTGACGGGATCACCGGTCGCACCGCCCTCGAAAACGTTCTTTACATCGCTCGGCAGCTTGATCGCCGGCCGGTCGATCCCGTCCGCGCTCG
Organism: Streptomyces sp. NPDC049915; assembly: GCF_040656475.1. Taxonomy (NCBI): domain Bacteria; kingdom Bacillati; phylum Actinomycetota; class Actinomycetes; order Kitasatosporales; family Streptomycetaceae; genus Streptomyces; species Streptomyces sp. NPDC049915. The sequence goes on from NZ_JBFAMH010000025.1 coordinate 85,121, forward strand.
CCGAAGGCGACGGTGACGCGCTCGCCGACGCCCCCGTGTCCACGCCTGCGATCTTGTCGTTGTCGCCGGAGTCCGAGCCGCCGCCGCAGGCGGACAGCAGCAGGACCGCCGCCGTCGTCGTCAGGGCAGCCGCTGCCGCCGTGGTGCGTGTGCGCATGGGGTTGTACCTCCGTAGGGGTTCGCGCAGGGAAGAGCAAGGGGAGCCCACCGGACGATGCATCACATGCACCTCTTCGCCGACCCGGTGGAGGACACGCTCGTCGTCTGCCACACGCTTCGGCCGTCGCGCTCCAACCTGGTGACGTAGTTGGCGTAATCACTGGCCGACCCCTTGATGGAGCGGTCCACCGCGCCTGTCTTCCGGTCCTTCGGGTAGGTCTGTGTCCCGTCCTCACAGTAGGTGACCTGGGCGGCGCCGTCCGCGAGCAGCTTCACCTCGCGGTCGTAGTAGCGCGCCTTGCCGACGTAGCTGCGGTCCCTGTCGTAGAACGACTTGACGAACAGGGCGGCCGACGCGAGAGCGTCACCCTTGGAGTAGAACCTCAGAGCCGGGTGTTCCTTGGCCTCCACGGTGATCGCCTCTGTGATCGAGCTGATGCGCTGGGCGTTGTCCGCCAGGACGGCGTCCTCGGTCGGGTCACCGGTCGTGCCGCCTTCGAAGACGTCCTGTACATCGCTCGGCAGCTTGATCTCCGGCCGGTTGATGCGGTCACCGGCGGGCGCTGCCGTGGACGTCGCAGCGGCGGTCGCGTCCGGGCTGCGGGGCTCGACCTGCGGCCCCTGGGAATCCGAGCCGCCGCAGGCGGTGAGCAGCAGGGCCGCCACCGTGGGGAGAACGGCTGCGGCCGTCGTTCGTGAGCGCATGAGGGTGAGACTCCGTCGGGGTTGAGCGAGTAGCACAGCAACGGTGAAGGAGACGTCAGCCCACCTCGTTCTCCGCCACCGACCGGCCGTGGACCACCAGGTCGCCGCCGTAGAACATGCCGGTGAAGACCGGGCTGTACGTCAGCTGGACCTCGACCTCGACCTGCTGGGCGTCGGCGGCGACGCAGTGGGTCGCGGCGATGTCCGCGCCGGTCATGTCCATCTCGCGGGCGAAGGCCTTCACGCGGGCGTCGCAGTTCTGGTAGTTGATCGGCGCCGGCCCGCCCTCGTTGTCGTAGAGGGCTTCCTTGTCGATGTCCTGGGCGGCGTACCGCGCCGCCTGTTCCGCGATGTCGGCCGCCCGCTCCCGCTTGGAGATGGACAGGCCACCGTCGATGACGAACGCCGACAGGGAGAGGAAGACGATCGCGAAGATGATGACGGCGCCGGCACCGGAGCCGCGGTCGTCGAGACGGCTTCGGCGCGAGGCGATCCAGCCGCGCAGGGCGCCGTACGCGCCCGCTGCTCTCACCACGCTCACCCGGCCTTCCTCTTGAACGGGTCCAACGGGGCGGTGAACGAACTCGACAGGCGGGTCGGTACGTCCAGACCCAGCATGGCCAGTCCTCGCACCTGGCAGCTCACCTCCACCGTGAACAGGTCCGCGTCCTTGAAGCCTGCACTGGTCTTGGTCACGCTGACCGGGCCGGAACAGACGTCCGTCAAGTCGGCGTTCGCCGCCTTGCGCGCCTCGGCCATGGCGTTGCCCACGTCCCACTGCAGCGATCCGGCCCGCGCCGCGTCCCGGGCGGCTCCGTCGAGCGCGCCGCGGCCCTCGACCAGCTGCCCGAAGGCGACCAGGACGAGGATGAAGAGGATCATCACGGGGGCCAGGATCACGACCTCGACCGTGGACAGCCCCCTGTCGTCGCGCCGCAGGCGTTGTCTGAGGGAGCCCATCTACCTCTCCCCCTCCCGCACGAACCGCTCCACCGGGCCCACCGACTGTGCGTGCACCGTCAGGTCGAAGCCGGGGAAGACCGTCGGGATACGGGCCGAGATCTCCACGCCGACCGTGTTCTGCTCCGGCTGGAGCATCCTCACGTCCGGTGACAGGACCAGCTGCGGACCCAGCTGGCTGATGTAGCTGTCGACCACGTCTCGCGCCTGGCCCCGCCACCCACCGGGCTGGTCGTGCGCCGTCGCACGGGCCTTGCGGGCGCCGGCCTGGGCGGCCGCCTGGGCCACGTGGTCGGCGAAGAAGTACAGCGCGAACTGCACCGTGGCGAAGATCATGAAGAACAGGACCGGGGTGAGCAGCACGAACTCGATCGCCGTCATACCGGAGTCGCCGCGGCCGGCCGTCGCCGTACGCGCGGCCGACACTCTGCGGCGCACCCATCTGCCCACGCCCACGTGAATCCCCGTCAACCCCGTAGTTACGGCACTCAGCAGGTCTTGCCCGCGTCCGCGCCCTTGATGCAGTCGCCGACCTTGTTGGCGCCCTCGCTCAGCGCGGCGTTGATGATCGCGGCCACCACGCCGACGATCGCCACGACGACCGCGGAGATGATGACCCACTCGACCGCGGAGGCACCGCGGTCCAGCTCGCCGGAGCGGGCGCGCTCGACGCGGCCGCGCAGGAAGGTGACCAGGAAGTCCACGGCAGGGATGCCGGTGGAGAAGTTCCGTCCGTTCATGGTGAGTTGTCCTCTCGAAGTCCTGTCGAAGGCTGGCAGACGGTTGGCTGAAGGCTGTGTGCAGAGGTGAGACGCGTCAGACCTGGAACACCCGCATCGCCGCCGGGAAGATCAGGAACACCAGGAAGCCCGCGCACAGCAGCAGCTGGGCGACGAGCATCGACTGCGACTTCTCGCCCGCGCTGCCCTCGATCTCGGAGAGCTCGCGGTGGCGCATGGTCTCGGCGCGGGAGGCGAGCGACTCGCGGACCTTGGCGCCGTCGTCGGCGACCAGGGCCAGGGAGGCCGAGAGGTCCTTCAGCTCCTCCACGCCCAGTTCCTCACCGAGCGCTCCGAGCGCCTGCCACTGGCTGACACCCGTGATGCGGGCATCGGCCAGGGCGTGCTTGATGCGCTGGTTGGCCCAGCCGTCGGAGATCTCCGCCGCCGCCATCAGCGCCTCCGGCAGACCCCGGCCGCCGGCCAGGCTCATCGACACCAGGTCGAGATACGCCCCGATGACGCGCCTGAGGTCACGCCGCTTGTCGGCGGCGTCGCGCCGTACCTCCAGGTCGGGCAGGAAGAAGAACACCGCGCCGCACATCAGCGCCAGCCACACCGGGATGATCGGGCTGCGGCTGAACCCCAGCGTCCAGACCACCGCGAACAGGAACGGGCCGAAGAACAGGCCCGCCACCCCGAGCAGCGCCTTGGTCGCCAGGAACTTCTCCCAGCTGCGGTCCAGCACCGCCAGGTCCGCGCGCAGCGAGCGCTGCTCCCAGCCCTGCTGAAGGTAGAACTCCGATACCCGAGCGCCGACTTGGGCCCGCAGCGACCCGAGCCGCCCGCTGGTCTCCTGGGCCCGCGTCTGCGTCTCGTACGCCGAGCCGCGCGCCCGCATCGCGTCGATCCGCGCGACCTGCTGCAGCGCGCTGCGCCTGCTCGGCATCAGGGCGCGGACGAGGGCGTAGACACCCAGGCCGACGACCACGCCGACCAGGATCGGCATCGTGAGGTTCACCGGCGTACCCCTTCCTCCTGCTGCTGCACGGGCGTGCGGGGACGGACGAACTGCACCGACGACTCGTCGCGCACCAGGAAGCGCTCGGGCGTGTCGATGGTGGACAGCTTGCGCAGCCACCAGAAGCCGAGCGCGAACAGGCCGCACACGCAGGCGAGGACGAGCTGGCCGACCGGCGAGCTGTACGGGGAGACGAAGTCCCGGTTGAAGATGGCCAGGCCCAGAACGAAGGCGACGGACACCGCGACGACGATCTGGACCGAGCGGCGGGTCGAGGAGCGCTGCGCCATCACGCGCTGGCGCATGTCGACCTCCTCCCGGGCCGACTTGGCGAGCGCGCCGAGCACTTGGCGCAGGCCGGGGCCGCGCAGCCGGGCGTTGAGGATGAGGGCGGCGACGATGATGTCGGCGGAGGCGTCGTCGATCTCGTCGGCGAGCAGCTGCAGCGCGTCCGGCAGCGGGGTGCGGGAGCGCAGCCGGTCGACGAGGGCGTCCAGGTGGGGCCGCAGGGCGGGCGCGGCGGCGCGTGCGGACGCCGGGATGGCCTGTTCCAGGCCGACCGCGCCGGCGATGGTGTCGCGCAGCGACTCCGTCCAGGAGGCGAGGGCCTCCACGCGGCGCATGGCGGCACGTTCCTCCGCCGCGCCGCCGAAGAGGCGGTCCCAGAAGAAGACGAGGACGGCCGCGGCGGCGCCGGCCACGACCCAGCGGGTCAGCAGCAGCACGGCCAGGCCGATGATGACGGCGAGCGAACCGCGCTGCCCGGCGAACCGGATCAGCTCGTTCGCGCGCTCGCTCGCTTGTCGCTTCTCGTGCTCGGGCTTCGCGGGCAGGCCGCGGATCGCCAGCATGAGCAGCGCCAGTCCGCCGCCGACGGCGACGCCGCAGCCGAGGGCGTACAGGACGGTCGTGGAGAACAGCCCGCCCATCGCGCCGAGCGAACCGAGGGCCATGGTGGTCGTCATGCCGCTCACCCCCACGTTCCGTGCGGCTGGTAGCCGTGTGCGATCAGGTCCTCCAGGCAGGCGATGGGCGCATGCGGTACGACGCGGGCGTCGGGGGCCTCGGCGAACACCTCGCTGGACAGCACGCGCCCGTCGACGCCGTTGACCTCGCGCACGGAGGTGACCATGCGCTGCAGGCGGCCGCCCGACTGGTAGTTGTTGCGCCGCTGGATGAAGACGACGAAGTTCACCGCGCCCGCGATGAGCATCTGGCTGGCCTCGATGGGCAGCCGCTCGGTGGCCTGCAGGGCGTAGGTGGAGATGCGGTTGAACACCTCGTGCGAGCTGTTGGCGTGGATCGTGGACAGTGAGCCGTCGTTGCCCTGCGACATCGCGTTCAGCATGGTGACGATCTCGTCGCCGAGGACCTCGCCGACGATGACCCGGGAGGGGTTCATACGCAGGGAGCGGCGGACGAGTTCGGCCATGGAGATGGCGCCCTGGCCCTCGGAGTTGGGCAGCCGCTCCTCGAACGCGACGACGTTCGGGTGGAGTTCGGGGAAGGTGTCCAGGCCCAGCTCCAGCGCGCGCTCGACGGTGATGAGGCGCTCGTGGGGCGGGATCTCGTTGGCGAGGGCGCGCAGCAGCGTCGTCTTGCCGGCGTTGGTCGCGCCCGCGATCATGATGTTCTTGCGGGCGCGGACCGCGCACGCCAGGAAGTGCCCGAGCTCCGGGGTGAGGGTGCCGTTGCCGACCAGGTCGGAGATGAACACCTTGCCCATGCGGGCGCGCCGGATGGACAGCGCGGGCCGCCGGGCGACGTCCATGACGGCCGACAGACGCGAGCCGTCCGGCAGCCGCAGGTCGAGCTGCGGGTTCGCGGAGTCGAAGGGGCGCGAGGACAGACCGGAGTACGCGCCGAGCACCTGGATCAGCTCGATGAGTTCCTCGTCGGTCTCGGCGACCGACTCGCCCTTGGCCTCGCGGCCGTCGGCGTAGCCGATGAAGACCTGGTCGCAGCCGTTGATGTCGATGTTCTCGACCTGCGGGTCGTCCAGCAGCGGCTGGAGCCGGCCGACGCCGAACAGCGCGGCGTGCACGGCCGCCGCGTACTGCTCCTCGGTCTCCGCGTCCAGCGGAGTACGGCCCGCGTTGATCTCCGCGCGGGCGTACTCCTCGAGTATCTGGGCGATGACGGCGCGGGCGTACTGCCGCTCGTCCTCGCTGGACATCGGTGTGACGCCGCTGGCCTGGTCCAGGCGCCGCTGCTCGGCGATGCGGTCACCGGCGTCCTGCCGGAACCGCTTGACCAACTGGTGGTCGACAGCGGTCATCGCCCGGCCCCCGCGTGCCCGTTCATCTGGCCGTTCGCGGGTACGGACCAGGCGGCGCCGTAACTCTGGTAGAGGTCGGCGGTGACCTTGCGGGCCGAGCGGATCAGCAGCGACTTGTCGAGGCGGCCGCGCCGGCGGCCGGCGAGCTGCTCGGCGCCGGCCGGGTCGTCGGCGATGGTGCCGACCACCCGGGCGCCGGTCTGCGCGTGGACGAGCATGTCGTTGACCTGGTTGACGAGCTTTCCCGCGTTGCCCGGGTCGGCGACCAGGACGACGCCGATCACCGGGTTCGCCAGGCTCGCGGCACCGCGCGGCCCGCCGTGCAGCTTGGCGGCGAGGGCCGCGGCCCGGTCCCGGACGCGGGCCAGGGACTCGGCCTCGGTCCGGGCGATCAGGAGCACCAGCGCGGCGTGCGGGAACAGTTCGACGGCCGGGGTGTCCCCGCTGATGCGGCCGCAGTCGGCGATGACGTCGGCGGGGGCGTGCGGGGAGTCGGCGAGCGAGGCGAAGGCGTGCCCGAGGGTCGGCCACAGACCGGTCAGGCCGGCGGCCTGCTCGGCGACACCGAGGCCGACGAGCACCTCCAGGCCGCCGCTGAGCGGCTGGACGTGGTCCCACAGCTGGTCGGGGACGAGGCCGCGGCGCGCGGTCGCGGCGATCGACAGCATGCCGAGGTTCGGGTTCAGCGGTCCGCCGTGCGCGGCGGCACTGCGGTAGACGAGGTCACCGCCGGCCGGGTCGGTCTCGGCCAGCAGCACGCGCCGCGGCCAGACCGCGGCGAGGGCGACGGCCGCGGTGGTGACGCCGGGGGAACCCTTGTCGGCGGCGAGGGCGATGAGGGCCATGGGTCGGGTGCCGCCTTCTAGTTGCCGGGAACGCGCACGATGGCGACCGCGTTCGCCGAGGCGGCACGCGCCACGGCAGCGGCGTCCGCCTGGTCGACGAGGAGCGTCAGCGAGAGGTTGCCGGTGCTGACGGTGGCGTCGCTGCTGTCCTTGACGTTGTTGACGAGCGCGTTCGGCACGAGCGGGCCGCCGCCGGAGGACGACGAGGAGGAACCGGTGCCGGTCTTGCCGGAGGAGGCGGAGCCGGAGGCGTCGACGTTGTAGACGGCCACGTGGTCGCCGGACTTGATGTCGGAGGGGTACTGGCCCTCCTTCAGCGCGACACCTACGGAGGCCTTGCCGGCGGGAAGCTCGGCCGTGGCGGCGAACATGTCACCGACGACGACCGTGCCCGCGTAGATCGTGGTCTTGGCCTTGAGCTTCTTCAGGGAGTCCAGCTGCGTCCACTTGACGTAGTGGATGCTGTCGTCGTCGGCGACCATCACGGAGGTGGTGTTGTCGCTGCTGACGGACTCACCGGGCTGGATGTCCTTGGTCACCTTGACGACCTCGATCCGGTCGCCGGCGCGCAGCACGAGCATCGTCGCCCCCAGCGCGCCCACCAGGATCAGCAGCACGGCCAGCGCCGCGAGCGCCGGCTTGCGCTCCCGCGGCGGCGTGGGAAGCCGGTTACCGACCGACGGCTGAGCCGGAGCCGCGGAACGTCCCGCGCCCGCCCCCGTACGCTCCTGGATCTTCACGCAACCGCTCCCCGTACACCCAAGCTGTTGTCGGCCAACTTCTTTGCCTTCATTGCCAATCCGGACACTTCACCAAAGACCCACAGAGATCCATAGAGATCTACCGAGATCCGCGCGTTTAACCGGCGCGAGCGTGAGTGTCAAGCGATCGCACGGTATCAGCCGCACATAACGCCCTCAAGGCGAGCCCGATGCCTTGAAGCACCCCGCTGTCCGGCGGTACTTCTGCAACCACCCATGTGTAACGCGGCGTTGAACACTGGACGGCGGACCGTCTCCCCTCTGTGCGCCAGTAAATGGACGCCCGCGCCAGGCGCCTTGCGACCGTTGCACCCCGGCGACTCTTCGTCACCTGCCACGCAACATTTCTGCACTGTTCGCTCACAGCGGCACCGATCGGGCATGCCACCATCTGATGCCCATGACGAAGAAGCGAGCCGCGCTGACCACCGCCGCCCTCACCGCCTGCTGCCTGGCCGCCCTCACCGCCTGCTCCGGCGGTGGTGCGGACGCCTCCGACAAGCCGAGCACCTCGGCCGCACAGGCCCGGCAGGCCGGACCCGCCGGGCGACTGGCACAGCTGATGGTGACCCCGGCGGAGGTGACGGGCCACACGGTGAAGGAGGCCGACGCCGAGTTCCGCTTCGCCGCGTCCCCCAGTGAGGTCAGCGTCGACAAGGCCGCGTGCGCGCCCCTGGCGTACGCGATGAACCAGCTCCCCCTGGGAGAACCACAGGCCGACCTCACGCGGTTCGTCTCGACGGGCCGCATGAACGACGCGGCCACCTACATCACCCTCGCGAGTTACGCCCCCGGCGGCGCCTCCTCGGCACTCACGGACCTGTTCCGGGCGGTCACCGCCTGCCGCGGCGGCTTCACCGCCAAGGCGAAGAACGGCAGCACCATCTACACCTCGGTCGCGTCCGAACAGCCCGTGAGGCCGGCCGGCGGCCAGACGGTCGCCTTCAAAGCCACGATGACCGTCAACGGCGTCACTCACACCCTGCACACCGAGGCCGTCCGCGCCGACGACGTCGTGGCGGTGTACTTCTCGGTCAACGGCATGGCGATCGCAAGCGGAACCCCGAGCGACGCGAAGCTGGACGCGACTGCGGTCGGGGCGCAGAACGCGAAGCTGGGCTGAGCACCGGGCAGTGATCTCGGACACCTGAACAGTCTCAACTCCCGGGCCTGGCCCACACATGAGTACGGATACTCATGCGCACGTCCGGCCTCACCCGGAACGCTCATCGGACATGCGGCCGCCGTGCGCGGGCCGCATTCGCTTCGCCGGATTCGCTCTGGCGAAACCAAGAAGCACACCGGTAACGTCCCTGTCCCTGACTTGACCCTCGCCCCACCGGGAGCTGACCGTGAACCGCCGTTCTCTGCCCGTTGCTGCCGCGCTCGCCGCAACCGCAGCTCTGCTGCTGACGGCATGCGGGAGCGGGGATTCACCGAAGGGCAACGACAAGATCGCAGGCGCAGACCAGGGCGAGACGACGAAGGCGTCGCCGACTCCGACGGCGCGGACTGCACGCCCCGATCTGTCATTGCCGAGCGATGTCACGGAGTCCTTCGAGGGCTGGAAGACGGGGGATGCGACGAAGGATGCGGTCCTGGCGGACGCCGGGCATGCCCAGACCGCCGTCACGCACGCCGTCGTCCAGGGCGACCCCGAGGATGCCGCCCTGAAGTTCTACCAAGTGGGTACGGCCCTGGCGGGCAGCCAGGACTGGGTCAAGTCGATCGTCGGCTCCGGCGCCACTTTCACGGGCGCCGTCCGTTACTACGCGCCCAGGATCAGCGTGTTCGACAAGAACACCGCTGCGGTGACCTACTGCTCCGACGAAAGCAAGGCCTTCAACAAGAACCGCAAGACCAACAAGGTCGACAAGACCCCCGTCACCAACGACGCGTACGTGCTGTACAGCACGCGCCTGGAGAAGAGCGCGCAAGGGGTCTGGCAGACCACGAAACTCCAGTCCGAACGGGGGAACAAGACATGCACGCCCTGAGCCGGCGAAGCAGATGGCTTGCCGTTGGCGTGACGGCCGGAGTCCTTGCGCTGGTCCCGGGCACGGCGATGGCCGGCTGGGGCCCAGCGGGCACGTCCAACGGCAGCAAGACCGAGACGGGCGGTGGGCAGTCCGGCGGTGATCTCGTCTCCATGGTCCGCTTCTCCGGTGCCACCGGCGGCGGCACCAAGGGCGGCGGCACCGGCAACGTCACCCCCGTGAGCGACTGGACGCCGCCCGCCTGCTGGTACGAGCCGCGAACGGCCCAGCAGTTCTCGAAGTACATGGAGGACATGTACAACGAGACGATCAACACCCCTGGCCAGCACAGTTACGCCAAGGCGGCCGTCGGCATGATGCGCGCCGACTACAAGGACGGCACGTACAAGAACTACAACCTCGACAAGGCGGACGAGGGTGCCTGGTGGGTCGCCGTCCGTGACGAGGACCGGTGGATGGAGCCGGAGGCGCAGGTCTGCGACAAGATGCCGTTCTGGGTGAAGAACGGCGACACTCCCGCCGTACCCAACGCCGTCACCCCGCAGGTCCTCGCCGAGCTGGCCTACAACCGGATCCACCTGCCCGACACCGAGGTCACCCTCGCGCCCGCGAACGTCACCAAGGTGAACCTGGCGACCTGGGCGTGGCTGGACCGGACCAGGTTCCAGCCGGTGCAGGTGACCGCCAGCCTGAACGTGGGCGGGGTCGCCATCGAGGCCGCCACCACCGCCAAGCCCGTCTCCCTCAAGCTCGAACCCGGCACACCGGACGCGGAGACCTACCCGGGATCCGGTGAGTGCCGCTTCGGCGCCGACGGTTCCATCGGCGAGCCGTACGCCAGGGGCAAGGCCGACAAAACACCGCCGTGCGGTCTGAAGTATCTGCGTTCGTCGGGCGACGGCACGTACCAGCTGCGCGCCACCGTCACCTGGGAGATCACCTGGACGGGGACCGGCAACCCGGGCCCGCACGACCTGCCCAGCGGGACGTTCGGGAACACTCAGAACATCAAGGTGCAGGAAATCCAGTCCGTCAACCACTGAGACGCACGGGGCGCCCCGTCATCCCGATGTCCGGGGTGCCCCCTTGGGAGTCACCGTGAATCGTCGTGCCCCGCTCATCACCGCAGCATTAGCCACCACTGCCGCACTCGCACTCGGCGCATGCGGCAGCAAGGGAGACGATGCGGCCAAGCCGGTCAGCGCCCAACAGGTCAAGACGGCCCTCTCGGCCGAGCTGCATGCGGCGATCAAGGCCGCGACCCCCAAAGCCGTCCATCCGAAAGACGAGTTCGGCACGGCAACCGCTGGCTCGGGTTGCTCCGGCACCCGGCTGACCGTCCGCATCGCCGGCTGGGACCCGGACGAGGCGCAGTCCAACGAGGAACTCCTCACCAAGAGCACCGCGTATCTGGAAAAAAGGGGCTGGAAGATCCATCCGCTGCCGACCGACAGCGAGGACCAGGCCGCGAGGATCGACAAGGCCGGCTACGCGGAGGGTCTCCTCGACGCGTCGAACCAGAGCCTCACCTTCGCCGGAAACACCGCCTGCCTCGGGACCTGACCGCCCGGGCAGCCGCATGCAACAGGGGGAACTTGAGATGCGAGCCCAGCACATGGCGAGGACGGCCGCGGTCGTCATCGCGCTGATCTGCACGGTCGCCGGATGTTCGGTGCTGCCCGGGAAATCCGGCGGGGACAAGAAGCGGGAGTCCGGGCCCGCCTACACCGATGCTCTCGAGGCGATGAGGCCGGACGTCGTCAGCGCCTTGCAGGCGACCATGCCGCATGTGCAGCTGGACGAGAGTTCCGGCGCCGACGACTGCGGGGGCCGCGACGTGCTCGACAGCAAGGACGGCAGCAAGCGGACGGGCACGCTGTACCTCACAGTCCCCGGCGATCCCACGGACACACGGCAGTCCAAGGAGCTGGTGGAGGAGGTCGTGAAGCACCTGACCGGTCGGGGATGGACCGTGCAGCAGGGAGCCACCGTCTCACCCGACGAACCCGACGGCTATGTACGGAAGGTGACCAAGAGCGGCTTGCTCGGCAGCGTCACCGTTTCCGCCTCACCCTTCAAGCTCACCTCGGGCAAGATCAGCCAGACTCTGGGCGCAACAGTCGTCACCGACTGTCTGCGCAATCCGGACTGGCACAAGGGCTGACCGGGGGCCGGCGGATGGCCGGGCGATCAGGCCGATCAGTTTCCGCCGCCGTCGCCTTCCTTGCCTCGCTGCGTCGCCGATTTCTCCAAGGTGTCGGCCATTGAGCCCAACCGGCCCTTCCTGACCTTCAGCTCACCGCGCACCTTTTCCGCCGTGGGCCCCGCCCAACGCTCATCCGGTTTGGCCTGGCGATCCGCAGCGATCTCGATCGGCTGATCAAGCAACGTGCGCACATCCTCGGCCAGCTGCCGGATCTTGCCTGCTTCTTCCTGTGCTCCCACAAAAATCCCCCGCTTTCTCCACACAGTCACCGGCGTCGGTTCCGATTCCCGACCGCAGTAGCCTATCGATGGGACAGCGTACTAGACATGGCGTTAGTTTATGCGGATCCAGACATGCTCGACCGGCTCGCGAAGTCTCTGGACAGCAAGGCCGGAGAGATTCCCCATCTGAAGTCGCGAGCCTCCACCCTGGGTGTCACCGCAGACCTGTCCGGCTTACCCGCGATTGCCACGTGGTTGGGTGAAACCGCGATCGATCTGCGCAGGCGTGCCAATATCCTCAGAGCACCCGCCGAGTCTCCGTTCGACTCGCTCTCCGCATTCGGCCTGCCGACTTCCCTCGCACGGAAGCCGGGCGCCGGCAAGGAGTTCGAGTCGGGGCTCAAGGGCGTCATCGCCGCACATCGGGACGGTACGCCACAAGAGCAGGCCCAGGCTGTCAAGGACTACTTCGCCACGCTCTCACCTGACCAGCAGGCGGCACTCGCGGTGACCAATCCGAGCCTCGTGGGAAACCTGGACGGAGTCCCGGTCAACGTGCGCTTCGCCGCAAACCGGGTCTCGATTCAGAACGAGTTCCAGGAAGAATCCGAGCGCCTCAAATCCATGGCGGACACCGATCCCGCGTACAAGCGGACCAAGGACCGCGTGGAAACGCTGCGCAGCTTTCTGAGCCCACGGGTGAAGAAATTCATCGATCCCAAGACCAACAGAGCGACCGAGGTGGAAGTCCCTCGGCAGTTCCTGGTGTTCGACGCGAAGTTCGGTTCGACCGCCGATCCGAAGGCGTCACCCTACCCGGACGGCCGGGTCGCCGAGGTCGTCGGCGACCTGCAAACCGCTACGAACGTGGCGTTTCGCGTTCCAGGCATCACCAATCGCCTCGACAACTTCAACGGTTTCTCTTCCGGGGGTTACGCACTGGCCACGGACAAGCGGGGGTACGAGCAGCCGGACACCGCGGTGGTCAGCTGGTTAGGGTACGACACACCGGAGATCGGCGACTCCGTCAACCCTGAGAAGGCGGAAGTCGGCGGGCGACAACTGAACGCCTTCCGCCAGGGCATCGCGGTTAATCTGAAACCGGACGCGAAGACAAGCATCTTCGCGCACAGTTACGGAACCGTCGTCACCAGCAAAGCCCTGCAGAACGGGCTGACGAACATCGACAACGTCACGTTCATGGGAAGTCCCGGGCTCGGTCCCAACATCCACTCGGTTGCGGACTTCCACATGCCGAACACCAAGTTCTACGCCATGCGTGCCCCCGAGGACCTCGTCTCCTACACGCAGGGGCACGGCGACGATCCGGCCGACTTCAAGGACATCACGCGGCTCGAGACGAACGGTGCCACCGGACATTCCCAGTACTACAAGGAGGGCACCGATGCCCTCACGAACATGCGGGGCATCTTCTTCGGCGGCGGGAAAGCACTCACCTTCGAACACACCACGCTCGACCAGGAGATGCCCGGCGCTGCAGAGGTACGCGACCTGGTCACCTTCCTCCACAAAAAGGTGCCGCCCGAGGTCGTCAACAAGATGGGCGCCGACCTCGATCCCATCGTGCAGGGTCTGCTCAACGGCAGGAGCAAATTCGCCGACGTGGCCCTCCCTCTCCACGCGGTGCTCAACAAATACAACATGCTCGACCGCGTGAAGCCGCACGAACTGATGGGCGAGGTGTCGACACTGGCCTCCCGGTTCGCGTACAAGCAGGCCTACAAGGCGGCGAAGGACCACGGCGCTCCCGACTGGGTGGCGGCCTCTGCCGCGGCCACCGCGGCCGGCGCCTCCAAGGCGACGCTGGACATCGCCACATGGCCGGTGGTCAAGGCCATGGAGCTCGACCGCCTGCAGAACGACACCCGGCAGTTGTTCGGCATCCTCGGCGACGGCGCGGGCAAGATCTCCGCCGACGCCTCCGCCCTGGCCGACAGTCTCGGCCGGGACGGTGGCCGCGTCTTCTCCGCCGGAACCGACATGGCGGGCAGTGTCCTCGACACGGGCGGTCACCTGGTGACCGGTCTGGGAGACACCCTGGCGAACCCCTCCCATGCGTTCAAGAACGCACAGGACATCGCCAAGTCCTTCCAGTCGACCAGGGAATCCTTCGCCCGCGGTGGCGCCGAGATCGTCAACTCCGTGGACGATGCCTTCGAACAGACCGTGGACAAGGGCGGGGACATGCTCGCCAGCGGTCTGGACACCGGAAAGAAGGCACTGAGCAAGGGCGGCGACGTCGTCGACTCCGTCGTGAACTTCGTCTTTTAGAGCCAGCCGAGAGGAAGCCACCGTGGCTGAACAGAAAAACCGCCTAGCCCTGACCGAAGAGGTCACGTCGGTCATCCGGACCGTGCTCCCGGGGGCGACGGTCATGGATCTGCCGTCCGTGATCTCGTCGGACGCCATCGCCCTCACCGCGTTCGACGCCTCGGAACCAAGGTCGGCCGACGAACTGGCCGACGCGCTCGTCTCCCGGTTGCGTTCCAGGGGCTGGGTCGTCGACGAACGTATGCGCGGCGAGGCGGAGTCGGAGACCGGAACGGAGTCCACCTTCCATGCAGCCAAGGACGGGCTCGGCGGGGGTGCCTTTTCGACCGGGAAGACCGCGGTGTCGTTCCACGGGCTGGTGCAGGACTCCTGACGCGCGGCACGACCCGGCCGGGCAAACCGACAGGGACAGCATCCGACGAGCGAGGACAGAGGCGTAACGCCATGACCATCGAAGAGATCCAGCAGGACGTCGCCGCCGAGATCCGCGCGGCGATCAAGGCCGCGACCCCCAAGGCGGTCCACCCGGACGACGAGTTCGGCTCGGCGGCCACCCCGTCGATCCGCGTCGCCGGCTGGGACCCCGACGAGGCCCGGTCCAACGACCGCCTGCTCAAGCTGAGCACCGGCCACCTCGCCCAGCACGGCTGGCGGATCTTCTCGGAAGCCACGGACAGCGACGATCGCTCCGCCCGCGTCATGAAGCCGGGCGTGGCGAGTGGCCGCCTGTACGCCGCGAACGGGGGCCTGACCTTCACGGGCGCCGTGGAGCCCTGACCCCTTAGGTCCTGTCGTTCGGATCAGGCCGGCTATGAGGTGCGGTACCTATGGGTCGACCCGAGCGGGGCCTGGTGCGTGCAACTGCAAGGCGGAGGAGGGAGTCGACGCGGAGCGTCAGGGACCGACGACAACGCCGCAGATGGGCGTGCCAGACCCCGCGACGCCGGAGTGATCCGAACGACAGGGCCTAGTCGCCGAGCCGGTCCATCAAGCGCCCCGGTGCCGAGATCAGCGCCCCGCGCAGCGACAGGTTGCGCGTGTACACGCCCTCGAACAGGATGGCGAGGCTGAGGTCGACCGAGTCGGCGGAACCGTGGGCCGTACCGGAGATGCGCTGCGGGTCGTTCGCGCTGGAGCGGTCCATGACGGTCCGGGACTCGGGGCGCTCCAGGATGTGACGGCGCGGGTTACCGACCTCCGCGTACCGGTACTGCGGGCCCACCGCCCAGATCGTCAGCGCCCGCCCGCTCCGGCTGGTCCGCAGCGTCTTACGCGAGACTCTTGGTCCCGTCTGCGAGCTTCCCCGCGCCCTCGCCGATCTCCTCACGGCCCAGGCCCAGGCCCCGGGAACCGGCGACCTCGCCTGGCTGAAGTACGAGCAGTGCAGACTGCCGGCGAGAATGCTCCTTTCCCTTAGCCCACCGCACTTGCCCGGGACCCAGAGCTCAGATTGCCTTGTGGTACGAGCGAGCCTCGCTTGCGGAAACCTTCTCCGGCTCGGCCCGGATGGCGGCATCCACGATTGGGAGAAGCTTGTCGACCTGCTCACCCAATCGCTTGTGCCGTCCTTCCAATTCGCGATGCCAGGCACGCGCGTTCTTCCCGACCCAGACCTCGCTGCCGCCGATCTCTTCTGTCGGACCTTGCAAGGCCTTCTTGAGTGCGTCCACCTCTTTGGAAAGATCACTGCGCAACCGTTCCAGATCGGCCCTTCTCGGATTGGCTACCTTCGGCTCGGGATCCGTCACATGACTCACCTCTGATTCATTACATATTTGACGAAGCGTTGCCGGACGACTCGTCCGCGTACGCCCGGAGTTGCCGGAGCCGTCGGGGGTCGCGCGTCATTACGGAACACAAAGGTACCGGGCTCTTCATGCGACCCAAAGGTCGCATTGCTTGCCGCCTCGCGACCCCATAACCTGAGGTGATGACCTCAACTGACACCGCAGAGGGCGCTCCGGAAGTCCTCGTACTGCCTACCATCACGGAGGTGCCGCAGGGGCCTGACGGGGCTCCGCTCGTGGACGGCACCGTCGAGGTGACTCTCATCCCTGTGGCCGACGACAGCGGCAAGGAGCGACTCGCCGCTCTCGCATTCACTACCGTTCCGCTGCTCGTGGAGGCCATGGGCGAGCATCAACCCTGGGTCATCGTCCCCGTGAACGAAGTAGGTATCGCCCTCAGCGGGTCGGGTGCCCAAGCGGTACTCATCGACCCACAACTGGCCGACGGCATGGAAGAGGATTCAACGAGTGGTTGACCCCAACTTCTCCGGCATCAACCCGGACAACCTTCAAAGGACGATCAAGAACCTCGAATCGAGCAGCGAGACCCTGCACGGTGTCAAATCATCCTATATGAGTAGATTTCAGAAGTTCGGTCTCGATACGGGTAACTTCACTGAAATCGGTAAGATCGCAAGCTGGGTGGATGACGAGCTGCCCATGCTGCGCCGCCGCCAGGCACTCGCCGCTGCCATGGAGTTGGATCAACAGGGGATCCGCAAGCCCGGCACAATGGTTCAGCTGCCGGAACCCATCCTCACAATCAGTGAGGCCCGAGAGGCCGGCAAAAAGCTCGCGGAGGACACCAACAAGGCTGCCGACCTCGATCCAACCGAGGCCGGCCCAGAATTCCATCGGATCGCAGAGGAGTTGGCGAAACGAAAGGGCGATCCAGATTTCACGTCGGCCTTCTTTGCTAAAATGAACCCGGCTCTCGCCAAGAATCTTCCGATGGTCGTTGCCGCCGCCGATGCCCCAACGGCAGAGAATGATGTCAAAGTCTTCGGGTCCGCTTTCACGACTGCAGTCAACGCGGACGCTCCAGCACCTGGCTTCGAGAAGACCGCGGCGCTCTTCCACGGAGAGTTCTCGAAGGACGAGCCGAGCGCAGCGCTCAATCGTGCGCTCATGCAGGGTGACGATCCAGATCTCTGGGACATCGCCTGGAAGCATACAAAGATCGCGGCGCAGAAGCTGACCGATCCTGCTGACACCTGGTCCGACAGTGCGGGCCTATTGGCCAGCGTGATCGGGATGCAGGCGAAATACGCCGGCAATTACTGGGAACAGTCACAGAAGTTCAGTGACGAGGCGAGTCAACTGTATGATCGACGCATCAACGCCATGAGTAAGGCAGACAAAAGGGCCTTCAAGAACGCCACCAAGCGTGCCGCTCGGGCCTCCAAGCAGTCCGCCCGCGAAGCCGAACGCATTCTCGCCAAGTACGGCATGGGTTCCTTCTCTCGGCTGATGGAAGCCTCCGTCGCCGACGGCGGCAGTTGGCTCATCGGAAAGGTTCCAGGCCTGAGGCCGCCCAGCACTACCACACTCTTCGGTCGGGCTGTCAGACTCGGCGGCAAGTTGCCCCTGGTCGGCACCATCCTCACCATTGGTGCCACCGCGTGGGACATCGGCCACGGAGAAGAAAAGGACGTTGCGATCGCCGCGAACGTCGGCGGTATGGCGGCCGGGGCTGGTGGGACGTGGGCCGCCACCGCGGCGGTTGCCGCTGTCGGAGGGCCGGTCGGATGGGGAATCGCGGCAGGTGTCGTGGTGGGTTTCGGTGTCGGTTATGCAGCCTCCTATCTCATCAAGTCTCCCATCGGCAGGAAGGGTGTCAATGCGGTTACCGGTGCCGTCAAAGACGCCGGCAAGAAGATCGGCGATGCGGCTTCAAGTGTGAAGGACACGGTGTCAGGATGGTTTTCATGAAGTTGACCTACAATGACTGAAAAAAAGAGGAAACGCCCCTCGGACGACTACCGGCTTCCCCCTGGCGTGGAGAAGTCGCGCCAAGCTGCCGCCAGAGTCGCGGAGTGGCGACCACGACCCAAGCTCCCACGGCGACGGGTAATCTGGGGAACATTCGGCGTATCTCTGTTCTGCATCGGAATGGCCCTCACCTTTTGGCTCCCATCCCGCTCCTTGGTGAGAGATCTACGGTCCCACGGAATTACAGCTGCTGCCACGGTGGTCGGGGTGGACTCCAAGCCGAGGTATGTGAAGGTCCGACTCCTGAGCAGCCGACGAGCGGGCACCGAGATGAAGCTCTCGGACTATGCCGGGATGTACCCCGACACACACACTGGTGCTTCGATGATCGTCACCTACGATCCTACGGATCCGTCGCGGGTTCTTGAGCGCAGTTGGGTCGAGGAGCCGCCCCCGAACCTTCCGGCGTACGGGACTTCGGCGCTGGCGCTCGTATGCCTTGGTTTGACTTCCGCCGTAGTCGCCCGCCGTCGTCGGGTCCTTCGCGCGTTCCCAGAAGCATCACCAACCGCATCCGACCGCACCCAAAAGTCGAACGCCGGAAGTGTTCGCCTCTCCAAGCCATAGCATCCCTGTCACAGCCTGGAGTCTGAGGTTCTTCTGCTTCAGCCTTCTTGCCGGCTGAGGTCTCCAGTAGCGGTTCTCCAATGCTTCGGGCCGCGCCATGCAAGAAGCAAGGTTGACGTTCACGGCGCCCGTTCCTGGCGGGTACGTCGAGTGGGCACAGTGAAGCAAGGCAATCGGCGCGTCCGGGACGTCCTCCGTCTGCCACCTCCCTCATCTTTTGACACCGGCGCGAGCGACGCCGCAGAACTGGTAACGAGACGGCGCAGTATTCTCTGGCCCTCGTTTCCAACCCATGCTCGAACGCACCTTTCGTGCAGTGCCCCCCATGAGGGAAGAGACCCACAAGCTGGAGTCCTTCAAGGGCTTGGGACTGGCCGGATAGCAGGGGCTGCTCGGGAGCTCGGGGCATGTGACCGTTCAGCGGCAGAACGGTGCCCCCAGCGCCTACCGTGGTTTTGCCGAGCTGTTCGGTGAGCGGTTGCCGCGCGTCGCGTACTCGGGCCGGGGCCGGTTTCCCGAGTCTTGCCGAGGGGCGGCGGACGGTCGAGGGCGTAGACGTCGCGCTGCACCGCAACGCTCGTGGTTCCACGAAGGGTTCTCAGGCATTGAGGACGGAGTACCTGAGGCGCTCCTTTTCCTGCGCCCGCATCCGCGCAACGGCGGATATGAGTAGAGGGCCGGTGCACTCACGCGGATGAGTAGCCGTACTCACGACGCTCACCACCGCCGCGGCCCACGCTGCGTGTATGCCATCGATTCCGTCCTCCTCCGTGCCGCCCGCTCCCCGCCGCAGTTCCCCGGCGCTGCGGCCGCGCGCAGGCTGGTACGCCGTGCCCGGCGTTCTGCTCGGTCTCGCGGTCGTGAGCGCGGGATGCGTCGGACTGCAGGTGCTGCACCTCCTTGCGGCCGAGGTCGGGGGGTACATGGCCGGGAAGGCAGACCGACTGCTGGACGGCCTGCGCGACGTCTCCGTGTACGGAGACGGGAACCCCGTGCCGCCGCACGTCCATGAACACGCGCGCGCACGGCCCGGCGTGAAGGGGCCCAGTCCGTCCCCCCTCCTGACCTCCGCCGTGCTCGCCGGCGCGTCGCTCGCCGGGTTCGCCGGGATCGCGGTGGCGCGTGCGGGGAACCGGCGTGCGAGGTACGCCGGGCACGCCGCGTGAGAGATGTGCGGAGCATTCGTGGCGAGCTTGTGCTCGCGCGGGGAGATTCCCGACGCCGATGAGGACGCCTTGCCCGGCCCTCATATGCTTCCCCAGCACTACTGCTGACCACAGAGCCACGAGCAGCAGTCAACGGGGAGGAAGACAGACGTGGGCCCGACCGCCGACGACGGCGCCGAGTTGAAGAAGAAGGCCGAGCAGCTGAGGGCGTGCGCGCGCGAGGCGCGGTCGCTGGCGCGGCAGCTCGGTCCGTACCTCGACGACGTGGTGAAGCGGGCCTCCCCGCGCGCCGCCGCGTTCCGTACCGGAGGTGACGAGGGCGCGATCTGGCAGGGCCCCTTCGCCGACGAGTGCACCGGCAAGCTGAAGCAGCGCCAGGCCACACTGAACGGCATGGGCACCTCCCTGCTGGCGGACGCCACCCGCTGGGAGAGCCAGGCAGACGAGCTGGACCGGCAGGCCAAGGAGAAGGACAAGGCCAAGGCCGGAACGGGCGGCAACTGATGGCCTTCCGAGGATTCGATGCGGGCAAGCTGTCCACGCTCGCGAACGACCTGGACACGCTGGGCCGCAACTCCGGCAAGCTGCACTCCCGCCTCGCCACCCTCCTCACCACCGCCCAGCAGAATCTGCCGCCCGGCCAGAACGCCTCGCGCAACCCCGACCTGCAGGACCTCGTCGGCGACCTCGTACCGATGCCGTTCTTCGGACGCCGGCGCCTGCCGGGCTCGCTCGGCGGCGAGCTCGGCGACATGCAGACGTCGATGAAGCGCCGTATCAAACAGCTCGAAGGGCTGCAGGAGCTGGAGCGGCGCGGCTACCCGGTCGGTGACGGAGCCCTCTTCCTCGACGAGCAGCCGCCCGACCCGAAGAAGATCGACGACGCGCTGCGTCATCTGCAGGAGCTCCAGGGCAAGGACTTCGGCACCAACGGCAACCGCGACGACCTGGAGAAGGTCTCCGGTGAGCTCGACGGGCTGACCGCCGCCGAACTCGACGCACTGGTGACGAAGGCCTCCCCGAAGGACCTCGCCTTCTACAACCAGCTGCTGACGAACACCGACGACTCCGGCTGGAACCCGTTCGACGAGAACGGCCTGCCGGAGGACCGGCGCCGGGACACCCTCAGCCGGATGCTCGCGAAGATCAGCCCGGAGAACGTGCCGAAATTCCAGGCGGCCTTTCCCGGCACGCAGCCGACGTTCACCAACACCGGGGCGTACGAGGACGGCGGCAACAACCAGAACGGCCAGAGCAACAGCGGCATCCACTGGGCGACCCCCAGCGATCCGCTGTTCAAGGACGGTGTGTCCGCCGACGACGTCAACCAGCACCAGTTCGGGGACTGCTGGTACGTCGCCTCGCTCGCCGGACTGGCCCAGAAGGACCCGAAGTTCGTCCAGGACGGCATCAAGCAGAACCCCAACGGCACCGTCAGCGTCCGCGTCTGGGACAAGTCGGGCAACTACCAGTGGGTCACCATGACCGCCGATCTGCCGACGGACCAGAACGGCAACCCGATCAGCACGTACGGCAACGGGGAGTCCTGGCCCGCGTACTACGAGAAGGCCTTCGCGATGGTCTACTCGGACGACGGCGACGGTGAGCGCGGCTACGGCGGCATCGAGGGCGACGACCCGAAGAAGTCCTCGCCGTACCTCACCGGCAAGGAGGGCGAGGACCTCACCGCCGGTGGCTTCCTGGGCATCGGCGAGCACGACGACAAGAACATCGCCTCGCTGAAGAAGGCCTTCGACTCCGGCAAGGTCGTGACCGTCTCCACCCCGGACGACGAAAGCCTGGAGAAGAACCACCCGCCCGAGTGGGAACCCTCCTACTGCACCAACCACGCCTACTACGTCCGTGGCTTCACCGACGACGGCAAGATCATCCTGGGCAACCCCTGGGGCTCCAGCTACCCGCCCATCACCGTGTCGCAGGATCAGTTCAACAAGTACTTCCAAGGCCCCGAGGCGTTCGATGCTCCCTGACCGACCGCATGTGAAATACCCCTTCGAGGTCGCCGGGCGCTGGCCGCTGCGCTACCACCGGCCCTACACCATCGAGCACGAGGGGCGGCAGCACCGGGTCGTCGCGGGCATCTTCGCGAGTCCGTCGGTGCACGGTCAGATCAAGGTCAGCTGCGAGGGCCGCCTGGTCGCGGCGTACGACAACCTCACCCCCGGGGACGTCGTGGAGATCACCGGCGACAGCTGGCGGGTCGCGGAGGTCGACTACCGTACCCGTGTCGTACTGGAGCGCGTGGCCGGCGGGGGCGAGGAGGACAGTGGTGTTCAGGCGGGTCAGTAGCCAAGCCGTCATGGGTGCCGCGGCGCTGCTGGCGCTGACGGGATGCGGCAGCTCCGACGAGGGCGGCCACCAGCAGCCGGCGGCAGCGTCGGCCGCGGACAAGGGTCCGGTGTGCGTGGGGCAGGCGCCGGCGGACGGGCTGCACGTCCTGCGCGGCGGCGGCTTCCGCCTCCCTGGGGGCGGGGGTGTGCAGTACGCCGCCGCGGAAGCCGACGGCACGACCCGTACGGCCGTCCTGCGCGAGGGCGCGAAGTACCAGGCGGGCCAGCGGCAGCAGACCGTACGCACCGGGCAGCGGATCACGGCCGCGGGACACGCTTTCACGGTCTCCCAGATCTGCTCCTACCGCGTGGTACTCGAACCGACGGACGCGAAGGACAAGGGGGCGGCCGCCGCGGCGCCCCGGTCGCTGAAGCCCGTCGGAGGCGAGGCGGACAACGGCCTGTGCTTCACGAACAACCCGTCCGTCCTGGCCGCCGCGGGCAAGGGCTTCCCGCCCCGCGGCCAGACCCTCTCCGTACTCCGCAACGGCGGCGTCTGGCGCTTCCCGACCGGCCTGTCGATCACGGTGTCCTACATCGACACCGACACCGGGGTGGCCGGCTTCACCGGGGTCTGCGCGGCGATCCCTGTGGCCCACTACAAGGACACACGCGTCGGCGACACCGTCGAGTTCGCGGGAGTGCAGTTCAGGGTGTCCCAGCTGACGGAGACGGCGGTACGGCTGACGCGGACGAGCGCGTAGCCCTGCGGGTGAGGGCCGACGCCCGGCCGCACGGCCGGGCGCGAGCGGCTGCGGCTATGGTCGGACCAATCCCCACAGCGACCTGGAGAGGCCCTGGTGTTCGGCAGGAACAAGCACGTCGACGAGCCCCCCGTCCCCGCTGTCCCCTGGACCGACGCGTGGGAATTCACCATCAGCGACGAGGAACGCCCGGCGGGCGCGCAGCGCAAGCACCCCGTGCTCGGCCCGCGCGCCTTCCGCGTGCCCCACGGCGGCGGCGCCCAACGGGTCAACGCTCCCTGCGCCTTCTTCCCTCGGCAGTCACCGGCGCAGGCGACCGACCTGCGCCTGTACGAGGACGCCGAGGGACACCGGCTGCTCTGTGCCGTCGACGAGCCCCAGGACGTGGACGGTGAGCGCCGCTACGCGGTCCGCGACGGGCAGGGCCAGGTCATCGGCACGATCCGGCGTATCCCGCCCCTCAAGCACGCCCTCAAGCCGACGTGGCGCATCGACCAGCCGGGGCACGCCGAGATCGTGAGCAGTGCGGAGTGGGCCGCGGGCGGCCGCAAGGAGATGGTCCAGCGCGGCGCCGGCAAGCTGCTGCTCGGTGTGGTGCAGGCGGTGGCCGACATGGGCGCCGAGGGCGGCGACCAGCCCGGCAAGTCACGGCCCCTGGAGTGGAAGTCGGACGGCGAACTCGTCCTGACGTCGGCCGGCCACCACCGGTTCCTGGTCCGGGCGGCATGGCTCGACCGGCGCCTGGTCTTCGCCTACGCGCTGCTGCGGACCGGGTGACACCACAAGGGTGAGGCCGGATGGTCCTCGTACGGCACCAGCGGTCCCATCCATAGCATGAAACCGATTCGGTCCCTCGGCCACAGGTTCCGGGGACGCACGCAATGGGGGATGGATCATGGGCATGAGGAACGTCAATCCGGACGACCTCGACCAGCTCGCGAAGCTGCTCGACGGCCGCGGTGGCGTGCAGGAAAAGCTGGACGAGGCGTTCACCAGAGCGTCCCGGCTCGGCGTCTCCAGCAAGGTGGCCTCCCTCAAGCCCCTGCGCAGTTGGGTCTCGGACACCGCCCCCGACCTGCGCAAGCGTGCGATCTTCGCCCGCCTGGAGAGCGGCGATCCCCAGGCCGGGCTCCTGTGGGCCGGTTTCAGCCCCAAGGACATCGAAAAGTACAAGGGCAAGGAGATCGGCCCCGACGCGCTGCTCCTGGCGAACTCCGTCGCGGCCAGCGACGACCCGAGCGCCTACAAGTTCAAACGGCAGCCCGACGAGTCGCTGGCGGACTGGATCCAGCGGCTCCAGGCCCACGCCATCGCGCAGATCCCCGGGCTCCAGCCGCACGAGGAGACGATCGCCTCCATGATCGGTCTCTACGGCGACTGGGGTTCCGTGACCGCCGCCACCGCCGTCGTCACCATGCAGGGCACCTCGCTCACCAAGGTCCTGCTCGGCAACTCCTTCAAGGCCGGTGCGCTGCGCGTCTGGAAGACCCGGCTGGGGGTGGTCCTGCGCGGCTCCAAGAGCGGCCTCATACGGTCGGCCGGCAACGGTCTCATCAAGTGGTCCCCGAAGATCCGCTCCCTCAGCGCGCCCGGAAGCTGGCTGCCCGGTCAGCTCGGCAATCTCTTCGGGCGCAGCACCGCGTACCAGAGCCTCTCCCGCATCCCGCTCACCAGCGGCCTGCGCGGCGACCTCATCGGTCAGGGCTACAACTGGGCCCGCGCTACACCGTTGGTGAACACCCTGCGGGCCAACGGCGTCATCGACTTCCTGGTGGGTTCGGACGATGTCGCCAAGATGTACGGCGGCTTCACGCACTCCGGCCAGGCCGTCGCCCGCGCGGGGAACGCGAGTCTGGTCAAGGTGTTCACCAAGGCGGCCAACAGCCAGCGGTTCGCCAACTCCGTCGCCGAGGCCACGGACGCCGCGCGCGGCGCGGGCGCGCTGCGCACGGGGCTCGGCGCCGCGGCCAAGACGGCCGGCTTCCTGCGCGGCGCCGGCATCGTCGGCGGCGTGGCGTCGACCGCCTTCAGCGCCGCCAACGTCATCTCCCAGGGCAATCCCGTCGACGCGTTCAAGAAGAAGGGCGCGGCCTACGTCGCCGACGTGGCCGAGGTCGGCTTCAACGCGTCACTGACGGCGGCCATGGTCGCGCCGAACCCGGTGACCATCGGTCTGGCGGTGGGAACGGGCATCGTCTACGGCGGCGCCAAGATCGTCCAGCACTGGGACGACATCAAGGAAGGTGCCGGCAAGGCGGCCGACTGGGTGGGGAACAAGGCGAAGGACCTGGGCAAGAGCATCGCCAAGTCCAAGGCCAATCCGATGAACTGGTTCTGAGCCGCGGCTACGGGCGGCGCCTGCGCAACCGACCGTACAGGATGAACGCCTCCATGCCGGCGAACAGAGCCGCGGACGTCCACACCAGATACGGCGCCACGCCCCCGACCTCGGTGCCGAGCCGGGGCGCCAGCCAGCCCTCGGGGTCGACGACGAGCGTGACACGGCTGCCCCGTCCGAGGCCGTCGGCGCAACCGTCGGTGCCGTCGACGTCGTAGGAGAGGCGCTGGGCGGTGTCGGTGGGCACCACGCTGCAGGTGCGCCCCTCGCCGTGCTTGCGGTGATACGAGCTCGTGTCCACGACCACGGCGTCGTGCCGCACGCCGCGGTGGTCGAGGACGTAGTCGTTCATGGCGGGGCCCCAGAAGAGGCCGAAGGCGAAGCCCAGGACGGCCACGAACGTGCCGGGTCCGGCGCCGCACATGGCCCATGCCACCACGAGCACGAGCAGGGACAGCAGCGCCCCGATTACGACGAGGAACGTCCCCTGCCGCTGAGCGAGCCAGGCGCAGCCGGTCAGCGCCAGCGGGGTGACGACGAGAGTGCCGACGGTGCCGGGCCAGCGGCGGGATCGCCTGGTGGCCATCCATGGCGGCGTGCAGTCCGCCGCCAGTCCCCCGGCGGGAGAAGTGGCTGTCATGGGGTCACCCCTCGTCCCGTCCGTTCCCCATGAGGAAGCCTTTCGGAATGGCCAGCAAGGCACCTGTGAGTGTCAGGCACGCCGTGTCGACCTGTTCGAAGACGATGGCGATGGCCAGGTCCGTCGCGTCCGCACCACCCTCGGCCCTTCCCATCCGCTCGACTCCGGGTTTCCCCACGGCACGATCGATGGTGATGGTGACCGGCCCCCGGCTCAGGACCGCTTCCTTGCCCTGGCCGGCCGACCTGTAGGTGTACTGCCGGTCGAGGTACCACATATCCAGCCAGCGGGATCCCTTACGCACCCCCTTGACGCGCAGGTCGATGCGTACGGGGATGCCGTCGATCTGGAGCCACCCCCCGTCGAGAGAGGGCACCCCACCGCTTCCCCCACCGCTGAACACGGTCTCCGGGAAGTGTTCTCCCTTCAGCACCGCCTCGTTGTGCCGGGTCGCCCCGCTGGTCAGCATCGACCGCACGTCCACGTCTCCGAAGGGCCCGACACTGCCTCGGTATCCCTGTACGTCACGCGTCATGATCGGGGCCAGGTCGAATTCGAAATCAGTCACTGAAGATCTTTCCTTGGCGCCTGCAGCAGGCGATGGACCGGCAATCGGCTAGAACCAGTTCATCGGGTTGGCTTTGGATTTTGCGATGCTCTTCCCGAGATCCTTCGCTTTGTCACCGGCCCAGTCGGCGGCCTTCCCGGCGCCCTTCTTGATGTCGTCCCAGTGCTCAACAACCTTGGCGCCCGCGTATACGGCGCCCGTGACCGCCACCGCACCGATCGTGAAGGGGTTGGGTGCCACCGTGGCAGCGGTCAGCGACGCGTTGAACCCGATCTCGGCGACGTCGGCCACATAACCTGCGCCCTTCTTTTTGAAGGCAGCGGCCGGGTTCCCCTGTGCGACGACGTTGGCGATGCTGTATCCGGTCGAGGCGACCCCACCCACGATTCCGACACCGCGCAGCAGTCCGCCCGCTTTGCCCGCGAACTTCAGTCCCCTCCCCATCGCGGCGAGGCGCCCGGTGCCGAAGAGGCGTTGGTCGGCAGAGACGTTCCTCGTGACCTTCCAGAGGCTGGCCTGGGCGGCACGTCCGGGAATCTGACCTGAGTGGGTCAGCCCACCGTACATCTTGGCGATCTTGTCGGAGCCCACGAGTGCGGTCACCATGTCGGCGGCGCTGAACCTGCCGACGAGCCGATTGGTCATCATGCCGCTGCGCATCAGTCCATCGAACCCGGCCCCGATCTCCTGGTTGATGCGAGTGCCGAGAATGGGCAGACCACTGGCCCGCTGAAATGTGGCACTGCCCGACGCCAGCGCCCCGAGCCTGCTCGGCAGCCACTGCCCGGGGGCCGAGAGTGATCGGATGACAGGGCTGAACTGCTGCAGGGAGCGCCCCCAGACGCCGACTCGGGCCGGCATCCAGCTGTAGCGCATGGGCAGCCAGCGCAGGAACGCGGCCGCCTTGAGCTTCTTCGTCTTGAGGAACCCCTGCGCCAGGGAGTTCCCCACAAGCACCTTGGTGAGGTTCACGGCATGGAACGCGGCCGTTCCGCCGTGGCCGATCGTCGACGTCACATCTCCGACGTCGCCAAGAATCTCGGCGATTTCCTTCTCGTACGGCTTGAGCGCCGGAATCTGGGCGATGCCGTGAGCCCTCAGTCGGTCGACCCAATCGTCGAGGGACTCCCGCGACCGGCGCCGGAAGGCCTCTGCTTTTGCATCACCGCTGGTAGCCATGGCGTTGGCGATGAGCAGCACGCCTGGGGCCTTGAGATAGATGCCGGCCTTGATGATGTCCTTGGGATCGAATCCCGCCCAGTGCAGGCCCGCTTCCAGGTCTCCGTCCTCCAGGCGGGCGATGGCGGACCGCCTGCGCAGGTCCGGTGCCGCGTCGGAGACCCAGCTGCGCATGGGCTTCAGAGCGGTCAGCTTGGAACCGACCCCCAACTGTGAGGCCCTGCTGAACGCCTCGTCCAGCTTGTGCTGCACCCCGCCGCGGCCATCCAGCAGATTGGCGAGGCGATCCAGGTCGTCCGGGTTTACGTTTCTCATAGCCGCAGGAAACTCCGCTTCACTCGCCGCGGATGTTCAACTCTTCCTTGTCCGGAAGCAGGTCCGTGATCTTCTCCCAGACCTCGCCCGCCGTGGACTTCGCCAGGACCAGCGCGGTGTCGGGGCCCACTTGGCCCGGCATGATGGGCTCCTCGGGCTGTTCGCGGATCCAGTAGCCGAGGGGGCCGCAGTCCCAGACGGCGAGGGCACGGATCATCGTGGACTCCTGGCCCTCGTGCCGGCCGTCCCAGGCCGTCGTGATGCGCCAGGTGGCGTTCAGCGAGACGACCAGTTCAAGGAACCGGCTCAGGTCCGGGTCCTGCAGCGCGGGGTCCGCCTCCACGAGTGCCTTGCGGACGCTCTCCCGCGTCGCGTCGTCGTCCGCGCCCGGCTCCTCCAGAGCGACGAACGCCGCGTCGAGTGCCGCCATCCTCGTCGCGAGACGGACCTCCTCGGCCCCCTCCTCGGGCTTGTCACCGCGGTGCAGGTTGACCTTGCGGGCCAGCTCCCACACCAGCGTGTTGGGCTCGATGGAGACGTACTCGGACTCCTCCTCGCCCGGCCAGCCGTCGTGCGAGAACACCGCCTCCTGGCCGACGACCACACCGTGGTTGACGGGCCCGTGCTCGCCGGTGACCTCGACCTGGATCAGCAGCATCGGATCCGCCAGCGCGCCGAGCAGGTCGCGCAGCAGCGGCGCGAGTTCGCCTTCCTCGCCCACCAGACCGATGCGCTGCAGCTCGACCAGCGACTCCCACAGCTGCTCGGGCGGCGTCTCGCCGTCCAGGAGGTGGGCGAATACGGCGATGTGCCGGTCGGCCAGCCGGAAACGGGCACGGGAGCTGTCGTACGAAGGCACTGGTCGTGGTTCCTCTCGTGGAGCGGGCGCTCCGCCTACTTCTTCTTGTCCTGCAGGTCCTTGGCGTCCTGAGTGCACTGGTGCGCCTCGTCACGCAGTGCCTTGGCGACGGAGGCGCAGGTGGTGTGCCACGTCTTGAGCTTGCCCCGCACCTCGTCCGCGTTCGGACCCGACCAGGTCTTCATTCCGGTGGTGCTGTGGTTCTTCGCGGCGTCGACGATCGAGTCGATGTGGTCGGCGAGTGACCTCAACTGACCGGCACGGTGGTTGAGTTGCTGAATGTCAGGATTTGCCATGACAGTCTCCCCCGGTGTTCCAGACAGCCTCAGCATACCGACGTAGCACATCGCGCCCGGTTTGCCCCTGCCCCGTCCACACCATTCGTTCACACGATATTCCGATCTCCGGCAGAGCTGGACGGGAACTACGGATGGTGCGGTAGCGTCCCCTGGTGCAAACGGGTAGTCCGCTTTGCTTCAGAACTACACGGGGAGGATCGCTATGGATCGCGGTGCAGATCTCGGGCGGCTCCGGGACTTGTCCAAGCTGTACGCGCGCAAGGCGCACGACCTGCAGGCCCTCATCAAGGACCTGCAGGCGGCGACCTCGGACAGCACGGGCTACTGGAAGGGCCCGAAGGCCGACCGGTTCCGCGATGACTGGCACGACGTGAAGCCGACCTTCGAGAAGTGGGTCGACACGCTGAACGACGCGAGCAAGTCCGCCAACACCAGCGCCGACAACATCGAGCGCGCCACCTGATCCCAGGCGGTCCAGCGGATGTTGCACCCGTCCGGGGCATCCCGCGGAGGTCACATGACCTCCGCACGGGGTGCCCCGGCGGCATTTGCGGCGAGGCGGGCACCGACTTCCGCAGTCTGTCCGCCTGCGCCTCAGCGCCTCCGCGAGGTGTGAAGGAAACGGTGGCTGGACGGTTCTCGTGACGTGGGTGCTGATCTGCAATGGATAAGAAGAAGCGCGGGCGTCGGCCCGTGGCTGAGTATCAGCTGCCGCGCGCGTGATTCTGGGCGCGTTCACCGTCGCCCTCAATCTGTGCGGGCATGGCCCGTTCCCTTTGCCTACCGGCCAACTCGTTGCTCGAGGATCTGTGCTCCCGCGGAGTCACCACCGTTGCCGAGGTCATCGGCGTCGACAACAAGCCGAAGTACGTCAAGGTCCGCTTCGCCCAAGGCCCCGAACGGGGCACCGAGGTCAAGCTTTCGGACTACGCCGGCATGTATCCCGACACCCGTGAGGGCACCTCGGCACTCGCCCTCTGCCTCCTCTCCGCAACGGTCGCGGCTGTGCTCCGCCCGACGGTGGATCCTCAGGACCTGGCTTCCTGAGCCCCGCCCACCCCGGCCCGGCCGCCCCTGAGGAAGACACCTCCGCGAAGGTCTGGCTGACGAGCCCTGACCTTTTCCGGTCAAAAGAACGCGGGCCCCACTCGTAAAAGCAGGGACCCGCGGTTGTCATGCGGTGCGGTACTCAGCCGTTCATCACGCCCTGTACCGGCATGTAGGTGCCGCCTGCGATGAAGAGGCCGCTGCCGGCCGGGCCGCCGCCGCTGTTCGCAGGGAGGCGGATGCCGAAGAGTTCACCCTCGGACGGGGTCTGGGGCGTCAGCAGCAGGCCGTTGCGGGACTTGCGGGCCTCGACCGCGAAGCCGCGGTACTGGCCCGACAGGCTGTCCGTCGTGCCGGCCGCGATGAGGCCGATGCCACCGTCGGCGCCCTTGCGCACGACCGTCTCCAACGCCTCGTCCAGGCGTGTGTCGTAGAGGAGTTCGGCGTCGTCGGCGATGACGACGTACGAGCCGTTCGGGGTCTTGTCCACCAACTCCTCGAGGTCGTCCTCGCGGCTGTCGGCGTTCAGTACGCCGAGCACCCCGTCCCGGCCCTCCAGGTCGCGCAGCGGCGAGCGGCGCGGGGTGACCAGGACGACCGGCGTGCCGGAGCGCAGCAGCGACTCCGTCGCGGCCAGCAGGATCGTGGAGCGGCCGGACTTGGGCGGGCCCGCGATGACGAAGCCGGGGCCGTTCTCCTCCAGGTCGATGCCGATGGGGTGCAGCTCGTCTCCACCGACGCCGATCAGCGCCCAGAGCGGGGACGACGGGGCGAACTCCGGGTCCAGCGCCAGCGCTTCGGTGGCCGTGATCCGGGTCGGCAGCGCGTCCACACGCAGCGGGCGGCGGCCCGCCGGGATACGGCCGTAACGGCTCCGCGCCTCCTCGGCGATCTCGCGCAGCGCACGGACCTGCGCCTGCCCCGCCGGGTCCTCGGTGAGCAGCCCGATCTGCGTCTCGTCCACTCCCGTGTCGGTGAGGCGCAGGGCGCGGCCGGGCGGCATGTTCTTCGGCACCTCGCGGGCTTGCAGGCCGGCCGTGGAGTAGTCGTTCGGGTCGGCGAAACGCATCACCAGGCGGTCCGCGAACGCCGAGGAGACATGGCCGCTCAGACCGCTGCGGTCGGCCGTCATGACCACCTTGAGACCCACCGCCGAACCTTCACGGAAGATCCGCTGGGCCGACTCGAGCAACTGCCCGTAGTTGTAGCTCTCGAAGGTGGACGCGAAGCCCTCCCAGCTGTCCAGCAGCAGGACCATCCAGGGCAGACGCTCCTCCGGGGAGGCGCTCGCGCGCTGTTCGGCCGCGCTGGACGCGCCCTCCATCGCCAGCATCTGCTGACGGCGCGCGATCTCGGCCAGCAGGCGTTCGATCAGGCGGCGCACCCGGTCCGGCTCGTCACGCGTGACGATCGCGCCGACGTGCGGCAGCCGCATCAGCGGCAGCAGGGCGTTGGAGCCGCAGTCGATGCCGTAGACGTGCACCTCGTGCGGGGACGTGGAACGGGCCAGCGAGCCGGCCAGCGTGCGCAGAGCGGTGGAGCGGCCGGAGCGGGCGCCGCCCAGCAGCAGGGTGTGCTCGCCGTGCACCAGGTCGAGGGAGAGCGGCTTACGGCTCTGGCGGGCGGGCAGGTCGACCAGTCCGTACGGGATCGGCGCGACGTCCGCACCACTCTGCGGGGCGTCGCCGTACTCCGTGAGCTGGTCCAGCGTGACCTGCTCGGCCAGCGGCTCCAGCCACGGGCTGCGCTGCCGGCCGAAGCCCATCCGCTCGGACCCTTCGCGCACCGCGTCCACCAGAACGGCCAGGTCGGTCACCATCGTGCCGTCGTCCTCGGCCTCCTGCCGTCTGGGCAGCGGGCGGGCGTAGGAGTTCCAGGCCAGCGCCGTCAGGGTGGCCTTGGGGCCGGTCTGGCCGGTGGCCGGGCGACGGCCACCGATACGGGCGGACTGCACGCCGACGAGGGACTGGGCGCCGGAGCGTACGTACATGCGGCCGGGCGTGGACTTCGCGATCGCGCCCGAGTCGGGGGCGTCGATGACGTCCATCGACTCGGAGGCGTCCGTCACGCGCAGCGCGATCCGCAGGTTGGTGTTGGCGCGGATGTCGGCGCTGACCACACCCGCCGGGCGCTGCGTGGCCAGGATCAGGTGCACGCCCAGCGAGCGGCCCCGGCGGGCGATGTCGACCAGACCGGCGATGAAGTCGGGAAGTTCGGCGACCAGGGACGCGAACTCGTCGATCACCAGCACCAGTCGGGGCATCGGCTCCAGCTCGGGGCGGAGCTTGCGGGTGTCGTTGTAGTCCTCGATGTCCTTGGCGGCCGCGTCGAACAGGATCCGCTCGCGGCGGTGCAGTTCGGCCGCCAGGGAGGCCAGGGCCCGCTCGGTGAGGTGGGCGTCGAGGTCACTGACCATGCCGACGGTGTGCGGCAGCCGGGCGCAGTCCATGAAGGCGCTGCCGCCCTTGTAGTCGATGAGGACGTAGTTCAGCGCGTCCGGGCGGTTGGCCACCGCCAGCGAGGCGATGATCGTCTGGAGCAGCTCGGACTTACCGGCACCGGTGGTACCGGCGACCAGCGCGTGCGGACCGTCCCTGCGGATGTCGAGCACGAACGGGCCGTCGGCGGCGATACCGATCGGCGCGGACGTCGTCGAGCCGCTCGCCCGCCAGATGCGCTCCACGTCGACGCCCGTCGGATTGGGCATGTTCAGCAGGTTCAGCAGCCGCGCCGAGGTGGGCAGGGCGGCGTCGGCGTCGTCCCGGCTGACGTCACGGACGGGCGCGAGGGAGCGGGCGAGCAGCTCGCACCACTCGTAGCTGACCTGGTCGGCGAGCACCTCACCGGCGGATTCCAGGCCGTAGCCGCGGACCCGGACGTGGTGGGCGGCGTCCGGCGACCAGGCGATGACCGCCTTGCACTCCTCGGGCAGCAGGCGCTCGTCCTCGTCGATGCACAGGGCGAGGATGCCGTACTGCGGTCCCTCGGTGAGGAGTTGGGGAACGCCGGGGACGCGGCGCAGCAGGCGAGCGCCGTCGAGGACCAGCAGGACGGTGGGGTCCGGGTACAGCTGGCCCGTCATGCTGTTCTGCTCGCGGGCCGCCTTGCGCCGGGCCAGCTCGTTGAGCAGCTCGTTGACCCGACGGGTGATGCCCTCGGAGTCGAAGCCGACCAGTGCGATGCAGTCCTGCCCCTGTTCGGGGCTGGTGTGCGGCAGCCAATGCACCCAGTGCCACTCGGCGCCGGCGGCCGGGGTGGCGGCGAGCGAGACGAAGGACAGGTCCCGAGGGCTGTGCAGCACCGCGGCCTGCACGCTCAGCCAACGGGCGGTGGCCATCGCACGCTCCCGGTCACCGGCGACACCGACCACCCCGAGCTTGCTGAAGGGCAGGGTGACGGGCACATCGGTCAGCAGGGGTGGCTCCGGGCGATCCTCGTCGTAGCCCGAACCGCCGCGGCCCAGGACCAGTTCGACATCGGACGGCAGGCCGCCCACGCCGACGCGCAGTTGCATGGCGTCCGGGTCGGTCAGCCGGCGCTCCCACAGACGGCGGCGCGGCCCGGTCGCGAAGAGCAGGATCTCGGCCGGGTCGGGGTTGTCCTCGCGGCGGGCGCGCTGCTCGTCCCTGGCGACGACGGCCAGCTCGGCCTGGTGCTCGGCGAGGTCCTTCTTGTACTGCTTGAGGGAGGTCTTGTGCTTCTTCTTCCCCTCACGGTTCTCGCTGAGCCACTGCCCCAGCATCATCATCGGGCTCATCAGGCAGAACAGCAGCATGTAGATCTGCTTGGTGAGGAAGTACATGCCCACGCCGAACAGCAGGGGCATGAACGCCATGATGAACTGGAACCGGGCCCGCTCGCCCTTGCTGGGCGGTACCGGCACGACGAGCCGGCGCCGGGGGCGCAGCGGGGAGAGCCGCGGTGGACGGTTGTAGGCGAGGCCGCCCTCGCTCATCGGGGACAGATGCGCGTCGGGTTCGACCACCCTGTCCAGGACCAGGAGCGAGTCACCGACCCGTACGT
Source organism: Streptomyces sp. NPDC049915 (assembly GCF_040656475.1). NCBI lineage: Bacteria > Bacillati > Actinomycetota > Actinomycetes > Kitasatosporales > Streptomycetaceae > Streptomyces > Streptomyces sp. NPDC049915. Next base: position 119,120 of record NZ_JBFAMH010000025.1, read on the forward strand.
CGCCGCCGAGCGGCCACGTGGTCTGCCCGGTCACCGTCTCGTCGCCGAGCCGGACCTGCGCCTCGTCCTCCGGCGCGAGCCTGGCGTTGCCCTGCAGGTCGATCGTGAGGCGGAGCGCGACCTGCGGCAGCGAGGCGTCCGGCAGAGGCAGCGAACAGGTCGGGGCCGCGCCGGCGGTGGCGGCGCCGACACCGAGCCGGACCACGCGGCCCGAACCCGGACCGCCGGCCACCCGCAGTTCGTACTGACCGACCGGCTCCCCCTTGCGCAGCAGCGGCCCTATGGAGTCGTCCACCGAGACCCGCATGCCGTCGCGCAGCACGGTGGTCGCGGGCGCCGCGGGATCGCACGGCACACCGTCGGCCCACAGCACCGGCGCCGTGGCCACCGCCGTCCCATAGCCCGGCATGCCTGCCGTCGGCGTCGGGTGCAGGGGCACCACGTTGCCGGTCGTGCCGCCGTGCGCCACGACGGTCGCGCCGGTGGCCGTCGACAGTGCCTCGGCGACGTCGCCGGCCGTGGCCGTGTCATCCGTGTCGACAACGACGTCCTGCGGCTCACCGCCCTCACGCACGACCGTGACCAGCATCTGCATGGTCGTCATCCTCCCCGTCGGACCCTGGGGCCGGGTCCGTCTCCATCGTCACGAGCCGGTTGCCGGTTCCCGCACGTCGTCGCTCCCGGCGTGATGCGTTGCGCGGTGGGGGAGCGATGTGGTGGGGTCCTCGTCGTTCGCTATCGCAGACACAGTAGTGACAACGGGAGCCGGCGGGAGTGACGGGGGCGTGAAGGCATCGGGGTCCGCGCGGCCGAAGCGGGGCAAGGCGGCGCGCGGCGGCCTGCGTTACGAGCACCGGCCGGGACGGCCGGCGGGCGACGCGAACACCGGAAAGCGGGACCGGGGGTGGCTGCTCGGCTGTGTGACGATCCCGGTGGCGTTCCTCGCCCTCCTCGCGCCGGTGCTCTACCTGGACACGGTCTGGGGCCGGGACATCTGGGCCGGCCTCGCGCCCGCCTGGCCGGGAGGCGCGTACGCCTTCGCCGGATGCGTCGGAGCGCTGGTACCGCCCGTCTTCCTCGCCTTCGTGGCACCGCTGACCCGGATGGACTGGAAGAAGAGCCGGCTGACGGCACTTGCCCGGGTGCTCGCCGCACTGCCCGGGCTCGCGGGCGGGTGGCTGCTCGCCGGGATCATCGCGGCGACCTTGCGGCCCCGGCACCGCCGGGACTGGAACGGCAGCTGCCACGCGCGGGGCGGCCCCTGCTGGGTCCACGACGCCTACCCGTTCCTGTGGGCCGTGGGGACGGCCGCCACCCTCGCGGTCGTCGCGCTGCTGATTGGGCTCTTCGCCCGGCGGGTGCGCCGCACCGACGACACAGCGCAGGCTGCCGGTCCCGCCGACTCCCCTGCAGGCACGGCGTCTTGAACCGCAACAGCCGGTCGCCGTTCGCCGCCACCTACCCGACCCGCGACAACCGCGCCTGTGGTCTGCCCTCCTCGTCGCTCTCCGAGGTGTACGTCAGGTCGTCGCCGACGGGGGTGAGGCGCACGGGGTGTGCGGCCGGGTTGCAGCCCTCGTGGTTGCCCTTCGCCCCCACCGACGTGGCCACCAGTTCCTTCCGCGTCACCCGGCGCAGCGTCAGGATGCCGTCGCAGTGGCCGCCGAGCTGGTCCGTCTGCCGCAGCGTGCCCACCTCCTCGCCCACCTCGGCCCGGTGGACGGTCAGCCGGAACGTGCCGAGCGGCAGCGTGCCGTCGAGCGCGGTGGCCTGCCCTTCCCAGGTGCCGACATAGCGCACCGGCACCGTCCTCGGCGACGCCGGGGGCGGTGCCGGCCGGGGCGGAACTGTGCCCGGCCGGAGGGCGCGCTGCCGGCGCCGCCGCCACCGCTGTCCGGCACGAGGTCGAACAGGAACGCCGATCCCACGGTCACCACGGCCAACGCCCCCGCCAGCGCCAGCGCCACCGAGCAACTCAGCCGCCGGCCCCGCCCGCCCTCCCCCGGAACGGCCACCGCGGCGACGGTGAGGGACAGCTTGCCGGCGGGCGACGGGGCGGCCGTCCCGGTCCCGGTCCCGGTCTCCGGGGCGAGGGCCGACCGCGCCGCCTCACCGCGCTCCGGCTGCTCCCCCGTCGGCCGTACGGCGTCCACGGCCGGCGTCGGTGACGGGATCGCGTCCGCCCGCCGCTCGGGGGGCGTCTCCTCCACCCCCGGTGCCGGCATGACCGGCGGCGGGCCGAACCGTCCCACGACCGCCGGGCTGCTGAAGCTGACGGGACCGGAGTTCGCCGGCATCGCGCCCTCCGCGATCGGCACCGAGCCGCCCGCCGACGCGCCGTCCGGAACTCCGCTGCCCTCCCCCGCCTCCGTCTCCAGGTTCAGCAGCCGCACCGCAGTCCGGCTCACCTGCTCCACCAGCGCGCCCGGCAGCCAGCCCCCGGAGACGAGGGCGGCCGCGCCGCCGGGAGCGAGCAGGCCGGCGATGCGGGAAGGGGCCGGGCGGGCGTCCGGCTGCTTGGCGGTTGGGCGGGTGCCTGGCGGCGGCTTGGGTGGGGTGAGGTCGTCGTTCGTGTGCGCGTGCGTTGTGGTTGCTCGCGCAGTTCCCCGCGCCCCTTGAATGCCTGCGGCGGCCCGTTGCTGTCCGGTGGCCGGTTGCTGTCGCGCCTGCGGTTCGTTGTGGGTCGGGGCCGGGGTGGGGGGTGTCCGTCCTCGGTCCGGCCGCCCGTTTCCGACGAGGGGCGCCCTGTGCCGGTGC
>NZ_JBFAMH010000026.1:0-95591 GCF_040656475.1 Streptomyces sp. NPDC049915
GCCGCGAAGAAGTCCGGCCCCGTCGCCTCCGGCGACACCCTCGCCTCCCCCATGCAGGGCACCATCGTCAAGATCGCCGTCGAGGAGGGCCAGGAGGTCAAGGAAGGCGACCTCGTCGTCGTCCTTGAGGCCATGAAGATGGAACAGCCCCTCAACGCCCACAAGTCCGGCACCATCAAGGGCCTCACCGCCGAGGCCGGCGCCTCCCTCACCAGCGGCGCCGCCATCTGCGAGATCACGGACTGAGACACCCCGGGAAAACCGAAACCGAAACGCCCGGCGGGCCGCGACACCGCGGCCCGCCGGGCGTTCGTATGCCTTACGCCAGTGTCAGGCGCACCGGCACCTCCTGGTGGCCGTTGCTGATGAGGGAGGGCACCGGCCGCAGTTGATCGGCCGGCACGGCGAGGGCCAGGTCGGGGAAGCGGTCGAAGAGCTGCCGCAGCACTTCGACGACCTCCAGGCGGGCCAGCGGGGCGCCGAGGCAGAAGTGCACGCCGTGGCCGAAGGCGAGGTGCTCCTTGAGGCTGCGGGTGACGTCGAAGGCGTCGGCGTCGTCGCCGTGCCAGTCGGGGTGGCGGTTGGCGGCTCCGTAGGAGGCGAGGATGGCCTCGCCGCGGGCGATCGTGCCGCCGCCGGGCAGCTCGACGTCGGTGACGGCGTAGCGCAGCGGCAGGTGCTTGACGGCGGGTGAGTGCCGCAGGGTCTCCTCGACGACGTCGTCCCAGCCGGCCTTGCCGGTGCGGACGAGCTCCAGCTGCTCGGGGCGGGTCAGCAGGGCGACCACGGCCTGGTCGATGACGTTGACGGTGGTCTCGTACCCCGCGCTGATCATCAGCAGCAGCGTGTCGCGCAGTTCCTCGGCGGCCATGCCGCTGCCGTCCGTCTCCTCGTCGCGGGCCGCGATGAGCAGGGACGTCATGTCGTCACCCGGGGTGGCGGTCTTCGTGGCGATCAGTTCGTCGAGGACGCCGTACAGGGCGACGGTGTTGGTCTGGGACTCCTCCTGCGTGAGGGTGGTGTCGAAGACGCCGTCGACGAGCTGCCGAAAGCCCTCGCGCTGGTCCTCGGGGACGCCCATCAGGTGGCCGATCACGGAGATGGGCAGCGGGTAGGCCAGGTGCTCGCGCAGGTCCACGACCTGTCCGCCGGGCCGTGCGGCGAGCGCGTCGATCAGGTCGGTGACCATGGCCTCGATCGCCGGGCGCAGTTCGGCGATGCGCCGGGCACTGAAGGCGGGGGCCACCATGCGCCGCAGCCTGCGGTGGTCGGCGCCGTAGGCGGTGAACATGTTCTTGACCGCGACCCACAGGGCGAGCGGCCACGTCGCGACCCGCTGTTCGAACTCGGGCCAGTGCGCGCGTGCGTCCTTGGACACCGCCGGGCTGGTCAGCAGCTGCTTGAGCAGCGCGGGGTCGGTGACGGCCCAGGCCTGGACGCCGAGGATGTCCACGCGTGCGGCCGGGCCCTGCTCGCGCAGGGTCCGCTGCTCCTCGTGGGCGGCGGCGCCGGTCGGGTCGAGGACGAGCGGGGGGTGCTGGGACATGCTGGTCTCCTTCGGGCGGCTGGCAGGGGAGCGGGCGGGTTCAGACGACGGCAGGGAAGCGGACGGGCAGGGCTTCCAGCGCGCGGTGGAACGGGCCGGGCCGCCAGGTGAGTTCGGACTCGGGGCAGGCCAGGTCGATCTCCGGCAGCGCGTCCAGCAGGCAGCTGATGGCGGTCTCGGCGATGAGGTAGGCGTGGGTCCTGGCCGGGCAGGTGTGCGGGCCGATGCTCCACGACAGGTGGGCGCGGTTGCCTGCGAGCTGTGCGGCGGTGAGGCCGGCGGTGACGGCCGGGTCGTTGTTGCAGGCGGCCATGGAGATGACGACGGGCTGGTGGGCGGGGAGCAGCACGCCCTCGACGTCGATCGGGTACGGCGGGTAGCTGATGCAGTAGTTGGCCATGGGCGGGTCGGTGTACAGGACGGTGTCGAGGGCGTCGCGGACGGGCTGGCCGGCGTGCAGGCCCGCGGAGAACTGCTCGTCGGTGAGGATCCTGAGCACGGTGTTGCTGATCAGGTTGGTCAGCGGTTCGATGCCCGCGCCGTACAGCGTGACGAGCTGGTGGGCCATCTCGACGTCGTCCAGGCGGGCGGAGTGCGCGATCAGCCGGGAGGTGACGTCGTCACCGGGCTGCCGGCGCCGCAGGGCGACGAGGTCGCCGACGGCCCGGCCGAGGATCTCGTTGCCCCGGGCGGCCGTCTCGGCCTCCGCCTCGAAGATCTTGGCCATGCCGTCGGCGATGCGCCGGCCGATCTCGTCGGGGCAGCCCAGCAGGGCGCTCAGGACGCGGAAGGCGATGGGATAGGAGTACTGGGTGAGCAGGTCGGCGTGGCCGAGGGCGCGGAACTCGCCGAGGGCCGCGGCGGCGACCTGCTCCACCAGGGCGCGCAGCGCGTGCTGGTCGACGGCCTGCAGGCTCGCGGTGTTGGCCGCCCGGTAGCGGGTGTGCTCGGCGCCGGACGAGCGCAGCGCGTTGGGGCGCCACTCCATCATCGGCTTCACGGGGCAGGTCTCGGGGATCGTCTGCTGCCAGATCCGCGGGTCGGCGGGGAAGTGCAGTGGGTCGTTGAGGATGCGCCGGGCCTGGTGGAAGCCGATGACCAGGGTCGCGGGGACGCCGGGGGCGAGGTCGACGGGGACCAGCGGTCCGACCTCGCGGCGCATGCGCTCGTAGGCCGCGTGGGGGTCGTCGGCGAACTCGGCGTCGTAGAGCGCGATCCGCGTCGCGGGGCTCGCGCTGCCAGGGGCGTGCGTCGTCATGAGCGGGGCTCCACCAAGGGGGCTAAGGCCTGACGGGCGGTCAGGTACTCGAGGAGGGTGATGAGCGCGTACACACAGGAGCGGCGGTCACGCGCGTCGCACTCGGTCAGCGGTGTGTCGTCGTCCAGCGCGAGCGCCTGCCGGATCTCGTGCAGGGGGTAGCGGGGCGCGTCGGGGAAGACGTTGATGACGACGGCGTACGGCGTGTTCTGGTCCTCCAGCAGGCCCAGCACCTCGTGGCAGCCGTCGAGGTCGCGGGTGTCGGCGAGGACCACCGCGCCCAGCGCGCCTTCGGTCAGCCCTTGCCACAGGGGCCGGAAGCGGGTCTGGCCCGGGGTGCCGAAGAGGTAGAGCACCAGGCGGTCGCCGAGCAGATGGATGCGGCCGAAGTCCATGGCGACCGTGGTGGCCGTTTTGTGCGGCTTGCCGCGCAGATCGTCCACGCCGACGCTCGCCTCGGTGATCGGCTCCTCCATGCGCAGCGGTGCCACTTCGGAGACGCTGCCGACGAAGGTGGTCTTGCCGACGCCGAACGCTCCGGCGACGACGATCTTCGCCGACCGGGTGACGCCGGGGGCGAGGTAGGAGAGGGCGGGCCGGTCAGACGATTTCGCGGAGTCCACGCAGCACCTCCTGTAGCAGGTCGAGTCCGGGCCGGTCCTCCTCGGCGGGGGCCGGTGCGGTGAGATGGCCGCTGTCCATGAGCGCGGAGACGAGGATGCGGACCGTGGACGGCGGCAGTTCCAGGGCGGCGGCGACGTCGGCGACGGCCAGTCCGCCGCGCCCGCCGGCGAACAGGCGCATCACCCGGCGGGCGTCCGGCCCCAGCCTGTCGGTGGAGCCGGACGCGGCGACGAGCACCGTCTCCAGGCGGACGTCGCGGCTGGGGCGGTTGCGGCCGCCGGTGCGGACGTACGGCCTGATCATGTCCGGGTCGTGCCGCGGACCGCTCACGTCGCGGTGCCGCCTTCCGCGGCCGGGCGGCGGCTGGCGACGTCCATCTCGTGGCCGAGCCGGGTCGCCAGGCGCACCATGTGATGGGTGATCAGGCCGACGTCCGCCTCGGGGCCGGTGGTGACGACCGAGAGCATGGTGTTCCTCGCGGCCGCGGTCGTCAGCCCGATGCGGCCCTGCGACTCGATCAGCAGCTGGCACATGCCCTTGCCGCCGACGTGCTCGTCCCATGCCTTGCCGGCGGCGCGCAGCGACGCGGTCACGGCGGCGAGCTTCTCGGCGTCCTCCTGGCCGATGGTCTGCGTACGGGCCTGCAGGAGGCCGTCGCCGCTCATCAGCACGGCGTACTCGACGCCCTCGACGGAGCCGAGTTCCTGGTCGAGCAGCCATCCGAGGCTGTTGCTGTGCGTGTCGCGCATGGTCAGTGTCCTTCGGTGGGTCCGTTGTCTTCCGGCATCCGGCGGCCGCGGCGGCTGCCTGCCGCCCAGGCGGCCGCGACGCCGGGCCGGCCCGGCACGACGGTGTCCTCGGCCGGTGGCGGGGGCGTGCTGCGCGGCCGGGCCGGGCGTTGGCGGACCGTCAGACCGCTGGCGGTGGTCCGGGCAGGCGCCGGATCGACGGCTTCCTGCGGGGCGCGGACGGCAGCGGGAGCGGGCGCGGCGACGGTGTCCCTCGCGGCGGGTGCGGCGGCGTCCTGCCGGGCGGGCACGGCGGCCGCTTCGGGTGCGGCGGGCTGCGCGGCGGCGGGCCGTGGAGCGGTGGCCGGTGCGGCCAGGAGGCTCTTGGGCAGCACCAGGACGGCCCGGGTGCCCTGGTAGATGTTCGGCGCGGTGAGCTCGACCCGGAAACCGTAGTTGTCCGCGAGCAGCGAGGCGACCCGCAGACCGGTCTGCGGATGGGCGCCGAGCCGGGTGATGTCGTCGCGGTGCTTGCCGGACATGATGTCGCTGGCCCACATCAGCCGTTCGTCGTCCATGCGCAGACCGGCGTCGTCCACGATCAGGAAGCAGGCGTGGTGGCCCTCCTCGACGGAGACGTGCACGCGGGCGGTCGGCGGGGAGTACCGCAGGGCGTTGTCCAGCAGCAGCGCGAGGGTGTGCACGACGGCCTCGACCGCCCGGCTCTCCACCGCGACGGTGTCCAGCTCGTGGTGCTCGATGCGCTGGTAGCCCTCGATCCGGCCCATCGCGGCGCGGATCACATCGGTCAGGGTGGTCCGCGGCCAGCGCCGGGAGAGCTTGTCGCCGGCCAGAACGGCGTAGCCCTGCGCGGTGAGGAGCATCTGCTGCGCGATGTGGTCAATGTGCACGAGGGTCGCGTACGCCTCGTCGTCCTGGTGGGAGCGCACGCCCTGGCTGATCTCCCGGCTCAGCCGGGACGCCTTGGCCACGACGTTGGAGGCGAAGCTGCGTACGGCGGCGCGGGTGGCCTCGCGTGCGTCACGGTGCGCCTTTTCGATCTCCCGGTCGGCCGCGGAGCGGATCTGCGCGGTGTGCTCGTCGGCGGTGGCCTGCGCGGTCTCGCGCACCTGGGTCACGGTGGCGGTCACCTGACCGTTCAGGTCGCGCAACCGGGCGGCGAGCGGCGTGTGGACCAGCGACGGAGGCGGGAGGAGGTCGCCACCGGAAGCGTCGCCCGAGGCCAACGCGGGTATCGCCGCGGTGAGTTGTCCGAGGGCGTACTCCGCGGCGCGCAGCTGCTCGGTGAGTTGCTGCGTGTGGCTCCGCAGGTGTTCGCCTCTGCCGCGTTCCCGCCGGTACGCGTGGCGGAAGTGCCAGGTGGTCCCTGTGGCCGCCAGGGCGACCGTGGCGCCGGCGGCCAGTAACAGGTCGGTCATCGAGTCCTCTCCAAGGTGTCCGGCCCGTGAGCCGGCCGGCACGGGGCATGGCGACCGGGCGAGGTGATACCACCGGCTGGATGCGGGCATGACAGGCCGGACGCCGGGAGCCTCGTGAACCCGCGCCCCCGAGGGCGGCCCTGCGCCGGTGCGGACACGGCGTGGATCCGACCGGTGCCGACTGCGCTGCGGCCGAGGTGAACGGGCCTGCCGGCCAAGGCGGGGAAGGCGGCGGGCACAGTGTCCTTTCGGGTCCGCGGTCTCGTCGTCCTGCGCCGCATCCGCGACGCCCGGTGGCCGTTGCCGGTCCGCCCGGAGTTTATCGGCAAACCAGCAATGTGTTCGACGCTTCGGCCCGGAAGCTGTGAAAGATCCATGACGGCCCGGCAGGGAGGCTGACCTGCGGGTCCGTTCCTTCGCCTATGTCCCGAACGACCCTGGAAAACGGGGAGGTTGACCCCTTTGTGTGCACGGTCCGGCATGGCCGCGTGAGCGTGGCTGGCCGGTCCGTACCGCACCTCGCACCGCCGCGGTCTGGTGTAATCGTCGCCGGAAGATCCCCCGGGGGCGGGGGTGTCACTGGGGGGCGGGTTTGGAAGAGCTGACGGCGGCCGACCCACGGCAGGTGGGGCGCTACCGGATCCTCGCGCGGCTGGGAGCGGGCGGGATGGGCCGCGTGTTCCTGGGCCGCTCCACCAGCGGCCGGATGGTCGCGGTGAAGGTGGTGCGCTCCGAACTGGCGGAGGATCCCGAGTTCCGGCGCCGGTTCGCACGCGAGGTGGATGCGGCCCGGCGTGTGACGGGGTTCTTCACCGCGGCCGTCGTCGACGCCGAGCCCGAGGGCTCACCCGCCTGGCTCGCCACCGCCTACGTGCCCGGCATTCCGCTGGACGAGGCGGTCCGCGTCCACGGGGCGTGGCCCCGGCGTTCGCTGCTCGTGCTGGGGGCCGGGCTGGCCGAGGCGCTGGAGGCCATCCACGGCACCGGGCTGATCCACCGCGACCTCAAGCCCTCGAACGTGCTGCTCGCGGCCGACGGCCCCCGCGTGATCGACTTCGGCATCTCGCTCGCCACGGAGGCGAGCGTCCTGACGCAGACGGGCATGGTGATCGGCACGCCGGGTTTCATGTCGCCCGAGCAGGTGACGGGGAGAGCGATCGGCGCCGCCAGCGACGTCTTCTCCCTGGGCGCGGTGCTGGCCTACGCGGGCACCGGGGCGGCCCCGTTCGGAGCCGGCTCGCCGCACTCGGTGAACTTCCGCGCCGTCTACGAGCAGCCCGACCTTGGCGGTCTGCCCGCGGGGACGGACTTCGTCGCCCGCCTGCTCGAGAAGGACCCGGTCCGACGGCCGACCGTCCCAGAACTACTGGCCGAATTCGCCCAGTTGCTCACTGAAGGGGACGGACACGCCTCCGGGGGCCCGTTGCCGAAGGAGACCGACTGGCTGCCCGAGGCGGTGGCGCTCGCCCTCACCGAGCGCAACACCGCCACTCCCCCGCTGCGGCCTGCGGACCCGGCACGGCAGGTCCCCGCCGACCCGGACGGTGGCCCGGGGGTGGGCTCGGGAACGGCAGCCCCCACCCCCGATCCCCGGGTCTCCCTCGCGAAAAGCCCCGCACCGCCGGAACCCTCCTCAGCGACGCCCTCACCGCGACCCGTCGTCGACGGGCCAGGGACACGGCGGCCCGTGCCGGCCCGCACTCCGGCACCGCCCGCCCACGAGCCTTTCGTCCTCTCCCCCGGCACGCCCGCCGACCCGCCCACGCCGCGGCCCGGCCGTGCCGGGCGCCGCCGTCTCGTGGCGATCGCTCTCGCGGCGGCGCTCGTCACCGGTGGCGGCATCACCGCCCTGCTCGCCCAGCAGGGCCGGGACAAGGGCGACACACCCCACAGCGGTCCGCGTGCCTCCGCCGCCGCCCCCACGGGCTTCGACGCCGCCGTCGGCCACGTGGTCAACGCCTCCGACCGCAAGGGCGGCACGCTGCGCCTGGTGAGCGGCGCCGACGCCGACTCCTGGGACCCGGGCCGCTCCTACTACGGCTGGGTGTGGAACATGCAGCGCCTCTACGCCCGTACGCTGCTCACCTACGCCCCCAAGCCCGGCAAGAGCGGCCGCACGCTCGTCCCGGACCTGGCCGAGGCCCAGCCGCAGGTCTCGGCGGACGGCCGGAAGTACACGGTGAAGCTGAGGTCCGGTCTGAAGTTCGAGGACGGCACGCCGATCACCGCGAAGGACGTCAAGTACGGCATCGAGCGCGTCTTCGCCCAGGACGTCGTCACCGGCGGCCCCACCTATCTGATCGAGACGCTGGACCAGGGGCAGAACTACCCGGGACCGTACAAGGACGGGGCGTCGGCGCGCTCCGGTCTGCGGTCCGTCGAGACGCCGGACGACCGGACACTCGTCTTCCGGCTGGCCAAGGCCGACTCGCGCTTTCCGTACCTGCTGGCCATGGGCGCCACCTCCCCCGTACCGCAGAAACGGGACACCGGCGCCGGTTACGCCGACAGGCCCGTCTCCTCCGGACCGTACCGGTTCGCCTCGTACACGCCCGGACGGTCGCTCGTCCTCGTGCGCAACGAGAACTGGAGCCGGGCGACCGACCCGCTGCGCAGCGCGCTGCCGGACCGGATCGAACTGACCGTCACGACCGCCGGCGACGTGGCCGCGCGGCTCCTCGACGGCACCGCGGACCTCGACGTCCAGCAGGCCGGCCTGGAGCAGAGCGCCGCGAGCAAGGTGGTGCAGGACCCGAAGCTCAAGGCCCACGCCGACGCCCCGCTCACCGGCTACCTGCGCAGCCTGGCACTGGTGTCGAAGACGGCACCGCTCGACAACCCGCACTGCCGCAAGGCCGTGTTCTACGCCGCCGACACCACCGCGCTCCGTACCGCGCGCGGCGGAGTGACGGCCGGGTCCCTGCACGGCAACATGCTGCCCCCGACGCTGCCCGGCTCCGACGACTACGACCCGTTCGACCTGACCGGCGGCAAGCCGCAGCCGGAGAAGGCCAGGGAGGAACTGCGGGCCTGCGGCAGAGCGCAGGGCTTCACCACCAAGCTCGTCCTGCGGGAGGGCAAGCCGCAGGACGAGCAGACCGCACAGGCGCTGCAGCAGTCCCTGAAGGCCGTGGGGATCACCGTCCAGACCGAACGGCTGGACGTCTCGGACTTCTTCTCGGTCGTGGGCTCGCCCGGCGAGGTCAAGAAGAAGGGCTACGGCCTCATGCTGTTCGCCTGGGGCGCCGACTACCCCCACGCCTCCGGCTTCCTTCCGTCCCTGGCCGACGGGCGCCTGATCACGCCCGCCGACAACGTCGACTACGCCCAGATGAACGACCCGGAGGTCAACGCCCTCCTGGACCGGGCCCGGTCGGAAACCGACCCGGCGGGGGCGAACGAGCTGTACCGCCGGATCAACCACAAGGTCACCGACGGCGCCTACTACCTGCCGATCGTCGCCGACAAGGCCCTCAACTACCGCAGCCCGCGGCTGACCAACGTCTACGTCGACGACGCGTACGGGATGGTCGACTTCCAGGCCCTCGGCACCGCGGACGGCACGTAGCTCACCGGCCCGGCGGCGAGGAGCGGACGCCCGCGCGGAACTTGGGGATGCGTACGGTGACCTTCGTCCCCGCTCCGACGGCGGTCTCGATGACAAGCCCGTAGTCATCGCCGTACACCTGGCGCAGCCGCGTGTCCACGTTGCGCAGCCCGATGCCCGTGGCCGGCCCGCCCCTTCCCTGCAGGATCCGGCGCAGCCGTTCCGGTTCCACACCGACCCCGTTGTCCTCGATGATCACCCGGGCCTCGGGGCCGTCGTCCTCCGCGAGGATGGTGATGGAGCTGCGCTCCATGCTGTCCTCGAGTCCGTGCTTGAGGGCGTTCTCCACCAGCGGCTGCAGACACAGGAACGGCAGCGACACGGACAGCACCTCGGGCGCGATCCGCAGGTTCACCTCCAGCCGGTCGCCGAAGCGCGCCCGGGCCAGCTCCAGGTACTGCTCGATGGAGCGCAGCTCATCGGCGAGCGTGGTGAAGTCGCCGTGCTTGCGGAAGCTGTAGCGGGTGAAGTCGGCGAATTCAAGGAGCAGTTCGCGGGCCCGGTCGGGGTCGGTGCGGACGAAGGAGGCGATGGACGCGAGGGAGTTGTAGATGAAGTGCGGCGATATCTGCGCCCGCAGCGCCCGGATCTCCGCCTCGATGACGTCGGAGCGGCTGCGCTCGAGGTCGACCAGTTCCAGCTGCACGGAGACCCAGCGGGCCACCTCGTCGGCGGCCCGGGCCAGGGCGGCGGACTCCTCGGGCCCGAAGGCTCCCAGCGCCCCGCTCCGGCGGCCGTCGACGGCGAGAGGGGTGACGACACCCCAGCGCACGGTGCAGTCCGGACGGTCGCAGTCGACCTTGACGGCCCGGGTGCCGCCCTTGCCCACCACTTCGGGCAGCAGCCGCTCCACCAGGTCCCGGTGGTGGGCGCCCGGCCCCTCCCAGGCGAGCACCGTCCCCTCGTCCGTCAGGGTCATGGACGCCTCGCCCAGCAGAGGTCTCAGCCGCCGGGCCGCCTTGCGGGCGGTGTCGGGGGTGAGTCCGGCGCGCAGCGGACGCGCGGCGAGCGAGGCGGTGTGCAGGGTGTGGAACGTGGCGCGCTCCACCGGGGAACCGAGCCCGGGCGGCTCCCGGCGGCCCTGGCGGGCGGTCAGGTAACCCGCGCCCGCACCGAGGGCGAACAGCGCCGCGCCGCCGGCGGTGACGAGCGCGGTGGCCAGAGTACTCATGCTGCTTTCCTTACCGACGGGAGGACGGGGAGGACGGGCCCGTCATGGTGACGAGGAGCGCGTACCGCCCGTCTCGGGGAGGTGCAGCCGGGCCATGATCGCGGCGGTGCTGCGCGGGACGCGGTGCCGGGTGGCGAGGGAGACCACGATCATGGTGGCGAAGCCCAGCGGCACCGACCACACCGCGGGCCAGGCGCACAGCACGTGCAGCCACCCGGAGCGGGGCGTGCCGCCCATCGCCGCGGCGACCGCGGCCAGCGCGCAGCCCCCGCCCACCACCAGTCCGGCCGCGGCACCGGGCGGGGTGAGGCCCCGCCACCAGATCCCGAGCACCAGCAGCGGGCAGAACGACGAGGCGGAGACGGCGAAGGCCAGCCCGACGGCGCCTGCGGCGGGCAGGTCCGGCAGGGCGAGCGAGGCGGCGACCGGTACCGCGATGCCGAGCAGCGTGGCGAGCCGGAAGTGCCGTACGCCGAGGGTGGGCAGGACGTCCTGGGCGAGCACGCCGGCGACCGACAGGGCGAGCCCGGAGGTGGTGGACAGGAACGCCGCGAACGCCCCGCCGGCGACCAGCGCACCGACCAGGTCGCCGGCCATGCCGCCGATGAGCCGCTGGGGCAGCAGGAGCACCGCCGCGTCGGTGTCGCCCGACAGCATCAGATCGGGGGCGTACAGGCGGCCGAGCGCGCCGTAGACGGGCATGAGGAGGTAGAAGACGCCGAGCAGTCCGAGGACGATGACGGTGGTGCGGCGGGCGGCGCGTCCGTCCGGGTTGGTGTAGAACCGCACCACGACGTGCGGCAGCCCCATGGTGCCGAGGAACGTGGCCAGGATGAGGCCGTAGGTCGCGTACAGGCCGTGTTCCTCGCGGCTCTGCGCCACCGGTCGCGCCCAGCCGGCGGGCAGCGTGCGGGCCCGCTCCCCGGTCACCGGCCGGGGTACGCCCGCTCCGGCGGGAAAGCTCAGCGAGCTGCCGGCCGCGAGGCGGTGCGCGCCCGGGGCGAGCAGCAGCTCGTCCCGGTCGTGGTACGTGCCGTCGATCGTGCCCTGCGCGGTGACGCGGACGGGCCGGTCGATCGCGATGTCCTGCGGCGTGCCCAGGCTGACGAGCGTGGGCCGGTGGAAGGTGGCCGGGCGGTCCCAGGACGGCTGCGGGGTGTGGTCGGCCCGCCAGGCGGCGAGCAGGAAGACCACCGGGATAAGCAGCGCGGTCAGTTTCAGCCAGTACTGGAAGGCCTGGACGAAGGTGATGCTGCGCATGCCCCCGGCCGCCACCGCTGTCGTCACCACCGCGGCGACCAGCAGACCGCCGCACCACTGGGGGGCGCCGGTGAGCAGGCGCAGGGTGAGTCCGGCGCCGCGCAGCTGGGGCAGCAGGTAGAGCCAGCCGATGCCGACGACGAGCACGGAGGCGATGCGCCGCACCGCCTGGGATTCCATCCGTGCCTCGGCGAAGTCGGGCAGGGTGTAGGCGCCCGAGCGGCGCAGCGGGGCCGCGACGAAGATCAGCAGGACGAGGAACCCGGCCGTGTAGCCGATCGGGTACCACAGCATGTCGACGCCCTGGGCGAGCACCAGCCCGGCGACCCCCAGGAACGACGCGGCCGACAGGTACTCGCCGCTGATGGCGTAGGCGTTCAGCCGCGGTGGGACGCTGCGGGAGGCGACGTAGAAGTCGGACGTGGTGCGGGAGATGCGCAGCCCGAGCGCGCCGACGAGCAGGGTGAGCGTCACGACCACCGACACCGCGGCTATCGCGTAGGCCTGGTTCAACCGCTCGCCCCCTGCGCGTCGTGTGGACCGGCCCGCGCCGCCTCACGAGGGGTCCGGCACCGGGGCTCCGCTGGTCGTGCTCGCCGCCCTGGCGTTGATCACACGTGGCGGTGAGTGTACGCAGCGGTGCTGTGGTGGAACAGGTGCCGTACCTTCTTCCCGGACGGCGGCGGGGGGCCGGGGAAGGCCGGCGCCCGGCGGGGTCAACGGCCGCGCCGCGGGGCTGCGTTCGCCCGCCGGACGAGCAGATCGCGCAGTTCACGGGCGTTGCGCCGGCTCACCGCGAGGATCCGGTCGCCGATGCGTACGCTCAGGCCGCCGCCGTCGAGACGGAGTTCCTCGATGCTCGACAGACGGACCAGGTACCGCCGGTGGATACGGACGAAGCCGCGGGGGCGCCAGCTCTCCTCCAGGGCGGTCAGGGAATTGCGGATCAGGTGACCGCCGCCCTGGCGGGTGTGGACGCGGGCGTAGTCGCCCTGCGCCTCGACATGGGTGATGTCGTCGATGTCGACGAAACGCGTCACTCCACCGAGTTCCACGGGGATGTGGGCGACCTCCACGGCGGGGGTACGGGCCGGGAGGGCGCCGGTCCGCTCGGGTGCGGTGGCCGGGGTGCCCGGGCGTGCGTGCGCGGCATGGGGGCCCGCGGCGGCGGCGAGGGTCTCGGTCACCCGCCGCACCGCCTCCGAGAACCGCTCCCTGCGGATCGGTTTGAGCAGGTAGTCGACGGCCTTCAGGTCGAAGGCCCGCACCGCGTGGTCCTCGTGAGCGGTCACGAACACGATCAGCGGGGGTGCCGCGAATCCCGCCAGCAGATGCGCCATGTCGAGGCCGGTGAGACCGGGCATGTTGATGTCGAGGAAGACCACGTCGATGCCGGCGTCCGCGCCCTGCCCCTCCCCGACGGCCCGGCCGAGCCGGCGCAGCGCCTCGGTGGCGCCCCGGGCTCCTTCGGCGTGGCCGACGCGGGCGTCGCCGCGCAGCAGGTACAGCAGTTCCTCCAGGGCCGGTGCCTCGTCGTCGACCGCGAGCGCCCGCAAGCCCGCCCGCCGCTGGGCCTGCTCGCGTCCCTGTGTGCCGGCCGCAGTCCCGTCACCCATCCGACCCGTCCCCCAGGTTCCGTCAGGCGGCCCACCCCGTGCGGTGGGCTTCCCGCAGGACGATAGCCACGACCCGCCGGGGTCCGTCCAGACCCCGAACGGTCCGGGGCGCCGGGCTCACGGCTCCTTCGACGGCGCTGCTGCGACATACTCGTCCTCGTGCCGTTCCGCGTGGCGGACGTACCAGCGCCCGATGCACAGCAGGACCGGATAGGGCGCCAGGCCGAGGGCGAGCCATACGAGGAGCGGGGCATGCCCCTGCGCATCGAGCGGCGGCACCAGACGAAGCAGCAGGGGCAGCAGCCCCAGCAGGGTGACGAGCAGCGCGACCGCACTCAGGGCGAGCCGGGCCTGGTTGCGCATCAGCGCCCGGACCGGTGGGACGTCCTCGGTGGCGCCGGCGTCGCTCGCGCGGGCCGGCCCCGGATGCGGACGCGTGCCCGCGCTGCGTGTCGCCGCCGGCTCCCCGGTGACCACCTCGCGCCGAGGGACGGAGTCCGCGCCCAATCCCGCACCCCCAAGATCCCCGGCTCGCACTGCTGCGGCGAGTGTACGCAGCCCCGCGATCTCGGACCAGACAGCGGAACGCACGGACACGAGCGCCTGAACGGCGTCGGTCAGCGCTGTTCTCCGGTCAGCTTGAGGTCCTGGTGGGCGATCTCCAACTCGACGAAGCACTCCTCGGCCTTGCGGAAGGCGATCTCCAGCGCGGCCGCCGCGCGCGGTCCCGCGTGCGCCGCCGACCACCGCCGTACGTCGTCCAGGACGTCGGACCAGCGACCGGCGGCGCTCTTGACCCTGCCGACCGTTTCGGCGAGTTCCCGCGCGGTCCTCGGGGAGCTGGACGGAAGCCCTCGCAGCTCGTCCAGCAGTTCCTGGATCTCGGCCATGCGGCTCCTCCTTCGGGCCACCCGGGAGGAGGAGCCCTGACCCGCACGATAGGTCTCGGGCCCGCTCGCCTTCCGCACCCTGAGGCCGGAGGATCTGCGAGCGGTCCGTGTCATCGCCGGACGGTCGGCACCGGCGGACGAACGGGGGACGAGCCCGTCGGTGCCGACCGTCCGTGAAGCGGCTACCCGGAGCGCCGGGTCAGCGGCCCGCCGCCGTCGCCTCGCGTGTGCCGGGATTCGGCGCGTCGGTGCCCAGCGCGTGCAGGATCTCATCGACGCTCTGCTTGGCGTCGCCGAAGAGCATGCTGCTGTTCTCGCGGAAGAACAGCGGATTCTGCACACCGGCGTAGCCGGAGGCCATGGAGCGCTTGAAGACGATGACCTGTTCGGCCTCCCAAACCCGCAGCACCGGCATGCCGGCGATCGGGCTGGACGGGTCCTCGGTCGCGGCGGGGTTGACGGTGTCGTTCGCTCCGATGACCAGGACGACCGAGGTACCGGCGAAGTCGTCGTTGATCTCGTCCATCTCCAGGACGATGTCGTACGGCACCTTCGCCTCGGCCAGCAGCACGTTCATGTGCCCCGGCAGGCGCCCGGCCACCGGGTGGACGCCGAAGCGGACCTCCACTCCCCGCTCGCGCAGCTGACGCGTCAGTTCCGCGACGGGATGCTGGGCCTGCGCGACGGCCATGCCGTAGCCGGGGGTGATGATCACCGAGCGGGCTTCGGCGAGCGTCTCGGCCACTTCCGCGGCCCGCACCTCGCGGTACTCGCCCTGCTCCTCGTCGCCGCCGGAGGGCGCCTCGATGCCGAAGCCGCCCGCGATGACGGAGAGGAAGGACCGGTTCATCGCCTTGCACATGATGTACGACAGGTAGGCACCGGAGGAGCCGACCAGCGCACCCGTGACGATCAGCAGGTTGTTGTCGAGCAGGAAGCCGGCCGCGGCCGCCGCCCAGCCCGAGTAGCTGTTCAGCATGGAGACGACGACGGGCATGTCGCCGCCGCCGATGGAGGCGACCAGATGCCAGCCCAGGGCCAGCGCCAGCACGGTCACCGCGATCATCAGCCCCAGGTTCGGGGTGATGGTGAACCACACGGTCAGACCGACGAACGCGACCAGCGCACCGATGTTGAGCGCGTTCTTGCCGGGCAGCATCAGCGGGCGGGACTTGATGCGCGCCGACAACTTCAGGAACGCGACGATCGAGCCGGTGAAGGTGACGGCGCCGATGAAGATGCCGATGAACACCTCGGCGTGGTGGATGCCGAGCAGGTCGTCGCCGATCCGGGTCTGGGCGGCGCCGTGGGCCTCCACCTCCAGGTAGCTGTTCCAGCCGACCAGCACCGCGGCGAGGCCGACGAAGCTGTGCAGCACGGCGATCAGTTCCGGCATCTGCGTCATCTCGACGCGCCGGGCCCGCCACAGTCCGATCGCGGCGCCGAGCGCCATCGCCACCACGATCAGGGCCACCGCCGCGGCGGTGATGCTCTGTGCCGCCACCACGACGGTGGCGACCAGCGCGAGGGCCATACCGGCGATGCCGTAGACGACGCCGGCGCGGGAGGTGCGGTGCTGGGACAGGCCGGCCAGGCTCAGGATGAACAGCAGCGCGGCGACCAGGTCGGCAGCGTGGGAGGCTGTCAGGGAGGTCATCTCGGCTCAGCCTTTCGAGAACATGGACAGCATGCGGC
Source organism: Streptomyces sp. NPDC049915 (assembly GCF_040656475.1). Taxonomy (NCBI): domain Bacteria; kingdom Bacillati; phylum Actinomycetota; class Actinomycetes; order Kitasatosporales; family Streptomycetaceae; genus Streptomyces; species Streptomyces sp. NPDC049915. The sequence goes on from NZ_JBFAMH010000026.1 coordinate 15,835, forward strand.
GGGTGACGGCGAAACCGCCGAAGACATTGACGCTCGTCAGCAGGATCGCCACGACCGACAGCGCGGTGACGAGCGTGCTCTCGTGCCCGATCTGCAGCAGCGCGCCGATCACGACGATGCCGGAGATCGCGTTGGTCACCGACATCAGCGGCGTGTGCAGCGCGTGGTGCACCTTGCCGATGACGTAGTAGCCGATCACCACCGCTAGGGCGAACACGGTGAAGTTCCCCGCGAGTTGGGCGGGCGCGAAGGCGACCAGCAGGAACATCGCGAGCATGCCGAGCCCGATCAGGGTGAAGCGTCCCGCGGGGGTCAGTCTCGGTCGTTTCGGCTCGGGCGGTGTCACGGGCTGCGCGGCGGCAGCGGCCGGCGCGGCCGAGACCGACACGGGCGGTGGCGGCCAGGTGACGTCGCCGTCGCGCACCACGGTCACGGCCCGCTGCACGACGTCGTCGAAGTCGATCGTCAGCCGGCCGTCCTTGCCGGGCGTGAGCAGCTTGATCAGGTTCACCAGGTTGGTGCCGAACAGCTGCGAGGCCTGGGCGGGCAGCCGGGAGGCGAGGTCGGTGTAACCGATGATGGTGACGCCGTTGTCGGTGACCACGGCCCGGCCGGCGACCGTGCCCTCGACGTTGCCGCCCTGGGCGGCCGCCATGTCGACGATCACGCTGCCCGGCTTCATCGCGGCCACGTCCCGGGCCGTCAGCAGGCGCGGCGCCGGCCGGCCCGGGATCAGCGCGGTCGTGATCACGATGTCCACGTCCTTCGCCTGCTCGTGGTAGAGCTCGGCGGCGGCGCGGTCGTAGTCGGCGGAGGTCGCCTTGGCGTACCCGTCGGTGCTCGCCTCCTGGGCGACGTCCACCGCCAGGTACTCGCCGCCCAGCGACTTCACCTGGTCCGCGACCTCGGGCCGCGGGTCGGTGGCCCGTACGACGGCACCGAGGCTGGAGGCGGCGCCGATCGCCGCGAGGCCGGCCACGCCCACGCCCGCGACGAGCACCTTCGCCGGCGGCACCTTGCCCGCCGCGGTGACCTGGCCGGTGAAGAACCGGCCGAAGACGTGCGCGGCCTCGATGACCGACCGGTACCCGGCGATGTTCGCCATCGACGACAGCACGTCCATCGACTGGGCGCGCGAGATGCGGGGCACCGCGTCCAGCGCCAGCGCGGTGATGCCGGCCTCGGCGAGCGTCCGGAGCAGCTCGGGCCGCTGCGCCGGGGCCAGCACGGCGACCACGGTCGCGCCCGGCCGCAGCCGGGCGATCTCCGCGTCGGAGGGGGCGTTCACCTTCAGTGCGACGTCCGCGGTCCAGGCCTCGCCGATCTCCGCGCCGGCGTCGCGGTAGCTCTGGTCCGTGAAGCCGGAGGCCGCCCCGGCCTCGGGTTCCACGACGACTTCGTAGCCGAGGCCTAGCAGCTGACGCACCGTGGCGGGGGTCGCCGCGACACGCGTCTCCCCGGAGGCGGACTCGGCGACGACGCCGATCCGCTGCGGTGGGTGGTGCGCGGGTTCATGGGCAGACATTCTCGTGATCTCTCCTCGGAGGAGGGTGACGGGTATCCACGATCGATGGGTGTCCCCTGGACCGTGTTCCCCGGATGGCCGCAGGTCGTAGGAACCTACCCGCCACAGTCGCCCGAGCAGAGGGGGCGGCACCGTGGTTTGTTTCACTGAATGAAAGACCGGCCTTGGTGTATGGCCATGGGCGTGCGCCGCCCCTGCGCCCTCGACCCGGGGTGCTGTCAGTGCCCACTGATAGCGTGCCACCCCCTGTCGAGAAGATCATGAAAGGACGGCGCCTGTGCGCGAAGTGACGCGTCATGCCGTCAGCGGCCGGCGTATGACCGAGGCGCTCGAGGACATCCACCAACGAGCCCGGGGGCGCCGGCACGGGCTGCGGTACGAGGACGCGTCCCCGCTGAGACTGCGGGAGATGGGCGACGAACTCGTCGAGCACGTCGCGGCCCGCACGGTGCGGGAGCCCCTGCTCGACGAGACGTCACGGGCTGCTCTGCGGACCGCGGCGGAGTGCGCGCTGGGCGCGCTGAGCATCGGGTGTTTCCCCGACGGTGATCAGGAGGTCTTCTTCCCGCTCATCGACGAGGAGCTCACCAGCGAGGACGTCGCCTTCACCGACGTGGTCGATCACGCCCCGACGGCCCGGACATGGCTGGACGCGTTCGAGTTGTGCCTGGTCAGCGGGCTGGTGTGGGACTGGCAGCGCGCGATCGGCCTGACGCTGCGCGGCGACTGCGCGTCGGCGGTCCGGGACGGGGTGCCGTACTCGCGGTTCACCCCGGTGTCGGATCCGGCGGATCTCGCGGCCATGGACGCCCTGTGCGGCTACTTGACCGAGGCGGAGGGGCATCTGCCGCGGGACTGGCCGACCGTACCGCTGTGCAAGCCGGACGACGACGCACGCGCCGAAGCCGCCCGGAGCCTGGATGCGGCGGGGCCTGTGACCCCCGACCAGCGCCTGCTGCGGATACTCCTGGACGACGACCGGGCCCGCTTCGAGAAAGCACTCGCGGACCGGCTCGTCGAGCACCGGCAGGGCGTCGGCGCCGATCCCTCCGCCGCGACCCTCCTTCCGCTCGGCGTGCTCGCCCTGGCCGTCCTCGCGGTCCAGGTGCACGGCTGGGACCTCGGCGTCCGCTCCGGCTATCTGCCGCCCGATCTGCTGGGCTCGCCCGAGGCGCTGCAGCAGGCGGACGCCCTGGGCGTCAACGACCTGGGCTACTGGGCCGCCAAGTAGCCACCGCGGGCGGGAGGAAAGTCGCGTGGGCGGGGCCGAGGGACATCCGATGGTCGGACACTCCGGCTACCTTCGGCCGACGCGGCGGGGGCGAGGCCGTTCCTAGCGTGGCCGGTATGGATATCGACGTACGACACAGCCCGTCGTTCACGGTGGCCAGGGTGCGCCTGGCCGCCGGTGAGTCGGTGCGGGCCGAGTCCGGGGCGATGATGGCGACCTCCGGTGGGATCGCCGTCGCGGCGAAGGCGGAGGGCGGGCTGTTCAAGGGGCTCAAGCGGAGCGTCCTGGGCGGTGAGTCGCTGTTCGTCACCCGGTTCACCGCGGACGCCGGCGGCGGCTGGGTGGATCTCGCCGCGCAGCTGCCGGGCGACGTGACGGCCATCGACGTCGACGGCGGGGTGAGCCTCGCCCGCGGCGCGTGGCTGTGCTCCTCCGACGGGATCGGCCTCGACACCACATGGGGCGGGTTCAAGAACCTGGCCGGGGGCGAGGGCGGCTTCCTGGTGCGGGCCGAAGGGACGGGGCGGGTGGCCGCCGCCTGCTACGGCGCCCTGGACCGCGTCGAGCTGGGCCCCGGCCAGACGCTCGTCCTCGACTCCGGGCACCTGGTCGCCTTCGAGGACGGGCTGTCGTACCGCACCCGCAAGGTGACGCAGGGGCTGATGCAGACCATGAAGTCCGGCGAGGGCCTGGTCTTCGAGTTCACCGGGCCCGGCCGGTTGTGGACCCAGAGCCGCAATCCGTCCGCGCTGGTCACCTGGCTCACCACCAAACTCCCCTTCAGCCGCGGCTAGTCGATGCGAGGTGTCATGAGGAACGACAGGATCAGCAGGGCACGCTTCCTGGGCCTCGCGGCCGGCGCGGCCGGCGCGGCCGGCGCCTCGGTGGCGCCTCCACCAGTGCCCGCAGCGGCACTTCCGACGGCGCCCGCCGCAGCCGGCCTCACCGTCTCGCGCGGCGAACTGCGGCACCGGGGCGTCGTCTACGAGGTCGGCGCGGGCGAAACCCCGGCCACGGCATGGAGCCCGCTCCGCGCCGCCGCGGACTTACGGGCGATACGGCACCAGTTGCACGCCGACACCGTGAAGGTCACCGGCGACGGTGTCGAGCGGCTCACCGTCACCGCCACCGAAGCGGCGGAACTCGGCCTGAACGTCTGGCTGGAGCCGACACTGGGCGACGTGCCCGCCGCCGACATCCTCGACCACCTCGCGCAGACGGGCCGGTTCGCCGAGCGGCTGCGCCGCCAGGGGGTGCGGGTGCAGCTGAACGTGGGGTGCGAGTTCCTGCTGTTCGTGCCCGGCATCGTGCCCGGTGCCACGGCTCAGGAGCGCATCGAGAACCTCCTCAAGGGTGCCTACGACCCGGTGCGTACGGCACGGCGGCTCCGCCGGTTCACCGCACGGGCCGCGGCCGTGGGCCGGTCCGTCTTCCACGGGCCGTTGTCGTACGCCGCCGCCCAGGACGAGGACGTTGACTGGGACCTGTTCGACCTCGTCTGCTTCGACTACTACGGCTCCCACCCCACCGCCCGGGATCACGTCCGCGAACTGCGCCGGTACCTGCGCCCCGGGAAGCCGCTCGCGATCAGCGAGTTCGGCACCTGTACGTTCGAAGGTGCACCGGAACTGGGCGGCATGGGGTGGGACGTCGTCGACTACACGACGACGCCGCCCGAGGTCAGGGCGGGCCTCGTCCGCAGCGAACGCACCCAGGCCGCGTACCTCACCGAGGTGCTGCGCGTCTTCGAGTCGATGCGTCTGCACGCGGCCATGGCCTACACGTTCGTCACCCCGGACGCCCCGCACCGTGCCGAGCCCCAGTTCGACCTGGACATGGCGAGCTACAGCCTTGTGAAGACAGTTCGGGACCGCCCGGGCGACCCGGACTCCCCGTGGCACTGGGAACCGAAGGAGTCCTTCCACGCCCTGGCCCGGGCCTACGGGGCCGGCCGCACCGATGTTCACCGCTGACTCCGTACGCAGCCACACCGCCGTGTCCTGCGGGAGCCTGCCGTCCGGGGTGAGGGGGCCGCTGGCCAGGAGCAGCCGTGCGTGCGGCGGCAGGTCCGCGGGGGCTGCCGCCAGGTTGACCACGCAGCGCAGGCCGCCCGGCCGGGCGAAGGCGAGGACGCCGTCCTGTGTGGGAAGCCAGGTCAGGGGGGAGTCGCCGAGGCCGTCCTCGCAGCGGCGCACCGCCAGGGGCCGCCGGTAGAAGGTGAGCATCGACTCCGGGTCGCCGCTCTGCCGGTCGACGGCGTACGCGGCCCAGCCGGCGGGCTGCGGCAGCCAGGGTTCGCCGTGCGAGCCGAACCCGGCGTAGGAGGCGTCGGCCTCCCAGGGCAGCGGGATGCGGCAGCCGTCGCGCCCCGGGTCGGTGCCGCCGGAGCGGAAGTGCATGGGGTCCTGGATGCGGTCGAGCGGCACGTCGGCCTCGGGCAAACCCAGTTCCTCCCCCTGGTAGAGATGGACGGATCCGGGCAGAGCCAGCGTCAGCAGGGCGGCGGCGCGGGCGCGTCGGGGCCGAGTTCCAGGTCGGTGGGTGTGCCGAAGGCCTTGGTCGCGAAGTCGAAGGCGGTGTCGCGGCGGCCGTACCGGGTGACGGTGCGGGGCACGTCGTGGTTGCACAGCACCCAGGTGGCCGGGGCGCCGACCGGGGTGTGTGCTCGGCGAGCGTGTCGTCGATCGAGCGGCGCAGCCGGTCCGGCGCCCAGGGACAGGTGAGGAAGGTGAAGTTGAAGGCCGTGTGCAGTTCGTCGGGGCGCAGGTAGCGGGCGAAGCGTTCGGTGTCCGGGAGCCAGACCTCGCCGACGAACACCGCACCGTACTCGTCGGCGATCGCCCGCCAGGAGCGGTAGATGTCGTGCAGTTCGTCCCGGTATATGTAGGAGTGCGGGTCGACGCCCTCGGTGAAGTCGGCGAGCGCCGGGTCCTTCACGAGCAGGGCGGCGGAGTCGATGCGTACGCCCGCCACGCCGCGTTCGAACCAGAAGCGCAGGATGTCCTCGTGCTCCCGGCGCACGGCCTGGTGGGCCCAGTTGAGGTCGGGCTGCTCGGGCGTGAACAGGTGCAGGTACCACTCGCCGTCGGCCACCCGGGTCCAGGGGGCCCGGCGAACTGGGAGGGCCAGTCGTTGGGCGGGAGTTCGCCGCGCGCGCCGCGGCCGGGGCGGAAGTGGAAGAGTTCCCGCTGCTGGCTGCCGGGTCCGGCGCCGGGGGCGGCCCGGAACCAGGGGTGCTGGGTGCCTTGTGCCCGTTCGCCGCGCGGCTCGGAGCCGTCGTCGTCAGTTCTGGTGCCGGCGCCGCAGCAGGTGCCTGCCGAGGAACACGGCGGCGAGGACGCCCAGGGCGATGAGGGCGTAGAGCTGGTAGCGGGTGATCTCGTCGTAGATGGCGGTGATGTGGGTGCCGGCCAGGTAGGCCAGAGTGGCCCACAGGCCGACCCAGAGCGCGGCACCGAGGGCGTTGAAGACGAGGAAGCGGCGCCAGGGCATGCCGCTGGTGCCCGCGATGATGCCGTTGGCCTGGCGCAGTCCCTCGACGAAGCGGGCAACGGTGACGATCTTGGCGCCGTTGCGTGCGAAGAACTCCTCGGCCCTGTGGAAGCGTTCGGGCGTCAGGAAGACGTAGCGACCCCAGCGGTGGACGAAGGCGCGTCCGCCGGTCCGCCCGATCAGATAGCCGACGTTGTCCCCGGCGACGGCCGCGACGAACGCGAGCGCCGCGACGGCGACGATGTTCAGCCGCCCGGCCCCGGCATAGATCCCCGCAGCGATCAGGATCGTCTCGCCGGGGGCGGGAATGCCGAAGTCCTCCACGAAGACGACGGCGCCGACGGCCCAGTAGCCGTAGTGACTGAGCAGCGGCGCCAGGTGGGCCAGCGGGCCCGGGAGAGGCGGGGCCATGCGCCCACCGTACGTCACCGGTCCACCGGCCGGGACCGGAGCGCCGTTCAGCGGAGGTGACCGCGTGAGGTAGGTGATCGGTCGGACGGCTGCCGGCAACTGTCGCCACCGGCTGGGGCGTCCGCTCCGAAGCGGGCCTTCACCACGGGGTCGTCGCGAAGCCGAGCCGGGTAGCCGGGGCCGGTGCGTACCGTCACGTCCTCGCTGTCCAGGGGCTCACCGCAGGAGGAGCACACCACCCGGGCCCGTGTGTCGTGTCCGCACACGGTGTGCCGCATGACCACCGGTACGCCCTCGTCGTCCGCCAGCCAGCGGTCGCCCCACGCGTTGAGGGCAGCGAGGACGCCGAAGAAGTCACGGCCCTTCTGCGTGGGCAGGTACGCATGGCGGACCGGTTCCGTCTGGTAGGCGCGGCGTTCCAGGAGGCCCGCGTCCTCCAGGCGCCGCAGCCGGTCGGTGAGGGTGTTGCGGGCGATGCCGAGCGAGTCGATGAAGCCGTCGAAGCGCGACTCGCCGTAGAAGATCTCGCGCAGCACCAGCAGGGTCCACGCGTCGCCCAGGAGGTCGACCGTGCGGGCGATCGAACAGGGCCAGCCGGCGAACGAGGTCCTTCTCACCCCATCGACCTTATCAGTTTCATCATGAGATGGACTTGTTTCTGGCGCGGTAGCCCCTCTAGCGTCTACTGAGTCTCATCATGCAACTGACGAGGAGAAGTGATGAGTGCTGCCCAGGCGCGCCTGAAAACCGTCACCGTCGAACGCAAGGGGCACGTGCTGCTCATGGGGCTGAACCGCCCGGCCAAGCGCAACGCCTTCACCCGGGACATGCTCGGCGAGCTGGCCGCTGCCTACGGGCTGCTGGAATCCGACGACGATCTGTGGTGCGGGGTTCTCTTCGCGCACGGCGACCACTTCACCGGCGGTCTCGACATGGCCGACGTCGGCGCCGAACTCGCCTCCGGACACTTCCCCCTCCCCGACGGCGGCCGCGACCCCTGGCGGCTGGACGGCCCCTGGACCAAGCCCGTCGTCGCCGCCGCGCACGGCTGGGTGATGACCCTCGGCATCGAGCTGCTGCTCGCCGCCGACATCCGTGTGGCGTCCGGTGACGCGCGCTTCGCGCAGTACGAGATCCGCCGCGGCATCTACCCCTTCGGCGGCGCCACGTTCCGCTTCCCGCGGCAGGCGAGTTGGGGCAACGCCATGCGCTGGGTCCTGACCGGCGAGGAGTTCGACGCCGCGGAGGCGCACCGCATCGGACTGGTGCAGGAGGTCACGGCCGACGGCCCGTCGGCCGTGGCGCGGGCCACGGAGATCGCCGTCCTCATCGTGGAGAAGTCCGCTCCCCTGGGCGTGCGCACCGTCCTGAACTCCGCCCACCTGGCTCACGAGCACGGCGACCGGGCCGCCGTCGAGCGCCTGCGCCCCGACATCGCCCGGCTGCTCACCACCGCCGACGGCGCCGAGGGCGTCCAGTCCTTCGTCGAGCGGCGCGACGCCGTCTTCACCGGCCGCTGACCAGCCCCTCTGTCCGAGGGGTACCGCCGTGGCCGGTGGGCGACGCCTGGGCCCACGGCTTGGCGCGTACCGTCAACAAGGGTGGACGGCCAGTCTGTTCGGTGGCTGGACAGCGGCGGGGACGCCCCGGGCGCCGTGGATGCGTACCGGAGTTCACGGTCCGCCGATGTCGGCGGGGGCCGGTCCGGGCCATTCGACGAGGAAGAGCGTGGCGTCGTCGGTGGTGCGTCCTTTGCGGGCTTCCTTGAGGGCATGGGACAGCGCGCGGACCATGGCTCGGGGTCCCATCCGGGTGCCGGCCAGCCGATTCACCCAGTCGATCAGCTGTTCTTCGCCGAACGGCTGCTCACCGCTCTGGTGCTCCTCCACGAGTCCGTCGGTGAAGCAGAGGATGCGGTCTCCCGCCTCCAGCGTGAACTCGGTGACCACCGGCTCCAGGCCGCCGAACCCGACCGGCAGGGTGGTGGGGGACTCCAGGCGGGCCACGACCCGCTTGTCGCGCAGCAGCAGGGGGGCGGGGTGTCCGGCATTGACCCACTGCAGGTTCCCGGTGACGGTGTCGAGGCGCATCATCTGCGCGGTGACGAAGTGGTCGGCGCCGAACTGCTCCCCGATCGCCTGGTCCATGAAGAAATAGATCTCGGCCAGATCGACGGCGCTGCGGCGGGCATGCCGGTAGGCGCCGATGGCGACGGTGGCCATCACGGCGGCGCCCAGGCCGTGGCCCATCGCGTCGATCATCGCCACGTGGAGAACATCGCCGTTCAGGGCGTAGTCGAAGCTGTCGCCTGCCACGTCGTAGGCGGGCTCGAGGATGCCCGCGACCGCCACCCGCGGCATGTTCATCGCCAGCGGCGGGAGCAGCGCGCCCTGGATCTCCGCGGCCACACTCATGTGCTGACGGCGCCGGGTGAGGAAGAACTGGTCGGTGTAGCTGTGCTTGGTGACCAGCATGTCGGCCACCACGCAGGCGATCCGGCGCAGCAGCCGCCGGTCGTCGTCGTCGATGGCGGCCAGGGTGACGGCGAGGACGCCCACCTGGTCCCCGCCGTCCAGCAGCGGGATGTAGAGCCGTACCCCGTCGGCCTGCGGGACTTCGACCGAGCGCGCTTCGAGGAAGGCCGTGCCGGCGTCGGACGCGTCGATCAGCTCCGGGTCTCCGGCGGCCAGGCCGGGCGCGGAGAACGGCACCAGGACCCACTGCCCGTGGTCCTGCAGGAGCAGTGAGATGTCCCGCCCGCCGAGCCGGGCGACCGCTTCCGCGACGATCGGGCCGACGCGGTCCGGCGGCAGCAGATGCGCACGGTCCAGCAGGGTCCCCAGGACCTCCTCCCCGAAGGACTGCGACCGATCCGCGACACGCCTCTCCTCCGCGCCTCCGTCTGCTGTCATGCCCCGGGCACCCCCGGCGCTTGGGCGCAGGACACGTGTGACGGGTGCCGGGTCCGAGCGGAAAAGTGATCCACCCCAGTAGTGTGCACCGTAATGGTGCTTTCGACCCCATTCCTCCGTCGACAGCGTGATCGGTTGCCTCCGAAGGAGGGGGCGAAGTCAACGTCCTCACCCCGTGCCGCGCCGGCGCACGCGCAGGCGTGGACATGGCCGACCGGCTCGCGTGCCGGGGCTGCGGCGACGGGCAGTGCCTGTGGTGGTGGAGGTGCTGGGGAGAGCGCGGCGGATCGGAGGGACCGGCCGGCAGGAAAGACGCGATGCCCGGGTGTGATGCACGTACCACGTGAGATCGGCGCAGCTCGGGGAAAGAGTGGCGACATCGGATGGGAGGTTGCGATGGATGGTGGAGGCCTGGAACTCGGCGAGCTTCTGGCCGCCGCGGAAGCCGCGCCGCCCGGGGAGTCCGTCGGCGTGATCGCGCGCGATCTGCGCGAGCGCTTCGGGGCGGACCGTGTGTCCTTCCTTTTCGTCGATCTCCTGGGGCAGCGGCTGCTGCGCCTGACCGTGCCCGCCGAGGGCGGCAGCGCGGACACCACCGAGCGGATCGATCTGCAGGGCAGCGTGTACGACACGGTGCTGCGCAGCCAGCGCCAGCACGTGGAACCGGACGGCCAGGACGGCAGACGCGTGATCTCGCCGGTGACCAATCGCGGCGACTGCGTCGGTGTGCTGGAGGTGACGCTGCAGTACACCGACGACACCGTGCTCCGGCAGATCGGCGACGCGGCCCACGCGCTGGCGTACATCATCGTCACGGACCGCCGCTTCACCGACCTCTACCACGCGGGCCAGCGCACCACCCGGACCAGCCTGGCCGCGGAGATCCAGCACCAGCTGCTTCCCTCGGCCCCGTGCTGCGAGGCACCCCAGTTCACCCTGGCCGCAGGGCTGGTCCCGGCCGACGACATCGGCGGCGACACCTACGACTACACGCTCGATCGCGACACGCTGCATCTGTCGATCACCGACGCCATGGGCCACGACACCAACTCCGCCCTCCTGGCCACGTTGGTCATGGGTGCGTTGCGCGGCGCCCGCCGAAGCGGGTGCGACGCGCTTCAGCAGGCCCACAGAGCCCACGAGGCCCTGCTGACCCACAGCCGTGGCCTGGCCACCGGCCAGCTGCTGTGCATCCGGCTCGAGACGGGCACCTGCGAACTGGTCAACGCAGGGCACCCCTGGCCGCTGCGCCTGCGGGAAGGCGCCGCCGAGGTGGAGGAAGTCAAGCTCGCCGTCAACATGCCCTTCGGCGTGGCGGCGCCCACCTCCTACGAACTCCAGAAGGTCCAGCTTCACCCCGGCGACCGTCTGATCCTGCTCACCGACGGCATGCAGGAACGCGGTGCCGCGGCTGTGGATCTGGCCTCTCTTGTGCGCGACACCCGCACCTGCCATCCCAGGGAGGCAGTCCGCACCCTGACGACCGCCGTGCTGGAGGCCTGCCGGGGAAACCTCAAGGACGACGCCACTGTCCTCATCCTGGACTGGCACGGTGACCGTCGATGACAGCGGATCAGCAGCTGGAAAAGTGTTGGACGGGGTGATGCTCGCGCTTGTAGCTTGCCGTGGACCGTGACACCGCCCGAGGAGGTGAGACCCATGAACGCAGTATCGACGTGGGTGCTCCCCCCTTCCCGTCACGGCCGGCGATTGGCGTAGGTATCGCCGGGAGCGCCTCCACGACAAGGCACTCCCGAAAGGCAACACCCATGGACTCTCCGCAGTTCACCACCGAGCCGTCGTCGCCGGCCTCCGGCGCCGATCGCGCGCCCCTCATGTTCGACGTGATCATTGCCGGGTGCGGGCCGACCGGCGCGGTGCTGGCCGCCGAGCTGCGGCTGCACGACGTGCGGGTACTCGTCCTGGAAAAGGACACCGAGCCTACGTCGTTCGCCCGCATCGTCGGTCTGCACATGCGCAGTCTCGAGCTGATGGCAATGCGCGGACTGCTGGATCGCCTGCGCGAACACGGAAGACAGCGTCCGGCCGGCGGGCTCTTCGCCGCCATCGACAAACCCGCCCCCCAGGGCCTGGATTCCGCGTATGCCTATCTGCTGGGCATCCCGCAGCCGGTCATCGTTCGCCTGCTCGAGGAGCATGCGATCGACCTGGGTGCGCAGGTCCGGCGCGGTTGCGCGGTGACCGGTCTCGAGCAGGACGACGAGGGTGTGACCGTCGAGGCGGCCGACGGCCGGCATCTGCGTTCGCGCTATCTCGTCGCCTGTGACGGCGGGCGCAGTACGGTGCGCAAACTGCTCGGCGTCGCCTTCCCCGGCGAGCCCTCGCGGACCGAGACGCTGATGGGCGAGATGGAAGTGGGCGTGCCCCAGGAGGAGATCGCCGCCAAGGTGGCCGAAGTCCGCCAGGCCCACCCGAGATTCTGGCTCAGGCCCTTCGGCGAACGGGTCTACAGCGTCATGGTTCCCGCCGCGGGAGTCAGCGACCGCGCGGAACCGCCCACCCTCGAGGATTTCAGACACCAGTTGCGCGCCATCGCCGGAACCGATTTCGGCGTGCACTCCCCGCGCCGGCTGTCCCGCTTCGGGGATGCCACACGGCTGGCCGACCGTTATCGGGTCGGCCGGGTGCTGCTGGCCGGCGATGCGGCACACATCCATCCACCCACCGGTGGACAGGGCCTCAACCTGGGCGTTCAGGACGCGTTCAACCTCGGCTGGAAACTGGCCGCGCAGATCCGCGGCTGGGCGCCCGAAACGCTGCTGGACACCTACCAGGCGGAACGTCATCCGGTCGCGGCGGACGTGCTGGACAACACCCGCGCCCAGATGGAACTGCACTCCACCGAACCGGGCGCGCAGGCCGTGCGCAGGCTGCTCGCCGAACTGATGGACTTCGACGAGGTGAACCGCCATCTCATCGAGAAGATCACCGCGATCGGCATCCGTTACGACTTCGGCGAGGGCCCCGACCTGCTCGGCCGCCGCCTGCCCGACATCGACGTGGAACACGGCCGCCTCTACGGTCTGCTGCACCGCGGCCGGGGCCTGCTGCTGGACCGCACCGAACGCCTGACCGTCGGCGGCTGGTCGGACCGGGTCGATCACCTCGCGGATCCCACTGCGGCACTGGACGTTCCGTGCGTCCTGCTACGCCCGGACGGCCACGTCGCCTGGATCGGCGACGATCAGCAGGACCTGGACGCCCACCTCTCCCGCTGGTTCGGCGAGCCCGCCGACTGATGTCGCCCGAGCAGGCCCGCTCCTACGACGAGCGGGCCGACACCGTCCCCGGCAGTTGAGCGAGCTCGGCGGGCCGCCGGCTGTGCCACTGCCGGCGGCCCGCCCTGCGTGCCCTGAGTGGGGCCCGGGCCCGCCCCGCAGCAGGCGAAGCTGTGCCACCGCCGCACTCCAGGCGGTGTTTTCGGCGTGCCGTTAGGGTGCGGACATGAGCAGGCGGACACCGACCCTGGAGGACGTCGCACGTGAGGCGGGGGTGTCACGGGCGACGGTCTCGCGGGTCGTGAACGGCGTGCGCAATGTCGATCCCGCGCTTCAGGAGATGGTGCGGCGGGCGATCGAGCTGACCGGTTACGCCCCCAACCGGGCCGCTCGGTCGCTGGTGATCCGGCGTGCCGAGACGGTGGCCCTCGTGGTGTCGGGGGTGGGGGACGCCGCGGACGACGACACCCGGAACGCCTTTGCCACCCGGGTCTTCACGGACCCCTTCTTCGGTCGGGTGGTCGGTGGAGTCGTGGGGTTTCTGCGGCCGCGCTCGATGCATCCGGTGCTGATGTTCGCCGAGTCGGCGGAAGACCGGCAGGAGGTGCTGACCTATCTGCGGCAGGGCCGCGCCGATGGTGCGCTCGTCGTCTCGACGCATCCCGACGATCCGCTGCCCGCCCAACTGGCCGAGGCCGGGCTTGCGGCGGGATGCCTCAGGGCGCGGGACAGGGCGTGGTGGCGCACCGACTCCAGGAATCGGGCGCCGAGTTGAAGACGGGCCCAGCGGCCGACGAGGATACGCTCGGCCTGGAAGAGGTTGATGAGGTCGGACAGGCCGGCACCCAGGTACGCGGCGGTCTCGGCGAGCACGGCCGTGGCCACCCGGTCGGGCGCGCCGCCGTCGACCGGGTGGGCCGCGGCGAGGAGTTGCGTCAGCGCGGCCTCCTGATCGGCTCCCGGTGAGGGGCTGCCGCCCGCCTCACGCCAGCGGTCGACAAGTGCTTCGGCTCCCGCGTACGCCTCCAGACAGCCGAGCGCCCCGCACCGGCAGCGCCGCCCCCGCACCCGTACGGTGAGGTGGCCCCATTCGACCGCCTGGCCGTGGGCGGCGTCGTCGGTGACCAGGCAGGCGCCGACACCGGATCCGAAGAGCACGACCACCGCGGAGCGGGCGCCGCGTCCGGCGCCGAACCACATCTCGGCCTGCCCCACGGTCTTGGCTCCATTGTCGATGAAGTACGGCACGCCGGGCGGCAGATGGCCCGAGGCACGCAGGAGCCGTTCCAGCGGGACGGCGTCCCAGCCGATCGTCTGTCCGTGTACGACCGTGCCGTCCGTGGAGGTGGACTGGACGATCCCCGGCACTCCGACGCCGACGCCGAGCAGGCTGTCCGCCTCGATGCCGGACGTCCGCAGGGCCTCGGCGACACCGTCGTGGATGTGGCCGAGGACGACGCCGACGTCGTACTCGCCGGGCTGGGTGAGGGGCCGTTCGGTTCGGGCGAGCTCGGCGAGGGAGAGGTCGAACAGCTCGACGCGTACCCGGGTTTCGCCGACGTCGACGCCGATCATGTGAGCGCTGCCGGCGGCGATGCGTACGAGAGTGCGGGGCCGGCCGCCGTGATTGCCGGTGCCGCCGCAGTCCTCCAGCAGTCCGTCGGCGATCAGTTCGGCCACGACGTTGCTGATCGTGCCCGAGCTCAGACCGGTCGCGGGGATGAGCTGGAACCGGCTCATCGGCCCGCCGAAATACAACTGTTGCAATACGGCCGTCCGATTCTCTCTTCGCAGGTCACGTACTGGGCGACCACCGTGCGCTGCCACCTGGGCCTCCTCGTGTGCCGCCGCCGTCGGGACAAGTGCTGCGCCGGACTCTTGACGACGCCCTCACCCCATGGCTTAACTCACGTTCTAAATTAAGCCATGGGGGGGGCTTCGGTGCCGAACGGGGTCGGCTCCGGTGACACCTTCACGGCTCTCGCCTCCCGGAAAGGGACACCAGGAGCCATGCGCAACATCAGAGCCGCGGCCCTCAGCGCCGTCACGCTGTCTCTCGCTCTCACCGCCACGGCCTGCGGCGGCGGTTCGTCCACCGGTGGCGGGTCCAACGACTCGCCGAAGACACTCACCTACTGGGCCTCCAACCAGGGCGCGAGCATCGAGGTCGACAAGAAGGTCCTCCAGCCCGAACTCGACAAGTTCGAGAAGCAGACCGGCATCAAGGTCAAGCTGGAGGTCGTCCCCTGGTCCGACCTGCTCAACCGCATCCTCACCGCCACCACCTCCGGCCAGGGCCCCGATGTGCTGAACATCGGCAACACCTGGTCGGCCTCGCTGCAGGCGACCGGCGCGCTGCTGCCCTGGGACGCGCAGAACTTCGGCAAGATCGGCGGCCGGGACCGCTTCGTCGACTCGGCCCTGGGTTCCACCGGCGTGGCGGGCAAGGACCCGGCGGCGGTGCCGCTGTACTCGATGGCGTACGCCCTCTACTACAACAAGCAGCTCTTCGCGGAGGCCGGCATCACCAAGCCGCCGGCCACCTGGGGCCAACTGGTCGCCGACGGCAAGAAGATCGAGGCCAAGGGCAAGAACGGACTGGGCGCCGAGGGCTCGAACCTGTCGAACAACATCCACCAGGTCTTCGTCCTCGGCAAGCAGCACGGCGCCGACTTCTTCACCCAGGACGGCAAGCCCGACTTCACCAGCGACGGCGCGGTCGCGGCGGTCAAGCAGTACGTCGACCTGATGGCCAAGGACGGAATCGTCAGCCCCGGCAACGCCGAGTACGCGCAGAACCAGTCGCTGAGCGACTTCGCCAAGGGCAAGACGGCGATGGTGCTGTGGCAGACCGCCTCCGCCACCTTCAAGACGCTGGGGATGAAGGACTCCGACTGGGGCGTGGCCCCCGCGCCCGTGCAGTCCGGCGCCCCCGGCACGGACACCCAGGTCAACTCCATGGTCGCCGGCATCAACATGGCGGTCTTCAAGAACACCCACAACCTCGACGGTGCCACGCAGTTCGTGAAGTTCATGACCAGCGACACCGAGCAGAAGATCCTCAACACCGCCTACGGATCCATCCCGCCGGTCAAGTCCGCCCAGTCCGACCCCGCGTTCAACTCCCAGGGGACCGCGGTCCTGCGGCAGACCCTGGCGACCAGCGCGCAGGCGCTGCCCCAGGTGGCCGACGAGTCGCAGTTCGAGACGGCGGTGGGCACGGCCGTCAAGGAACTCTTCGCGGACGCGGCGGCCGGACGCGCGGTGACCACCGAGTCGGTGAAGGCCAAGCTGGCCAAGGCGCAGCAGCAGATGCCCGCGAAGTGAGCCGGGACACCCTGATGACGACCACTGTCCCCGAGTCGGGCACCCGGGCGGTGCTCAAGAGCTCCTCCGGTGCGGCGCGCGGCCCCCGCCGCCGCACCGGGCGGATCCGCCGCGTCGGACTACCGTACCTGCTCCTGCTGCCCGCTCTGCTGCTCGAACTGCTGGTGCATCTGGTGCCGATGGTCATCGGCATCGCCATGAGCTTCAAGCAGCTCACCCAGTTCTTCATCCGCGACTGGAGCAGCGCGCCCTGGTCCGGCTTCGACAACTACCGTCTCTCGGTCGACTTCGACGGTCCCGTCGGCGAGGCGCTGCTGCATTCCTTCCTCGTCACGTGCGGCTACACCCTGCTGTCGGTGGGCCTGTGCTGGCTCCTCGGGACGGCCGCCGCGATCTGCATGCAGGACACCTTCCGCGGCCGGGGCCTGCTGCGCACCGTCTTCCTGGTGCCGTACGCGCTGCCCGTCTACGCGGCCGTCATCACCTGGGCGTTCATGTTCCAGCACGACAACGGCGCGGTGAACCACATCCTGCACGACCAGCTGCACCTCACCGACCAGCCCTCCTTCTGGCTCATCGGCGACAACAGCTTCTACGCCCTGCTGATCGTCTCGGTGTGGAAGGGCTGGCCGTTCGCCTTCCTCATCGTGATGGCCGGGCTGCAGAACATCCCCGGCGAGCTGTACGAGGCGGCCGCCCTCGACGGCGCCGGGATGTGGCAGCAGATCCGCCGTATCACGCTGCCCTCCCTGCGCCCCGTCAACCAGGTGCTGGTGCTGGTGCTGTTCCTGTGGACGTTCAACGACTTCAACACCCCGTACGTCCTGTTCGGCAAGGCCGCCCCGGAGGCCGCCGACCTCATCTCCATCCACATCTACCAGTCGTCGTTCGTCACCTGGAACTTCGGCACCGGATCGGCCATGTCCGTCCTGCTGCTGCTCTTCCTGCTCGTGGTGACGGGTGCGTACCTGCTGTTCACTTCCCGAGGGAGGAAGACGGCCGATGTCTAGCACCTCGTCCCCGCCGCGCTCGCCCATGGCGCCGCCGCGCTCCTTCCTGTGGTCCCGGCGCATCTTCCTGACTCTGCTGACCGCGTTCGTGCTGCTGCCCGTGTACGTCATGGTCTCCAGCTCGCTCAAGCCCTTGCAGGACGTCTCCGGGAAGTTCCGCTGGCTGCCCAGCGGGCTGACGATCCGGCCGTACATCGACATCTGGTCCACGGTCCCGCTCGCCCGCTACTTCACCAACTCGCTGATCGTGGCGGGGGCGGCCACGGTCTGCTCGGTGGTCATCGCGGTGTTCGCCGCGTACGCGGTCAGCCGCTACGACTTCCGCGGCAAGCGCGTGTTCACGGTGACCGTGCTGTCCACGCAGATGTTCCCGGGCATCCTCTTCCTGCTGCCGCTGTTCCTGATCTACGTCAACCTCGGCAACGCGACCGGCCTCGCCCTGTTCGGCTCGCGCGGCGGCCTGATCCTGACGTACCTCACGTTCTCGTTGCCGTTCTCCATCTGGATGCTGATCGGCTACTTCGACTCCGTTCCGCGTGAGCTGGACGAGGCGGCGCTGGTCGACGGCTGCGGTCCGCTGCGCGCGCTGCTGCGGGTCGTGGTGCCGGCCGCGATCCCCGGCATCGTCGCGGTGGCCGTCTACGCCTTCATGACCGCCTGGGGCGAGGTCCTCTTCGCCTCCGTCATGACCAACGACACCACCCGCACGCTCGCCGTGGGCCTGCAGGGCTACTCCACGCTCAACGACGTCTACTGGAACCAGATCATGGCCGCCTCGCTGGTGGTCAGCGTCCCCGTGGTAGCCGGCTTCCTCCTGCTCCAGCGCTACCTCGTCGCCGGTCTCACCGCGGGCGCGGTCAAGTAGCCCCCTCCCTCGTTCCCCTCCGAAAGGTTCTCCGTGTCCGACTCGATCGACCTCGCCGCCTTTCCGCGCGACTTCGTCTGGGGCACCGCCACGTCCGCCTACCAGGTCGAGGGAGCCGTCGCCGAGGACGGCCGCTCGCCGTCCATCTGGGACACCTTCTCCCACACCCCGGGGAAGATCGCGGGCGACGACCACGGCGATGTCGCCTGCGACCACTACCACCGCTGGCCCGAAGACGTCTCCCTCATGCGAGAGCTGGGCACGGACACCTACCGCCTGTCCCTGGCCTGGCCCCGGGTGGTGCCGGACGGCGACGGCGCCGTCAACGCCAAGGGCCTGGACTTCTACGACCGGCTGATCGACGGCCTGCTCGCGGCGGGCATCACCCCGAACGTGACCGTCTATCACTGGGATCTGCCCCAGGTGCTGCAGGACCGCGGCGGCTGGACCGAACGCGCCACCGCCGAGCATCTCGCCCGCTACGCCTCGCTCGTCGCCGAGCGGCTGGGCGACCGGGTCACGCAATGGTCGACCCTCAACGAACCCCTCTGCTCGGCCTGGATCGGCCATTTGGAGGGCCGGATGGCGCCCGGCCTGACCGACCTGACCGCAGCCGTCCGCGCCTCCTACCACCTGCTGCTCGGCCACGGCCTGGCCACGCAGGCCATCCGGGCGGCCGTCCCCGGTGCCCGCATCGGCCTCGTCACCAACCACTCCCCCGTCGCGGCGGCCTCCACGCGGCCGGAGGACATCGCCGCGGCCACCCGGATGGACGGCCACACCAACCGCTGGTGGCTGGACCCCGTCTACGGCCGCGGCTTCCCGGCCGACATGCGCGAGCTGTACGGCGTCGACCTCCCGGAGCGCACGGGCGACCTGCAGACCATCGCCGCACCCCTGGACTGGCACGGGCTGAACTACTACTTCCCGGCCACGGTCGCCGACGACCCGGACGGGCCGGTCCCCCACGCCCGCGAGGTCCGGCTGCCCGGCGTCCCGCGCACCGGCATGGACTGGCTGATCGACGCCGACGGGCTGGAGAGCCTGCTGATGCGGCTCACCGACGACTACGGCATCCGCCGGCTGTACGTCACCGAGAACGGCTCGGCGTTCCCCGACACCGTCGGCCCCGACGGCACCGTCGACGACCCGGGCCGGGTGGCCTATCTGGAGCAGCATGTGGCGGCGTGCGCGCGGGCCCTGCGCAAGGGCGCCCCGCTCGCCGGCTACTACGCCTGGTCCCTGCTCGACAACTTCGAGTGGGCCTACGGCTACGACAAGCGCTTCGGTCTGGTGCACGTCGACTACGCGACGCAGAAGCGCACCGTCAAGGCGAGCGGCCGACGGTACGCGGAGCTGATCCGGGCGCACCGTCAGGGGGCCGCCACCGGCTGACCATCCCCGCCGTCCCCACTCGGGCCCCGGCCACCGGATGCGTTCCGGCGGCCGGCGCCCGCGCCCGTGCTGGAGGCCGCCGGGCGACGGCTCAAGGAGCCGTGTAGCGTCACCGGGCCCTCCCAGCGGATGTGCCCCGCCGAGCGGCCCACCATCAGCCGGTAGGTCCCGGCCTCCGTGCGCCACACGTGGTCCTGAGGCGACCAGTGCCGCAGCAAGTGAGGTTCCACCACAACATCCACGGTGGCCCGCTGCCCCGGCTCGGCGCGCACGGCGGTGTATCCGGCGAACCAGCGCGCGGGGCGCTCCACCGCGTCCAGCGAGGGAGCCATGTGCTTCGCCGGCCCGGGTGGTCCCGTTCGACGGTGACGGCGGCCGGTCGGCCGGGGGCGGTTGCCGGGGCGGACCGTGGAGAGCACAGCCCTGGGAGAGCGCTCTCCGAACCATGCCCGGCGGCCATACGCCCGTCAAGAAGCGGGGCACGTTTTCTCAGGCCTTGATTCAAGAGCTGATCTATCGCGGCGGCGAGGCAAGGTGACGGGGCATCACTTCTTGTACGCACCCAGGGACTGTTCGAGATCCCAACACCCTTTCAGCGCCGGGGGCTTGTCATCCGGAGGAAATCACTAGTTAACTCAAGCCTTGAACTAAGCGCGCGCGGCAACGCCTCCCCGCTGTGCCCGCGTGCGCCCGTGCACTTCAGCCCCACCCTCGTCCACCCCCACCCGCAGGGACTCGTATGAGACTCAGATCCCTGGGCGTCGCGCTCGCCACCACGGCCGCGTTGAGCGCCCTGCCCCTCGCCCACACCACGGCCTCCGCGGCCGAGACGCCCTTGTCACAAGGGAAGACGGTCACCGCCTCCTCCCAGGAGAACAGCGGCACCCCCGCCGCCTACGCGGTCGACGGAAACACCGGAACACGCTGGTCCTCGGCCGCCACCGACGACCAGTGGCTCGAAGTCGACCTCGGGGCCACCACCTCGGTCAGCCAGGTGGTGCTGAACTGGGAGGCGGCCTACGGCAAGGACTACAAGGTCCAGATCTCGAACGACAACAGCACCTGGACCGACCTGAAGTCCGTCACCGGTGGCGACGGAGGGCTCGACACCCTCGCCGTGTCCGGGCAGGGCCGCTACGTGCGCATGCTCGGCGTGCACCGCGCGACCCCGTACGGCTACTCCCTCTGGGAGTTCCAGGTGTTCGGTTCCGCGAGCAGCGCCCAGCCCGGCTGCGGCACGGCCAACTCCGCGCAGGGCAAGCCCGCTTCGGCGTCCTCCACGGAGAACGCCGGCACCCCCGCCTCGGCGGCCTTCGACGGCAGCACCTCGACCCGCTGGTCCAGCCGGTCCGCCGACCCGCAGTGGATCCAGGTCGATCTCGGATCCGTGCAGGACCTGTGCGAGGTGGACCTGAACTGGGAGGCCGCCTACGGCAAGGACTTCCAGATCCAGGCCTCCTCCGACGGGCAGAGCTGGACCACGCTCAAGAGTGTCACCGGCGCGAGCGGCGGCACGGCCTCGTACGACGTCAGCGGCTCCGGCCGGTATGTGCGCGTCTACGGCACCGCGCGCGGCACCGGTTACGGGTACTCCCTGTGGGAGGTCGCGGTGCACACCGGCACCACGGGCGTCCCGCCCGTGCAGGGCGGCGGCGACCTGGGCCCGAACGTCATCGTCGTCGACCCCTCCACGCCCAACCTGCAGCAGAAGTTCGACGACGTCTTCGCCCAGCAGGAGTCGAACCAGTTCGGCACCGGCCGTTACCAGTTCCTGCTCAAGCCGGGCACCTACAACGGCATCAACGCCCAGATCGGCTTCTACACCTCCATCTCCGGCCTCGGTCCGAACCCCGACGACACCCAGATCAACGGTGACGTCACCGTCGACGCGGGCTGGTTCAACGGCAACGCCACCCAGAACTTCTGGCGCTCGGCGGAGAACCTCGCCATCACTCCGTCCAACGGCACCGACCGCTGGGCCGTGGCGCAGGCCGCACCGTTCCGCCGCATCCACGTCAAGGGCGGCCTCAACCTGGCGCCCAACGGCTACGGTTGGGCCTCCGGCGGCTACATCGCCGACTCCAGGATCGACGGCACGGTCGGTCCGTACTCCCAGCAGCAGTGGTACACCCGCGACAGCTCGGTCGGCGGCTGGACCAACGGCGTGTGGAACATGACCTTCACCGGCGTCCAGGGCGCCCCGGCCACCAACTTCGACAGCGGCCCGTACACCACCCTGGACACCACGCCCGTCTCGCGTGAGAAGCCCTTCCTGTACCTGGACGGCTCCGCGTACAAGGTGTTCGTCCCGGCCAAGCGCACGAACGCCCGGGGAGTCTCCTGGCCGGCGAACGCGGGCACGTCCCTGCCGCTCGACCAGTTCTACGTCGTCAAGCCGGGCGCAACCTCGGCCACCATCAACCAGGCTCTCGCCCAGGGCCTCAACCTCCTGTTCCCCCCGGGCGTCTACCACCTCGACCGGACCATCGACGTCACCCGCGCGAACACCGTCGTCCTCGGTCTCGGCCTGGCCACCCTCGTCCCGGACAACGGCGTCGACGCGATGCATGTGGCCGACGTCGACGGCGTGAAGCTCGCCGGATTCCTCATCGACGCGGGCCCGGTCAACTCCGACACGCTCCTGCGTATCGGCACCCCCGGCTCGAGCGCCGACCACTCCACGAACCCCACCACCCTGCAGGACGTGTTCGTCCGCATCGGCGGCGCCGGCCCCGGCCTCGCCACCAACTCCGTGGTCGTCAACAGCAACAACGTGGTCATCGACCACACCTGGCTGTGGCGCGCCGACCACGGCAGCGGCGTCGGCTGGAACACCAACCGCGCCGACTACGGCCTGCGCGTCAACGGCAACGACGTACTCGCCACCGGTCTGTTCGTGGAGCACTTCAACAAGTACGACGTCTACTGGAGTGGAGAGCGCGGCCGCACGATCTTCTTCCAGAACGAGAAGGCGTACGACGCCCCGAACGCCGCCGCCATCACCCACGACGGCATCGTCGGCTACGCGGCCTACAAGGTCGCCGACACCGTCACCACCCACGAGGCGTGGGGTCTGGGCAGCTACTGCAACTACACGGCCGACCCGTCGATCGTGCAGGCCCACGGCTTCCAGGTCCCCGTCAAGCCCGGGATCAAGCTGCACGACCTCCAGGTGATCTCCCTGGGCGGCATGGGCCAGTACGCCCACGTCGTCAACGACACCGGCGCCCCCACCTCGGGCACGAGCACCGTCCCGTCGAAGGTGGTCCAGTTCCCCTGACCGCCGACCGCCCCTGACCGCCCGGCCCACGGCGCACCGCGACACGCGGCGCGCCGTGGGCGCGGGCGGCTGACTGCCTACGCGGCGAAGAGCTTGAGTACGTTGCGAAGAGGGCGCCGGCCATGCGCATCTGCTACCGCCGGCTGCCCACCTGAGCCGCAAAGTCCTGCCTTACGGCCGTCCCTGGACGACTGAGCTCACGGTGCCCGCGTCTGGGGGCCGGGTATTCCTGCCGGACAACGAGGTCAGACTTTCGATGCGGAGAGCCCTGCCGCGCTCGAACTGCTTCGCAGATTTCGCTCCTGCCTGCCGGACTGATGAACGGGGCTCCCAAGCCGTTGGGTGACCCTCCACGCGAACACCGGACCGAGGCCTCGGCGTACCGGACGGCGGAGTCTCGTCCCGTCAATCGCTGCTCGTCACTGTGACCCCGCGGCCACCAGCGTCGCGGTGATGGGTTCGAGCTCGGTGACCAACTCGTCGAGCTCGGCGGGAGACAGGGCGTCGTACGGCGGGGCGGCGAGCTCGTCGGTAAGGGCTTCGATGCGTTGCCTAGTCTCGCGGCCGGCGTCGGTGAACCGGCCGTCGGTGTCGACGAGCCCGCGCTCGCGCAAGCCGTCCATGACCGCGGCCAGCCGCTTCTCCGGCAGGTGATGGATGCGCCCGAACGACTCCGGCGGGTGGATGCCCTGCGCCAGCGCGGACAGCACGTGGGCCTCCGTGCCGCCGATGCGCGCGCCGACGAGAGCGGCGACGTGCCCGTCACCGCGGTGCTCGCGCAGCATGGTCGCGGAATGCCACAGCCGGGCGACCGGGTCGCTCGGCACCGGAAGGGTGCGCATCCCGGCGTACATCACCCGGCCTTCTGTGGGCGCGTTCGTCGCGGCTTTGGTGGTCAGGTCGGCGGCGCGCACCAGGCCCGGGGAGTCGGCCAGTTCGTCGCCGAGGATCCGCCGCAGGGAGGCCGCGCTGCCCCGCTCCCGCGCGGCGACGGACGCCTCGGGCGGGATCGTCTCCCACGCGCTCGGAATGTGCCGCGCGGCCTCCCCGTCGGCGAAGCTGTAGAAGGCCGCGTGCACGACCTGCGCAGGCACCCGCCCCAGCGGCGCGGCGCGGCTGGCGAAGTAGCCGTCCCAGTAGGTGCGGTGGCCGAGTGCGGCCAGCTCCTCGTTGCACTCGTCGGCGAAGTAGGTGACCAGGCAGATCGGCTCCAGGAGCTCGAACATGCGGCGGGCGGTATGGGTCATGGCTTACATCATGCCTGCGGTCACGCCCCGTGGAGCAGTCTCGGCCGCAAGGCCAGGTCCCCGGTCACCGGTCAGGGCGACCGATGAACCGGGCAGCCGGCCCGCCTGCGCAGGATCGGTGCCCCGTCCAGTCCGGTAGGACGGAGACCGCGCTCGGCGCCCCGACCGCGCTCCTTCTCGCCACCTGGCCCGTGGCGCGGAGCGCACGGGTCCGACGCGGCGCGCCCGCCAACTGGGCGAGCGGGGCGGGCGGAGCGGCATGGTGCGAGTGCCCCAAGGGGGCTGCGGCCGGAGACTGGCGGCCCGGAGCCAGGCAGGAGAGAGAGCATGGACGACCGCAGCCGCCCAGGCGCCCGGGGCTCCGTGAGCACCGGAGCGGACCGGGGAGCCGGCGATCGGGCCGCCGTTCTGGGCACCTCGC
Source organism: Streptomyces sp. NPDC049915 (assembly GCF_040656475.1). Lineage (NCBI taxonomy): Bacteria > Bacillati > Actinomycetota > Actinomycetes > Kitasatosporales > Streptomycetaceae > Streptomyces > Streptomyces sp. NPDC049915. The sequence continues at coordinate 40,190 of NZ_JBFAMH010000026.1, forward strand.
TCGCCGGCGTGCTCGCGTTCGCGCTTTCCTCCGGCTCGTGGCAGTGGTTCTCCACCTACCTCGGCGTCACGCTGCTCGCACTGATCCTCTCCTTCGCCCGCCCGCCGGCCCCCGCGCCCGGCGCGACGTTCGCGTACGTGCGGAGCCTGCTGGCCTATGCGCTGGTCGTCGGCCTGTGCACGGCCCTCGCGGTGGCCCCCGCCATGCAGCGCTGGGCCTGGTTCTTCCCGATGCCGGGCACCCGCACCAAATGCGCCCACCTCGGCAGCTACGCGGCGCTCCAGGCGCAGGCCGCCGTGAGCGATCTGAGCAGCCACGACAGGGCCGCGCTGGCGTACGCCCAGAACGACCAGGGCGAGCACGCCGTCAACGACTGCCTGGCGTCCACGACGACGCTCTGGCTGCCCGTGTACGCGTTGGCGGCCGCCCTCCTGGCGGCGCTCGGCGTCTGGCTTCTGGGCAGGACCGGCGCGCTGCGGCGAGCGGCAGGCGGCCGCCGGTGAGCCGGGGCTGACCGTTCGTTCACGGTCGGGGCCGGGCCTGTGCGTCACGGGCAGGTTCAGGGGCCCTCGCGCACTGCGCAGTATCAGTCGTCGCCCATCGTGTCCGGCCCGCGGTTCGTCCGTGCTGTCCCGGGGGCCGGCCCCTGCGCCCGGGTGGGTCCTTTCGCCCGGGACGCCGCGGTCTTCGCCGGACGGGTTCGCACCTCATCAGCCGTCTCGATCCACTGCGGCAGCGGCCGGTACCGCCGCCGTGTCGCCGGCGTCGCGTGCTCCGGCCGCCTGCGCCGTCCTCACGGGCGCTGCCGGAGTGGTGCCCGGCACGGTGCTTCGGCGCCGGCCCACAAGAGCGACGGCCAGCAGCACCAGGCCGCTCACTCCGCCCAGCACGAGGAACGGCAGGCGGTCGGTCACCGCGTACAGGGCGACGCCGATGACGGGGCCGAGGACGTTGCCGAGGTCCGAGACCAGGCCGAACAGCCCGAAGGCCTTGCCGTCGTTCGCCGTGGCGGCCTTCAGTTCCACGATCCCGCGCCGGGCGGTGAGGAAGAGCGTCGCGTAACCGAACATGTAGACCATGAAGCTTCCGCCGACGGCCATGACTTGGGCGCTGGCGGCCATGGCGAGCAGGCCGACGGCCGTGAGGGCCAGTCCGGTCGCCGCGAGCGTCCGCAGGGGCAGGGTGTGACGGCCCAGCAGCCACATCGTCAGACCCGAGACGGCCAGTCCGGCGACGAAGACCGCCGAGATCGCCGTGCGGGCCGACGTGTGCCCTCCCGAGCTCAGGTAGACCGGCAGGAGAGGTTCGAGTGCCGAGTACACGAGGAAGGTGAACATGTCGAGCCCGCCCAGCAGAAGGGCCCACACCCACCATCGGACCGGCGCCGGGCCGGCCGCGGGGGTGTCCGGCCCGGGGGCCGAATCCTCTTCCTCCCTGGGCTCTGCGGGCTCCTGCCCGGGAATGGCCAGCACAAGTCCGACAGCCGTCGCGGCGGTGATCGCGGCGCCCGCCAGGAACAGGCCCGTCAAGCCGACCGGCACGGCCACTCCGGCGATCAGCGGCCCGAGGAGAAACCCGGCCACCGCGGCCGACCCGAAGTTGCCCATCATCCGGCTCGTGGGGATACCGTGCTGCCGGCACAGCGCCGTCATGCCGGCGTAGAGCGCCGGGGACACCAGTCCCTCGCCGATCCCCCAGCACACCCGCGCGGACAGCAGGGTGAAACTGTCCCGGGCCAGCGCCGTGAGCGCGATGCCGACCGCGGCGATGAGCATGGACAGCATCGCGACGCGGTCGGCGCGCCACTTGTCGACCCACCATCCGCCGAGCGGCTGGGTGAGCGCCTTGGCCCCCGCGAACAGCGCGAAGGTCAGGGCGACGACGACCGGCCCGGCCCCGGCCCGGTGCTCCAGGTCCGGCACGAACGGGATCATCACCGTGTAGGACGCGTTGACGCTGATGACGGCTGCCAGAAGCAGCGCGATGCGGCCTCGGCCCGCTCCCATGTCACTCTCCCCTGATGTAGGCGGACAGCACCTGGTGCATGTGGGCCAGCGCCGGTTCGAGGTCGGCACGGTGCTCGGGGGCGTACACCAGTGCCCACAGGTCGGTACCGGTCAGGGCGTGCCGCTCCTTGAACCGGTAGTTGTCGCGTCCCCACTCCAGGCGCCGCATGCCCTGCCGGTACGCCCACTCGGTGCTGCGGTACATCAGGGACACGTAGGTGCTCAGGTCGGGAAGCGTGGCGTAGTCGACGCCGCCGCACATGAAGGTCACTTCCGTCCCGCGCCGGAAGGCGAAGAAGGCCCCGACGAGCCGGTCGTCCACCTCGGCGGCGACGAGCATCGCGCCGGGCACCCGCAGCATGCCGTGCAGCGCGTCCTCGTCGAACAGCGCCGGCCAGTCGTTCTTGTCACTGGTGTCGACGGTCAGCGGGTACGCGGCGGCCACCAGCGCGTGCGCCTGCGCCCCCTCGACCATCCGGATCCGCAGGCCGCGCTCGTCGGCCCGGCGCAGCCGCCTCTGCACATCCCGCCTGATCTTGTTGGTGACGCGGTACATGTGTTCGTCGAAGTCGCCGGACAGGTCGCAGCTGTAGGTGCGTTCGAGCAGGATGCGGCCGACCGGGGGGCCGGCCACCGTCAGCCAGTCGGCCACGCCCTCTTCGGTGAGGTTGGGCACCACGAGCGTCTCGGCCGCTCCCGACGCGATCCATTCCATCGCGGTGTCGTACGCGCCCCTGACGAGCGCGGCGGGCACGTGCCCGCGCTTGCCGTACATGGAGTACGGGGAGCCGGCGAAGATCACGGGGTTGCCGAACCGGCCCACCAGGCCGACCTGCCGCTCGTATCCGTCCCAGAACGGCGACTCGTGCACGGCGTAGAGCGGGAGAACCGAAGCCCCGTCGGGGCCCTCGGGGTCGGTGTGCACATACGCGTGCCGGGAGCGTTTCTCGATGCCGATGCCCTCCCAGGCGCGCAGCCAGTCCGCGGAGTCGTAGAGGCAGCTGGCGGCCACCCGCTCCGGCACCTCGTCGGACAGCCGCCAGCCGTCCGCGGTTACCACGCACTGGCCGGTTTGTGTGGTGTCCACCCCGCACACCTCCTGTTCGGGCCATCAGGTCGGGACGGGGACAGGGTAGGGACGGCCTCTCTCGCGGTGGTCTCACGCCGATCTCGTCCCCCGCGCCTCCGGTCCGCGACCACCGAGGGCACCGACGCGCATCCCAGCGCTCACCGGGGGGGGAGTGACCGGCCGGAGTTCGCGGTGAGAACGCGACAAGAGCGGCGGGCCCTAGCGTCCACGGCGGGGCCGGCGGCCACAGCGCCGCGAACGGCTCCTGCGACATGGCGAGGCACACGGTGTGGTGCGCGCACATTCGGGATTCATGCATTCCGGCGATACGGAGCAGGTGAGCCCTGTTCCGCTCACAAGGGGGAGAGACATGAAGGCGCAGCTGGCGATGTTCGGCAGCAAGCCCGTGGTTCGTCCGGAACATCGGCGGCTGGAGTGGCCGGTGGTGACGCAGGCGGACAAGGACGCCGTGCTGCGGGCCCTGGACAGCCGCAAGTTCACGGTCGGCGCGAAGAACGAGCAGGAGATCAGCGGGCTCGAGAGCGAATGGGCCGAGTTCTGCGACACCCGGTACGCGGTGGCCGTCAACAGCGGCACGGTGGCTCTGGAGCTGGCGCTGACCGCCCTCGGCCTCCAGCCCGGGGACGAGGTGATCGTCCCGGCGCTCAGCTATGTGGCGACCGCGATGGCGCCCCTGTACCAGCTGGCGATCCCGGTGTTCGTGGACATCGACCCGGTCACGTTCAACATCGACGTGACGCAGATCGAGGCCAAGATCACCTCCCGCACTCGGGCGATCGTCCCGGTCCATCTCGGCGGTCTGCCCGCCGACATGGACGAGATCCGGGCGCTGGCCCGCAAGTACGACCTGCTGGTGGTCGAGGACGCCGTGCAGGCGCAGGGCGGCAAGTACCGCGGTGAGACCGCCGGCTCCATGGGCGCCGCCTCGGTCTTCAGCCTCAACGTGGAGAAGTCCGTCCCGACCTGCGGCGAGGGCGGCCTGATCGTCACGGACGACGAGAGCGTCGCCGAGCGCTGCCGGAGCCTGCGCATCCTCGGTGAGGACCTCAGCACGGAGGAACGGCTGTACGTGTCCGCCACCCGCGGATCGAACCTCAAGCTCAGCTCCGTGCTGGCCGCCTTCACCCGGTCGCAGCTGGCGAGGTTCTGGGAGTACCAGGAGCGCCGCGACAAGAACATCCCCCTCTTCCTGGACCGGCTCGCGGCGCTGCCGGGCATCGTCGTCCCGACCGTCCCGGACGACCGTACCCACATGTGGCACATGCTGCGCTTCCGCTTCGACCCGCAGGCGGCGGGCCTGGACGGGGTCACCCCGGGGCGGTTCCGCCAGGCGCTGCGCCGGGCGCTGCTCGCGGAGGGTGTGCCGCTGACGCACTACCAGATCATCCCGCTGCCCGGCCAGCCGGTGTTCCAGGAGCAGAACGCCTACGGCAACGGCTTTCCGTGGTCGCTGCCGGGGGCCAATCCGCAGCGTTACGACCTGGCCGACTACCCGGTGACCTGCCAGGTCATCGAGGACTCCCTCTGCCTGCGGCGCATGCACCTCAACCCCGACGCCGGCCCCGCGCTGGAGGAGTACGCGGCCGCCTTCGAGCGGGTCTGGGAGAATCTCGACGTCATCGCACGCTTCGCTCGCTCGCTCGACTACGAGCCGCCGTGGGCCGCCGTCAAGGGGTACAGCCAGAAGGCCGGTGTGCCGGCGTGAGCGTTCAGATCGCCGAGGCGGTCACGGGCGAGGCCGCGCACTGGGACGACCTGCGGTACCGGGCGACGGCGGTCCGCGAGCACGTGCTCAGGATCGGGGCCGGTGCGATCGGCACGCACGTGGGCGGCTCCCTGTCGGCGACCGACATCCTCGTGGCGCTGTATTTCGCGGTTCTGCGGCTGCGGCCTGAGGAGCCGGACTGGGCGGGGCGCGACCACTTCGTGCTCAGCAAGGGCCATGCGAGCGCCGCGCTCTACGCGACACTCGCCGAGCGGGGGTTCATCGCCCCCTCGGAGCTGGACACCTACGGCTCCCCCAGCGGGCGGCTGATGGCGCACCCCACGCCCGCGGTGCCGGGCGTGGAGTTCGCGACCGGCTCCCTCGGCCACGGTCTGTCGCTGGCCACCGGACTGGCTCTGGCCGCCCGCCGCGCCGCACGCCCCAACCGGGTCTTCTGCCTGATGGGCGACGGCGAGCTGCAGGAGGGGTCGGTCTGGGAGGCTGCCATGGCGGCCTCCCACCTGCAGCTGGACAACCTCACCGCCGTGGTGGACCGCAACCGTCTGCAGATCAGTGGTCCGACCGAGGGCCGGATGGGGTTGGAGCCGCTCGTCGACAAGTGGCGGGCCTTCGGCTGGCAGGTGGCGGAGGTGAACGGCCACGACTTCTCCGAACTCGTTCCGGCGCTGCGGTCCGCCCCGGTCCCGGGGCGCCCGACCGTACTGATCGCCGAGACGGTCAAGGGACGCGGTGTGCGCCATCTGGAGCACCGCAAGCAGAGCCACTTCGCCAAGCTCGGTGAGGCCGCGTACGAGCGAGCCCTCGCCGCTCTGCGGGGCGCGTCATGAGCGGCACGCCGGCCGCGGTGAGCACGGCGCGGCAGGCCGCCGGCCAACGGCAGGACGGCTCCGACCGGGCCGCCTACCGCGCCACCCTGCTCGAACTGGCGCAGGCGGACCGGCGGATCTGGTGCCTCGACTCCGACATGGGCGGCCTGGAGAAGCAGTTCGAGGCCGTACTGCCGGAACAGTACGTGGACCTCGGTATCGCCGAGGCCAATCTGATGTCCGTCGGGGCCGCTCTGGCCAGCACCGGCCTGCTGCCCTTCGTCAACACCATGGCCGCCTTCGCCTCCGCGCGGGCCCTGGAACAAGTCAAGATCGACATCGCCTACCACCGGCTGCCGGTCCGTATCGTCGCCACGCATTCCGGCCTGTCCGCAGGCCACCTGGGGCCGACCCACCACGCCCAGCAGGACCTCGCCGTGATGCGGTCGCTGCCTCATATGACGGTGATGACGCCCGCGGACGCCGACGAGACGGTACGGATGGTCAACGCTGCGGCGTATCTGCCGGGCCCGGTGTACATCCGGCTCGGCCGCGGCCCGACCGCGCCCGTCCGCCACGGCGAGAGCGGCTTCACCGTCGGCAAGGCCGTGGAGCTGCGCCCCGGAGGGGACGTGACGATCATCGCGGCCGGCTCCTACCCCGTCCTCTTCGCGCTGGAGGCGGCCGACCAGCTCGCCGGGCAGGGCATCGAGGCGGCCGTGCTGAACATGCACACCATCAAGCCGCTCGACGTCGCGGCGGTGGTGCGGGCCGCCGACAGCACCGCCGGCATCGTGACCGTCGAGGACCACTCGGTGCTCGGCGGGCTGGGCGGCGCAGTCGCCGAGGCCGTCGCCGAACACCGCCCGGCCCGGGTGGCGCGGGTCGGGGTGAGCGACGCCTTCGCTTCCCGGCCGGGCGATCACCGCACCCAACTCGGCGCCGCCGGCGTGAGCCCGCGTCACGTCGTCGACGCCGCCCGGGCCGTCCTGAGCGGCCGGCCCCGCACGACAACCGTTCCTCACCACAGTCACACCACGAAGGAGAGCGCGTCATGACCACCGCCACGACGAACATCTGCCCCGAGTGCACCGAGACGGTACCGACGGCGCCGGACATGCGCGTGACGTCGATCGTCGTGTGCCCGGCCTGCCAGGTCGAGCTCGAGATCATCTGCCTCGACCCGGTCGAGTTCGCGCTCGCCCCGGAGATCGAGGAAGACTTCGGGGAGTAACGGGTGACCACGAGCGTGTCGCAGGACGGCCTCCTGGCCGTCCTGACCACCCGCGTCCGTCTGGAGGAGCGGCTGATCTTCGCCGCCCTCGAACGACGCGGCGTCCCGTACGTGTCGGTCGACGACCGTACGCTGATCAGCGACCTCCACGCACCGCCCCCGGTGCGCTACGGGGGCGTGCTGAACCGGATCATGTCGCACACCCGCAGCGTCTACGCGGCCCGTCTGTTCGAGTCGACGGGCCATCAGGTCCTCAACCCCAGCAGCGTCATCGAGGTCTGCGGCGACAAGATCCTCACGTCGCTGGCCCTGGTGCGCGCCGGGTTGCCGACCCCGCGGACCGTCGTCGCGGTGACCCCCGACGCGGCGCTTGAGGCCATCGAGGAGATCGGGTACCCGGCGGTGGTCAAGCCCGCCGTCGGGTCGTGGGGCCGGCTGCTGTCGAAGGTCAACGACCGGGACGCGGCGGAGACGCTCGTCGAGCACAAGCAGGCGCTGCGGTCGCCGGGGCACTCGGTGTTCTACGTCCAGGAACTCATCGACAAGCCCGGCCGCGACATACGGGCCATCGTGCTCGGCGACCAGGTCGTCGCGGCCGTCTACCGCAGATCGGACCACTGGATCACCAACACGGCGCGCGGCGCCAGCACGGAGCCCTGCGAGGTCACGCCGGATCTGGCCAAGCTCGCGCTGCGGGCGGCGGAGGCGGTCGGCGGCGGCATGCTCGCGGTCGACCTGATCGAACGCTCCGACGGCGAAGTACTGGTCACCGAGGTCAACCACACCATGGAGTTCCACGGACTCGCCTCGGCCACCGGGCTGGACATCGCCGGTCTCCTCGTCGACCACGTCCTGGAAACGGTGGGCCCGTGAGAGCCTCAGTGATCGGCGCCGGCGGCTACATCGGCGGTGAACTCCTGCGGCTGCTGCTTCAGCATCCGCACGTGGAGCTGACCCAGGCCACCTCGACACGCCACCGCGGACGTCCCCTCAGTGCCGCGCATCCCAATCTGCGCGGCCAGAGCGACCTGTCCTTCGTGGCCGAGGAGGACCTGTCGGAATCCGACGTGGTCTTCCTGGCGGTGCCGCACGGCGCGTCGGCGAAGAGCATCGACACCTGGTCCGCGCTCGCACCGATGGTGGTGGACCTGAGCGCCGACTTCCGGCTCCACGACCCCGTCCGGCGGGAACGCTTCTACTCCGGCCCCGCGCCGCAGGAGTCCTGGCTGACGCGTTTCCAGCCGGGCATCCCCGAACTGCACCGCGAACGGCTGCGCGGGGCGAGCCACATCGCGGTGCCCGGATGCATGGCCAACGCCGCCATCCTCGCCCTGCATCCGCTCGCCGCGGCCGGGCTGGTCGCGGGCACGGCGCTGGTGGACGCCCGTACCGGCTCCAGCGGCGGTGGCAGGACCCCCGACGAGGGCAGCCACCATCCCGAGCGCAGCGGCGCCCTGCGCATGGCCAAACCGCACGGTCACCGGCACACCGCGGAGATCGAACAGGCCTGCAACGTACCCGTGCACATGACGGTGACCGGCATCGAGGCCGTGCGCGGCATCCAGGTGGCCTGCCACATCACCCCGTCGCGGACCGTCACCGAGCGCGAGCTGTGGGCGCTCTACCGCGCCGCCTACCAGGACGAACCCTTCGTACGACTGGTCAGGGAGCGGTCCGCCCTGCGCCGGATACCGGATCCGAAGATCCTCAGCGGCACCAACTACTGCGACATCGGCCTGTCGCTCAACGCGGAGGGAGATCACCTCATCGTCGTGGCGGCCATCGACAACCTGGTGAAGGGAGGTGCCGGCAATGCCGTCCAGTGCTTCAACATCGCCGCGGGCCACGACGAGTCCGCGGGACTGCGGTTCGCCGGGCTCCACCCGGCCTGAGCGTTTCGTGATCAAGGTGGGCGGTTCGCTCGGCGCGGAGATGGCCCGCGCGTGCGCCGACATCGTCCGTCTCGCCCAGCAGGGCGCCGACGTCGTCGTCGTACACGGCGGCGGGGCCGAGGCCGACCGGCTCGCCGCCGAACTCGGCCGGCCCGTCCGCACCATGACCGCGCCCAACGGCCGGCACAGCCGCTACACCGACGCTCCCGCGCTGGACGCGCTCGTCATGGCGATGCTCGGCCGCGTCAAACCGAAGCTGGTCGCGGAGCTGACCGGGGCGGGACTGCGCGCCGTCGGCCTGTCGGGGATCGACGGATCCCTGGTCACCGCCCGCAGGACCCCGCCGGCCAGGGCCGTGGTCGACGGGGTCGAGCGGGTCGTCCGGGACGACTTCTCCGGGCGGATCCACGAGGTCGATCCGGCGCTGCTGCTGACGCTCCTGGACGGCGGTTTCGTCCCCGTGGTGTCGCCTCCGGCCCGGGATCCGGCCGACGGCATGCTCAACGTCGACGCCGACCGGTTCGCCGCACGGCTCTCGGTGGCCCTGGCGGCCGACTGGCTGATCATCCTGTCCAACGTGCCCGGGCTGCTGCGCGACCCCGCGGATCCCGCCAGCCTGGTGGCCGAGGTGCCCGGCGAGGAGCTGGGCCCCTACCTGGACGGCGCGGGCGGGCGCATGAAGGTGAAACTCCGCAGCGCGGGTGAGGCCTTCCAGGCCGGGGTCCCGCATGTCGTCCTCGCCGACGGCCGCCTGGACTCCCCGGTGCTCGCCGCGCGGGCCGGGGCCGGCACGACGTTCGTCCGCGGGTCCCGTTGACCTGCTCCCCGCCGTGCAGGGAGCCCGCAGGCCTGCGCTGCGCCCTGCACGCCGGGAAGTCCTCTCCCCTCGCGGGACCCCACTCTCCACGCAAGGAGTTTCGATGAGTACACGTGCCGAGTCATTGCTGCGCCGCATGGTCGACATCCCCTCGCCGTCGGGCGAGGAGGCCGAACTGGCCGCTTTCCTGGCCCGCGAGCTGAAGGACTGGGGCTTCGAGACGCACCTCGACGAGGTCGGCAACGTCATCGCCGGGCGCGGCCCGGACTCCGGCCCCACCATCATGCTGATCGGCCACATGGACACCGTGCCGAGCCAGGTGGAGGTGCGACGGGAGGGCACCCTGCTGTACGGGCGTGGCACGGTGGACGCCAAGGGACCGCTGGCCACCATGATCTGCGCCGCCGCGGCCGCCGACGTCGGCCCCGTGCGCCTCGTGGTGGCGGGGGTGGTCGAGGAGGAGACCTTCGGACGGGGTGCGACGCACCTCCTCGAGGGGCACCGGCCCGACGTCGCCTTCGTCGGGGAACCCAACGGGTGGTCCGGCGTCGGCATCGGCTACAAGGGACGGGTCGTGGTGCGGTACGACGTGCGCCGTCCCGCCGTGCACACGGCCAGCCCGGAGGAGAAGGCCACCGAGGCGGCCGCCGCCTTCTGGAACAAGGTGGTCGCCTACTGCGAGGCGCGCGCGGAGGGGACCCGCGCCTTCGACCGGCCCGTCCCGACGCTGACGGAGATGGGCGGCACGATCGAGGAGGCGAGCATGACCGTCGCCTGCCGCACTCCCCCGGGGTTCGACCTGGCGGAGTTCGAACGGTTCCTGGCCGACGCCGCCGGCGACGCCGTGCTGAAGATCGACGACCGGACCCCGGCGGTGCGCGTCGACACCCGGGGCGCCGCGGTGCGCGCCCTGTGCTCCGCGATACGCGCTCAGGGCGCGCGTCCCACGCTGAAGCTCAAGACGGGCACGGCGGACCTCAACATCGTCGAGCCGCACTGGAACGTGCCGATGGCCGTCTACGGCCCGGGCGACTCCGCGCTCGACCACACCGACCGGGAGCACATCGATCTCACCGAGTACGCGAAGGCCGTCGAGGTGCTCCGGCACGCGCTGGAGACGCTCGCCGGGGAGCTCGTACAGCCTGAGGAGGCGGCAGCGGCCGGTGTCCGGTGACGCCGGCGATCGCTCAGGACACACCCCGCAGGACGAGCCCCGGATACGCGACGGTCTCGGGCTGGAGGACCGGGTCGCCGGCGATGATCCGCTGGTGCAGGTCCTGCAGACGCGCGCAGGGGTCGAGGCCGACGTGGCTGATCAGTGCGGCCCGGCCCGCGTGGTAGACCGCGAGGGCGTCGGCCCGGCGGTCGGACAGGTACAGCGCCGCCATCAGGTGCCAGCGGAACTGTTCGCGCAACGGGTGCTCGTCCACCAGGAGGCTCAGTTCACCGACCAGTTCCCGGTGGTGGCCGAGGGCGAGTTCCACGTCGAAGCACTCCTCGAGCAAGGTGAGCCGGCGCTCCGCCCAGTACGCCGCGACCGGCTCGAGGACCCGGCTCGCCAGCCCGGCCAGCGGCTCCCCCCGGAACAGGGCCAGCGCGGCGCGGTAGTCGCCGACGGCGCCCACCGGATCACCGGCCCGTGCCCGGGCCCGGCCGCGCTCCCTGAGCTGTTCGAAGAGCTGGGTGTCCACGCATCCGTCGGGCAGGCGCAGCCGGTAGCCGCCGCGGACGGTCTCGATGAGGTCGGCTCGCGAGCCGGCCTGGACCAATGCCTTGCGTACCCGCCACACACAGGTCTGTATCTGTTTGTCCGCGGTGACCGGCGGCGTGTCGCCCCACACCGCGTCGACCAGCCTGCCGAGCGGCACCGCCTTGTTGACCTCCGTCACCAGCACGGCCAGGACGGTGAGTTGACGACTTTCCGGGAGGACGGCCTCCCGTTTCCCGAGACAGACCCGCAACGGCCCCAGGACTCGGAAGAAGATCTTGCGGGCGCTGTCGGACGACGATTCGACGATCATGGGAATCCTCGGTTCGGTGAGGGTGCCGAGTGCGCGGTGTCAGTTCTTGTCCTCGTCACCCTCGGTTTTGAAGATCGAGAGGTACCTCAGGGGTGTTTCGGCGATGAAGTGCGTGTGTGCGGAGCCCGCCGCGGCGGCGAAGACGTCGCCGGTGGTCATGGTGCGGCCCTGGTTGGTGCACGTGCCCTCGATGACATAGAGGAACTCGGCGTGCCGGTGCGTGTGCGGTTCCGTCCGGTAGCCGGGCTCGGCCTCGACGATGGCCACGTGGTAGCCGTCCGCGCGGGCGGCGATCCTGGCCCGCGCCTTGCCCTGGCTGCCCCAGGGGATCCACGGGAGCTGGTGGTCGCCGTCGGTGCGGGCGATGTCCCAGCCGTCGAGTGAGGGTTCCATGACTTCTCCTGGCACGAGGTGGCGCGGGTGCCCGCGGGGGTTCGGGCACCCGCGCCGGTCGGGGGGTGGGTGGTCAGGCGGTGGCTGCCGGGGTGCGGTCCACGTCGGAGGCCGCTGCCTCGGACTCGGTGTCCGGGACGTCGGCGGTGGCCTGCGGCCGGCGCGGGATGCCGAGGGCGCACAGCGCGCCGGCGAGTACGACGCCGACGCCCACCCACACGGCCGGGTGCATGCCGTCGACGAAGTCCGTGGGCGACGCGGTGCTGCCGTGGCCGGCGAAGACGGTGCTCAGTACGGCGATGCCGAGCGCGCCGCCCACCTCGCGGACGGTGGTGTTGGCACCGGACGCCTTGCCCGCGTGCTCCTGGCTGACCGAGCCGAGCACCACGGCCGCGGTGGGCGCGAAGACGAAGCCCATGCCGATACCGGCGACCACCATGGGGGCGACCAGGGTCGCGTAGGACGTGTCGGTGTCGGCGATCACGTTGATCCAGGCCAGGCCGGCGCCCTGCAGGAAGAGGCCGAGGGCCATCAGGCGTCCGCCGCCGACCTTGTTGGTCAGCACACCCGCGACGGGGGCGACGAACATCGGCATCAGGGTCCAGGCGAGCGTGCGCACGCCCGCCTCGAAGGGGGTGCGCGGCGGGGCGATCTGCAGGTACTGGGCGAGCAGGAAGAGCGAGCCGAAGACGCCGAAGTACATGCTGGCGGAGACGAGGTTGGTGAGGGTGAAGGCGCGCACCCGGTAGAAGGAGAGCGGCAGCATCGGCTGCGGGGCGCGGCGCTCCCAGAGCAGGAAGAGGACGAGCAGTACGGCCCCGGCGGTGAAGGCCGCGAGCACGGTGCCGGAGGTCCAGCCGTCGGTGGAGGCGTGCACGATGGCCCAGACGACGGCGAACAGGGCAGCCGAGGCGAGCACCATGCCCAGCAGGTCCAGTCCCCCGCCTTCCAGGCGGCTCTCCCGCAGGACGAAGCGGATCAGCGGGACGGCGACGATGCCGACCGGCACGTTGACCCAGAAGATCCACTGCCAGTCCAGTCCGTCCACCACGGCGCCGCCGACCACGGGGCCCATGGCCACGGCCAGGCCGCTGATGCCGGACCACAGGCCGAGTGCCAGGCCGCGCTTGCGGGCCGGCACGGCCTGGGAGAGCAGGGTGAGGGAGAGCGGCATCACGGCCGCGGCTCCGATGCCCTGGACGGCCCGGGCGGCGATCAGCTCACCGCTGGTGGTGGCGAGGCCGCAGAAGACGGAGGCGACGGTGAAGAGGGTGATGCCGAGGACGAAGACCCGGCGGCGGCCGAAGCGGTCACCGAGCGCGGCGGCGGTGAGCAGCAGGCAGGCGAAGCTGAGCACGTACGCGTTGACGAACCACTGCAGGTCCTGGGTGGAGGCGTCGAGCTCTGTGGACAGGGTGTGCAGCGCGGTCGAGACGACCAGGTTGTCCAGCGCGACCATGAACATCGGGACGCTGGAGGCCACGATCGACAGCCACAGCGGCGCCGACCGGGTATCGGGCTTGGGCATGGGGGTCTCCTCGGCGGTTCGTCGGGGAAGGGCGGACGGAACGGATCGGTCGGTGGTGACGGTGTTCAGGAACGGGCCTCGGCGGCCTGCTGCTCGGCGATGCGGCGCTTGGCGTCCGCCCAGGTGATCGGCAGCTGACCGACGGGGACTTCCCAGAAGGTGAAGACCGACTGGCGCATGGTGGAGCGCAGGCCCTTCACGATCGTGTGGTGCGGTTCGGCCTTGGCGTAGGCGTAGAGCTGCTCACGGCTCTCCCAGGCCGACAGGGTCCAGAAGGTGCGGCGCAGCGGGTCGGCGATCAGCGAGGCGCCGAGCGCGCCCTGTGCGCCGCGCACCTGCTTCCAGGCCGCGAGCGACTGGAGGAAGAACCGCGGCACGTCCTTGAGTGAGCGCACCTCCAGGCGCGAGGCCATCACCAGCGCGGTGGTGACGCCGGGCCGCGGCTCGTTCGGGGTGGTCCAGGGGAGTGTGGGCATGTCGGTGCTTCTTCCTGAGAGGGCCGCCTACCTGCGGAAGCCGCCCGCGGGCATAATGGATAGTGCCACTATGGATACTGACACTATCCACCATAGACAGTGAAGCTACCAGATGAACAGAAGGAGCCAGGGCCGATGCGCATTTCTGAACTGAGCCGGAAGAGCGGGGTGTCCGTGCCCACGATCAAGTACTACATCCGCGAAGAGCTGCTGCCCGCCGGCCGCCACACCTCGGCCACCCAGGCCGAGTACGACGAGCAGCATCTGCGCCGGCTGCGGCTGATCCGGGCTCTGATCGGGGTGCGCGGGCTGTCCGTGGACGCCACGCGGCAGGTGCTGGGGGCCCTGTCCGAGGAGCAGTCCCACCCCCACCTCGTGCTCGGTCTGGCCCTCGGCGCGATCCGGCTCACCGAAGAGTCCCCGGCCGAGTCCGAGCACCCTGCCGCGGTGGACGCGCTGCTCAAGGAGCTGGGCTGGCAGGTGCACGGCGATGCTCCCGCCCGCGGCCTGCTGGCCGAGACACTGGCCAGCCTCCAGCAGTTCGGGATGGCCCTGGACTGGCACGCCCTGCTCCCCTACGCCCGGCTGGCCGAGGAGACGGCCCGGCTCGATCTCGACCACCTGGAGGGCGTGACGGACCCCCTGGAGCTGGCCGAGCGCGCCGTCGTCCTCACCACCCTGCTGGAGCCCGCCCTGATGGCGCTGCGCAGGCTCGCCCAGGAGCACGAGTCCGCGCAGCGCCACAAGGAGTGAGGCTCAGGCGCCCGGGCCGTCGAGCTCCTCCAGCAGCCGGTGGGCCGCCTCCGCGCCGGAGGAGAAGCCGGCCTCGTGCGAGCCGATCTGGTCCCAGCCGAGCTTGCGGGAGTGGAAGTAGGAGCCGCAGAGCTTGACCCGAACGCCCTCGTTGACGTCGTAGATGTCCTTCTGCAGCTCGCGGACCTGGTTGTCGATGATCGGGTGGGTGTAGGGGAAGCGGGCGATCACCGTCTCGGGACGTACCTCGCGCGGGTAGTCGAGGGTGACGAAGTAGTCCTGCTCGGCGGTGAAGCCGTGCAGCTTGTTCATGTAGTACGCGACGTAGGTGTGGGCCCGGCCGTCCACGGAGACCTTGCCGTAGTTCCACGCCTCCCAGCGCTCGCGGTCGGCGGGCATCACCGTGTCGTCGGTGTGCAGCACCACGTCGGAGGAGTTGTAGCGCACGGTGCCCAGGACGGTCCGCTGCCGCTCGGTGGGGTTCTCCAGCATGGCCAGAGCCTCGTCCGCGTGCGCGCCGATCACGGCGTAGTCGAAGCGCTCGCTGCCGCCGGCCGTGGTCACCGTGACGCCGTCCGGTTCCTGGCGGACACCGGTGACCGGCGCGCCGGTGCGGATGTCGGGGCCGATGGCGGCGATCGCCTTGCGGACGTAGGAGATGGAGCCGCCGCCCACCGTGCGCCAGTCCACCCGGCGCCCGCCCAGGCCGCCCTCGTCGTGGCCCATGTAGAAGGCGATCACGGTGGAGGCGGGGATCTCCCAGATCAGCTCTGCGGGGACCGACCACACGGCGGAGCAGAGCAGGATGACGTAGGAGTGCCGGAACTCCTGGCTGTAGCCGCCGCGGTCCAGGTACTCGCCGAGCGGGATGTCGGTGCGGCGGCGCAGGAAGTCGCGGCGGCCCTCGGTGTGGAAGCGACGGGCCTCCCGCCAGATGGTGAGGAACTCCGGGGAGCCGGCGTAGCGGGCCCTCACCTCGTCCTCGCCGAGGTCGAGTTCCTCGGTGCCGTACTCGAGGCCGGAGTCCAGGTCGAAGAAGTTGAAGCCGCCGAGGTGCTCCACCGCGTCCACGCCCAGCTCGTCGAAGAAGCCGTAGAGGTTGGGGTAGGCGGGGCGGTTGAAGACGACGAAGGCGGTGTCGATCCCGAGAACGCGGCCGTTTTCCTCGATCTCGACGGTGTTCGCGTGCCCGCCGAGCCGGTCCTCCCGTTCGAAGAGGGTGATCCGGGCGCGGTCGCGCAGATGGTAGGCGGCGGAGATGCCGGAGACGCCCGCGCCGATGACGGCGACGCTCGGGGTGTGGTCGGGTGCCATGGTGGTCCTCACTGTGAAACGGACGGGTGGTCAGGCGGCGGGCAGATCGGCGGGGTCGGCGAGGTCGGCCAGGTCGATGCGGTGCAGGTCGCCCGGGCGGCCGTGCTCGACGGCGACGGCGAGCACGTATCCGGGTGCGGGGCGCAGCAGGTCGAACGACCAGGCGTCGCCCGCCCCGGACGGACGGCAGGGGTCGTGCACGGTGATCGGCCCGGCGGGCGGGGTGGCGAAGGCGAAGCCGGCCAGGCCCCGGGTGATCCCGGTGCCGAGGGCCTTGAGGTACGCCTCCTTGAGCACCCACAGCTCGCTGAGCCGGTCGGCACGGACGGCCGGCGGCAGGCCCGCCAGTTCGGCGCGTTCGGCGTCGGCCAGGTGCGGGACGAGGTGGGTGACCGCGTCCGATGAGGCGGGGGCGCACTCGACGTCCACCCCGCAGTCGCGGCCGCGGGTGACCACGCAGGCGATCAGGCCCTCGGTGTGCGAGAGGTTGAACCGCAGCCCCTCGCAAGGGGGTTCGGGCTCGGGCCGGCCCCAGGGGCCGGTCCGGAAGCGCCAGGCGTCCACCGGCCGCCCGCTGCGCGCGCTGAGCGCGTAGCGGGCCAGCATCCGGGCCCCCAGGAAGCGCCGGCGCGCGCCCTGGCCGCGCAGGCGTTCCAGGCGGGCGCGCTCCTCCTCGGTGAGCAGCCGCGGGCCGCCTAGCGCGCCGGCGAAGCCGTCCACCGCCCGCTCGGGCAGCAGCCAGAGGGCGGCCGGTTCCACGTTCGTCACCGGTGCCCTCCAGTCGCGGGAGTGTCCGGGAAGCCGCTGGTGTGCTCGGCCTCGCGGAAGTCCGGTTTACGGTCCGGCGCCCGGCCGATCGGTTCGGTGATCGCCGAGTCGTCGGGGGCCGGGACGGACGCCCCGGGGACGCGGTGCGTGCTCACGCCGGTGTCCTCCTCGGTGGTCAGTAGCGGACCGCGTCCGGGTCCACGGCACGTGCGGCGAGCGGGAACTGCCAGTGCGAGAAGAGCCGTTCCTCGCGGTGGAAGTGGCGCAGCACCCGCATCACCTCGTCCACCACGGCCCGGTCGGTGACGGCCTCGTGGGGGTGCAGATGCCGGCGCAGGCGCTCCAGCTGGAGCAGCAGCACGGCGGCGTTGGGCAGCGGCTCGTCCAGGGCCTCGTGCGAGTGGACGAAGGTGAGCACGCACGCGGCGGCGGCGTGCACCAGGCAGTACTCCTTGGCCAGGTCGAACAGTTCGGCGGACTGGCCGTAGCTGCGGCCCAGTTCGGCGCGCAGCCGCTCGCAGCGCTCGGCGAGCGAGGTGGTGTGCCCGAGCAGCTCCTCGGCGGTGTCGGCGGCGCGGACCAGCCAGTCGCGCTGGTCGTCCTCCTTGGCCTCCTGGGCGAGGGCGCGCAGCCGCGCGACACCGTCCGGCGCGGCCAGCACGGTGTCGTCCCGGCCGCGGCTGAACAGCTCCTGCAGCCAGGGCCGGTAGGGCGGCATGGACTCGTCGATGCCGTACAGCACGGCGGCGTTGCCGACCGCTTCGGCACGCAGCTGTTCGTCGGCGTTCAGCGCGGTGGTGAGCAGGGGCTGCAGCTGGTGGCCGAGGTTGCGCAGGTTGACGACGGTGTTGCCGTCGGCGAAGTTGGCCACCAGCAGGTCGCGGAGCATCTTCTGGAAGACGCCGTAGTGCGGGTGGGCGCGCAGGAAGAAGCGGGCGCCGAGCACCACGGCCAGCTGGGACATGGTCCGCTCCAGCAGGGTGGGCACGAAGTACTTCACCACCGAGGAGGAGACACTGACCTGCTGCGGTGTCACCTGCAGCCCGCGCACCGCGCCCAGACTGACCGCGTCGGCCACCAGCAGGTCGGCGAAGACCTCGGTGAGCTGGCGGCGGCTGTAGGGGATGTCGCTGACGGCCTGGCCGAGGATGACGCGGCCCTCGGTGAAGTCCAGGGTGAGCCGCAGGCCGGTGTCCACCGCGGAGAGCGCGATGCTGCTGATCTGAGCCCGGGCGGTCTGGGTGGCCTTCAGCGCGGTCTCCAGGCCCTGCCCCTCGGCGCCGAGGCGGGCTTCCTCGGGCACGAAGACCCCCTCCACCCGCAGGCCGCTGATGTCCATGGCGCGCAGGCCGTGCAGCCGCTCGCCCGGCAGCTCCTGGACGCTGCCGACCGGGGCGGTCCGCTTGTCCAGCACGAAGACGGAGAAGCCGCCGGTGCCGCCGCGCTCGCCGGTGCGGGCGAAGACCACCATGCCGTCCGACCAGGTGGCGTTCCCGATCAGCCACTTCTCGCCGGTGAGCAGGTAGCCGCCGTCGACCTTGGTCGCGGTCATGGCGTTGGCCAGCAGGTCGCTGCCGTGGGCACGTTCGGACAGGCCCCAGGAGAGCCGGTGGCCGCACTTGACGGCCTCGACGATCCGCCGCTTCTGCTCGTCGGTGCCGGCGATCCACACCGGCATGAAGGCCAGGTTGGTGATGATCAGCGCGGTGGCGGTGGCCGGGTCGCGCCGGGCGATGAGCCGGACCAGGTTGAACTCCGCCTCCACATCGCCCGCGCGCCCGCCCTGCTCGCCGGGCAGGGCGTACTCCGGCACGCCCCAGCCGCGCAGCATCTGGACGAACTCGTAGGGGTAGGACTCCCGCTCGTCGAGCTCCATGATCCGGGCGTACGGCATCCGTCCGGCCGGGTCGTGCGGGCAGCCGAGGAACTCCTCCAGCCGGGCGGCCAGTCGGGTCAGGTCGGACTTGGGCATCAGCGGCCTCCTGTGGCTTCGCCGCGGCGGACGGGGAAGGCGGGCTGGTCGTCGGGGAGCCCGTAATCCGGCAGGCCCCAGCAGCGCAGCATCTGCAGGCACGTGTCCAAAGACGGCTTCCGCTCGAGCGTCTCCGTGACCGGGGCGTACGGCGTCCGGCCGGCCAAGCCGTAGGCGTAGCCGAGGAACGCCTCCAGCCGGGCGGCCGGTGCGCTTGGTTCAGGCGTGAGCATCAGCGGCCTCCTGAGGCGTCGCGGCGAGGCGGACGGGGGTGGCGGTGAAGAGCGTGTCCCGCTCGCGCAGGGCGGCGAGGACGTCGAGGGCGGGCAGCAGGTGCGGGCCGTACCGCCGGGGGTCGGTGCCCTCGGCGCGGGCCAGCAGGTAGGCGAGGGCGGCGCGCAGCCAGCCGGTGGCGCCGGGTTCGCCGCCGTACAGCCGGCGGTCGCGGTTGGCCCACCACAGGTGCACGCAGGCGGCGGCGCCGTGCAGCCAGGCGTAGCGCTCGGCGAGGTCGGCGAGGGCGTTGGGCTGCGCGCCGGGGCGCCGCGCGGCCTCGGCCAGGGGCAGCAGGCCGGTGACGGCCTCGGCGAGGCGGGCGACGAGCTCGGAGGTGTCGTCGTCCAGGGCCGCACGGACGGACGCGGCCACGGTGGGCAGCCCGCCCAGGACGGGGTCCACACCACGCGCGATGAGGTCGAGGCGGGCGGGCTCGTAGGGCGGCAGCTCCGCGTCCAGGGTGCAGATGCGGAGCAGGCTCTCGGGCGTGGGCGTCTCGGTGGTGGCGAGCAGGGTGGGCAGCTGGCCGCAGTAGGAACGCAGATTGGCGTACGGGCTGGCGTCGATCACGCGGACGACGGCCGAGTCGCGCTGCAGCTTCTGGAACACCCCGTCCCCGGGGGCCCTCTCGCGCAGCACGGAGCGGGTGGCCAGCACGGTGCCGCAGTGGCGCAGCAGATCCTCGGCGGCCTCGGCGACCAGGTGTTTGGCGGCCGGGCCCCAGACGCTGAACGCCTCCGGCACCACGTGGACGCCGCGGGCGGCGCACAACGCCACCGCGTCCGCGGCGAGCAGTGCGGCGGACGCGGCCGCCAACTCCCTTGCCGCGTAAGGCGTCGCGGACAGCGTGGTGCGGCCGAAGCGGTGCTCGGCGGCGAAGCCGAGGGTGAGCCGCAGGGCCGTGTCCGCGATGCCGAGCGAACCCGCCATGCTCATCAGCCGCACCGCCTGCTGCGCCCGGATGGCGACCTCCAGACCCTCGCCCTCCTTGCCGACCTGCGCGTCCCAGGGCACCGGAAGGGCGTCGAAGCGCAGTGTGGCCAGGTCGATGCCGCGCATGCCGGTGATCAGGGGTGCCGGCAGCCGGATCAGGTCGTCGTCGTCCAGGGAGCCATCGGTCAGGTCCAGCAGGAAGGAGGTGAAGGCGCCCGGCCCGCGGGGGCCGGTGCGGGCGACGACGTAGACGGCCTGGGCGCGCAGGCCGTTGCCGACCAGCCACTTCTCGCCGTGCAGCAGTCCGTTCGCGTCGAGCCGCACCTGTCCGGCGATCAGGTCACTGCCGTGTTCGGCTTCGGTGAGCGCGAAGGCGACGGCGCCGCCCTCGCGCAGGATGCGCGCCACCCGCTCCTGCTGCTCCGTGGTGCCGTGCAGTTGGAGGCAGGTGGCGGCGATGATGCTGAACATGGTGCCGGGCATGATCCTGACGTCCCGGCGGGCCGCCGCGCGGACCAGTGTGAGGCTGCGGTCGAAGGACCGGAAGGCGCCACCCCACTGCTCCGGCAGGTAGTTGAGGTGGAATCCGTTGTCGCGCAGCACGTCGCACAGCCGCTCGGGCGAGGCGTTCGCCTCGTCGTGGGCGACCGCGGCGGCGTAGCCGAACGGGTTGGCGGGGTCGGCCGGGTCGCCGAGCAGTTCCTCCAGCGTCTCCGGGGTCAGGTCGCCGCTCATCGGGCGCCTGCCGTGGGGGTGGCGTCGGTGGGGGTCTCCAGCGGGACGGGGCGGTAGTCGCCGGCGCCGGCCGGGATGTGCACGCCGGCCAGGCGCAGCTGGGCCACCCGGGTGTGGAAGGCGGCGCCGCGCATCAGGTGGTGGGCGACGTCCGCGACCCGGCGGTTGCTGGGGTTCTTGAGGTAGCTCCCGGTGGCCCAGTCGTTGAAGGAGCCCATGGCCGGTCCGCACCAGATCTGGTAGTCCTGCGCCCGGTCCTCCTGCCCCGTCACCGCCCAGCGCGAGGCCATGCCGAGGTACCAGCGGAAGACCAGGGCCATCCGGCGCTTGGGGTTGTCCGCGGCGCGGGCGAGCTGCTCGGGGTCGCGGCGTTCGAAGTAGCCGACGCAGTCCTGCCAGACGTCCTCCAGCGGGCGGCGGAAGATCTGCTGCTCAAGCCGGGCGCGTTCGGCCGGGGGCAGCGCCTCCAGGCCGTCGTGGGCCTGGTAGAGCTGGTGGAGGCGGCGGGCGCGCATCGGGAACAGGGTGCCCTTCTTGAGCACCTGGAGGTCGACGCCCATCTCGAACATGTCGGCGGCCGGGGCCATCTCGCAGTCCGCGATGCCGGCCTCGGCGAGCATCGCCTTGGCGGCCGGGGAGGCCCCGGACTCCAGGCAGGACTGGTTGACCGAGCCGGTGACGACGTAGGCCGCGCCCATCGCGAAGGCCCCCGCGACGGCGACCGGGGTGCCGAGACCGCCGGCCGCGCCGACCCGGATCGGCACCGGGTAGCGGTGCTCGCGCTGCACGTGGTCGCGCAGCCGCAGGATGGCCGGGAGCAGCGCGGGCAGCGGCCGGCGGTCGGTGTGACCGCCCGAGTCGGCCTCGACCGTGATGTCGTCGGCCAGGGGGACGTGGTGGGCGAGGGACGCCTGCTCGGCGGTGATCAGTCCCTGTTCCAGCAGGGCGCTGACGGTGGCGGAGGGGGCGGGCCGCATGAAGCGTTCCGCGGTCTCCGCACGGGAGATCTTGGCGATCAGCCGGTTGCCCGCGACGATCCGCCCGGCCTCGTCCCGGCGCAGTCCGGCGAGGCGATAGCGCACGACGTGCGGGGTGAGGCCCATGTAGGCCGACGCCTCGACGCAGCGCACGCCGTGACGCAGGAACAGTTCCACGGCCTCGCGTTCCAGCCGGTCCTCGCTCGGGCTGTGGATCAGGTTGACGGCGTACGGCAGGCCGGGGATCTCGGCGGCGAACCGCAGCAGCGCCTTCTCGATCGTCTCGGGCAGCAGGCCGGCCGCGCCGAAGGACGCCAGGAATCCCTCCCGGGCCAGGGCGATCACCATGTCGGCGGAGGCGATCCCGCCCGCCATGGCGCCGGCCATGTAGGGCTGGCGCACGCCGTGGGCGGCGGTGAAGGCGGCCGAGCCGAGCCGGTGCGGGGGCAGCGGGGCGGCGGCGGCCAGCAGCTGCGGGCCCTGGCCGGTGGGGGCGGCGGTGCCGCCGGAGACGGCGCCGGGTCCCTGCGGGGTGTTGACGATGAAGCAGGCGTTGTCCAGGTCGGCGAGGACCTGGTAGACGCCGGCCGGGTCGGTGCTGGGAAAACCGTCACCGTACCAGCGCAGCGGTGTCTGGGGGTGCGTGGTGGACATGGGAAGCGCAGCTCCTCGGCTGGTTCAGGCGTGGGCGGGGGCGGAGCGAACCTCGATGGCCGCGTCGGTGAGCTCGTAGATGCGCAGACCCGGCTTCCACAGGTCGGCGTCGGCGATCAGCAGCAGCCGGTCCGCTTCCCGCCGCACCTCCTTGATGTGCACGTCGAAGCGGAGTTCGCCGTCGTTGCGCAGGATCTGGCCGCGGTACTTCCAGCTCATCTCCACCCCAGTGGCCATGGCGAAGCGCGGGTTCTCGATGCCCTCGGCCAGGCCCTGTTCCAGCACGAACAGCCGCATGGCCTGGAGCACGGCCTCCACGCCGAGCGAGCCGGGCATCACCGGGTCGCGGTGGAAGTGGCAGTCGAAGTACCACTCGTCGGGCCGCACCTGGCGGTGGCCGTGCAGGTAGCCGGCGCCGTGCCGGCCGCCGTCGGTGACCAGGTCGACGTGGTCCACCAGGTGGAAGTGGCCGCCGGGCAGGTGCAGGTGGCCGCCGGCGGGGTCGGTGAACGCGGGCGCGTCGGCGGGCAGTTCGATACGGCGCACCCGCTCGGTGTCGGGCCGGTGCTGTTCGATCCAGGGCGCGACATGGCTGCCGTTGTCCAGGCCGACCTGGTTGGTGAGCGCGGCCTCGCTGAAGTAGCCGAAGAGGGACTCGCCCGTGTAGAAGACCTCGCCGTCGGCGGACAGTTCGTAGGAGAAGTTCTGCAGTACGGCGCCGGAGACGGCGCTGGTCATCAGCAGCTTGGAGTGGTGGCGGATGGTCTTGCCGCGCAGGTCGACGTCCTTGACCAGGGTGGCCCGGCCGTCCAGGTTGCGGATGGAGTACTGCTGCTGCGGGTCCTTGAGGGTGGCGCCGAGGTAGTAGCCGAGGAAGATGGCCGCCTGCAGCGAGGTCTCCATGTACACGCAGTTGGGCATGTGCGGGTAGGAGTTCTGCTGGTAGTACCAGGCGTCTTCGGGCGAGTCGTACTCGGTGACCATCTCCGAGCCGGGGCCCAGGTCGCCGCGGGTGCCCTTGAGCGACATCACCCGGTCGACGAACTGGAAGTCGCCGTTGGGGATGTAGGGCGCGCGGCTGGTGCGGTAGATCTCGAACTCCGGGCCCATCGCCATGTCCAGCAGGCCCTTGGCGGCGTGCGCCAGGTGCAGCTCGTTGATCATCGCGGGCTCGCCGCTGCGGTTGCGGCGGCCGAGGAAGGCGGGCACTCCCCCGCTCTCCGGGCGGTACGGGGTGCCGTCCTTCTCGCGCACCTGGAGGCCGAGGTTGCGCATCTTGATGACCGGCTTGTCGCCGAGGTAGACCATGATGTCGGCCATCACGGTCGGCCGCGGCAGCAGCGTGATGTCCATGATCTCGACCTCGTAGCGGATCTCCCGGTGCTCCGGGGTGACCTGGCCGCGCACCTGGACGTCGATCCGCTCGTCGGTGACGGTCTGGAAGCGGGCGTCCGGCAGCGTGAGGTGCATGCCCAGGTAGAGCAGGTACGTCTGCAGCAGCTGCACCGCGCCCTCGGCCACCAGCGAGCCGGCCAGTACCGGGTCGTCGGGGAAGTGGCAGGTGAAGTACCAGGCGTCCGGCTGCAGATGCTTGACGGCGGTGAGCTTGCCGAGGCCGCGCGGGCCGCCGAGGCGGTCCACCGTCACCTCGTCCACCATCCGCAGCATCGCGTCCGGCAGGCGCAGCGCCGGGTTGAGGCCCTCGTCCTGGGCGTGCTCGGGGCCGAAGACCTCACCGTGCCGGCCCTGTGCGAGCAGCTCCAGGTCGGCCGTGGTGAGCAGCGTCTTGTCGGTGCGGGCGAGCGGCTTGAAGTACCCCTGGGTCAGGGCCGCGCGTTCGGCGCGCTCACGGTCGGTGATGACGACGCCGAGCGGGGTGGCCAGCTCCTCCTTGCTGAAGAACCCGGCGCAGGCGTCGCGGAGTTCGAGGATCAGCTCGCCGTCGGCGTAGCAGTTGTAGCTGAAGAAGAAGAGCGTGGTGTCGCCGTTGTGCACGAAGCGGTCGATGGAGATGTCGTAGCGCAGCGTCTGGCCGGCTCGCGGCAGACCCCCGCGGAAGATCAGGGAGCTGTCCAGCAGGCGGTAGACCCGCTCCCCCTTGTTGCGGAAGTCGATGCCGAGGTAGCTGACCAGCAGCAGGTCGCACTGGCCGGCCTCGACGGTGACGGCCGGCGGCGCGCCCTCGTCCACCAGGTACCAGGCGTCCTCGGGGATGTCGTACTCGGTGGTGAGGGTGGCGGGTCCGAACGTGCCGGTCCGCGCGTCCAGCTTCGTCACCCGGGTGACGAAGTGGTACGGCGGTGCGGGCAGGCGTACGCGCTGGGCGTAGGCGTCGATCGGCGCGAACTCCGGTCCGAAGATCTTGGCCACGGATCCGGTGGCGAACTCCAGCAGCGCGTCCTCGTCCCAGATCACCCCCTCCAGCGGAGCGTCCCCGGACGCGGCGGATCCGGCGGGCGGGGTCGCGAGGGGGGTCGCGGCGGCTCCGGCCGGCTCGGCAGGGAGAGGTGACGCGGCCGTGAGGGCCGGGGCGGGCTCGGACGCGGGTAGCGCGGGGGGCCGGGGTGAGGTTGCGCCGTGCAGGGGGGAGACCGGCTCCGGCCGGGCCTGCGCCGGGACCGACTGTCCCGCGAGCAACGCTTCGGCGCGGGTGAGGGTGGCGTTCTGCAGGACGCGCTGGGTCTCCATCACCACCGAGTGGGTGGCGACCATCTGCTGGCGCAGCTCCCGCACCAGGTCCGCCGCGGACGCGGCGGCGCCGTTCGGGCCGGCGGGCGTGCCGGCGCCGTTCGGTTCCGCGGGGGCCAGAGGGCCGGACGGTGTGGCGGGCGGGCCGGAGAGGACGGGGGCCGCGGTGACGGGCTGCGGCGGGCTCGTCGGCGCCCACGGCAGGAAGGCGATCGGGTCGCCGTCGAAGACGATGGCCTCGGGGTCCGCGACGGTCGGGTCGGCGGGCATGAGATCGGGTTCCTCCGGTGCGGTGGACGGGACGGGGGCGGAGGCAGGTGCTGAAGCGGAAACGGCGGCGGGCGCGGGCGACGGTTCGTATGCGGGGAGCGGCGCGGCCACCGACGCGGTGACCGGCCGGGCGATCGGCTGACGGTCCGTCAGCGGCTGGGCCGCCGGCGCGATGGCACGCACCCCGTGGGCCACCTTCTGCGGTACCGGGTCGCCGCCGCCCACCCGGAACCGGGGGGTGCGCCGCGCCGGAACGGCCGCCTGGGCCTCGTCCTGCGGGCCGAGCAGCGCGGTGAGGTCCACCGGCAGGCCGTTCCCGACCAGCCGCGCGACCAGCTGGGCGATCGACTTGGTGGCCGGCACTCCGCGCCGGTCCGCGCAGACCGCGACGTGCGGTTGCTCGCCGAGGGTGTCGCGCACCCAGCGCGAGCAGGTGGCGCCGGGGCCGACCTCGATGAAGTAGCGGTAGCCCCGGTCGTAGGCGGTGCGGATCAGGCGCGGGAAGTCGATGGCGGAGCGCAGGGTGTGCGCGATACGCCGGGCGATACGCTCCCGGTCGAGGCCGGGCAGCTCCTGGTAGTCGTAGGCGGACAGCAGCTCCAGGCCCTGGAGCGAACCGGTCGGGTAGTCGTTCAGCCCGGCCAGGCCCTCGAGTTCGGCGTCGACCACCGGGCAGTGCATCACCACGCTGACCGGCGAGCGTGCCGCCGGGCAGCCCAGCTCCTCGATCAGCGCGCGGCACTGCGCGGGGTCGCCCGCGATCACCAGTTCGCCGGGTGTGTTGACGTGGGTGAGGAACACCCGGTCGTAGTGCGCCAGCGCGGCCTGCGCGGTGTGCTGGTCGGTGAGCAGGACGTGCGAGGCCCAGAGGTCCTTGTCGGGGGTCGGGGCCGGGATGTCCTGCCACAGCTCGCGCACGGTGCGGCGGGCGCCGACCAGGCGGTCCCGGAAGATCGGCGTGTTGCTGATCAGGTCGTCCCGGCGGCCCTCGGCGGCCCAGCCGCCGGTGGCGAAGAGCATGCTGGACTCGCCCAGGCTGTAGCCGAAGCCGCCGTGCGCGGTGACGCCCAGGATCTCCCGCACCAGGTGGGTGTACAGGATGGCGAAGCTGGTGCCGGTGGCCAGCATGAACGGCACGTCGTCGCCCAGCGCGGACTCCAGCTCCATCAGCTCCCGCCGGCCCGGCGTCACATACGTGCGCGGGTACAGGAGGGCGGAGCGCAGCTGCCGGGCGGGCTCCTCGGCCTGCGCCTCGAAGTGCTCCAGCAGGCCGGGGAAGGCGCGGAACAGGTCCTGGCCGAGGCCCGGGTAGGAGTTGAACGCACCGGGGTAGACCAGCGCGACCTTGCCCTCGGGGCCGATCGGGCGGGCGGTGAAGTAGGAGCCGGCCGGGGTGGCCCACTCGCCGCCGGCGGCGTGCGCGCCGGGGATGTCCCTGGCGGCGAGCTCCAGTTGCCGGCGCAGATCGGCCGTGTCCCGGCCGACGAGCACCGCGCGCAGGGGCGCACCGGGGAGTTCACTCGCGGCCGCGCGGGCCAGCGCCAGCGGGTCGGCTCCTGAGTCCAGCAGGTCGCGGTGCCGCTCGACGGAGGCCAGCAGACCGTCCAGTCTCGCGGCGGAGAGCGCCAGCAGGATCGGGCCCTCGGCCCGCTGCCAGTCACCGTCCACCACGCGCCCGCGGGTCCCGTCCGCGGACAGCACCAGATGCGCGCAACCGCCTTGCGCGCCCACCATGCTGACAGCGGCGTACCGCCTCGCCCGGCGCGACGAACGCAACCAGGGGCGTGACCGCTGCGGCACGTACAGCGCGGAGGTGGCGAAGGCGTCCACGTGCTCGGGGGCCGGCCGCTCCCATCCGGGCGTCCCGGGCAGGTAGCCGCCGTGCAGGCAGAGCACGGTGCGGATCAGCCCAGCCATCCCGGAGGCGCAACCGGTGTCCCCGAGCTGCGCCTTGACGCTGCCGAGCGCGACGACGCGCGCGGGGTCGACGGGGCTGCCCGCCGCCGGGCCGTCGTCGGCTGCCGTGGCCGCCGCCTCCGTCTTCTGGCGGTACACGCGTGCCAGGGCGGTGAGTTCGTCGTGGTCCTCGTCGGCGGTGCCCGCCGCGTGGGCCTCGACGTAGCCGACCTCCGCGGCGGAGATCCCGGCGGCGGCCAGGGCCGTCTCCGCGGTGGCGGCCAGCGTGTCGGCGTCCGCCCGCGGTGCCGCGCCGTCGCGGGCCTGGGCCGCGCCGACGCTCAGCGCGTCCAGCCGGGCGTAGACGCGGCGGCCCTCGGCCTCGCCGCTGCGGGTGACGACGACCGCGCCGGCGCCCTCGCCGATCCGGACACCGCGGGCGCCTTCGGCGAAGGTCAGGCCCGCCTCGGAGACCGCGTCGGGATGCAGCAGCAGGTGCTCGGCGGAGCCGGTGAGGTCGACGGCGCCGATCAGCACCGCCTCGATCCCCGGGTCGAGCAGCAGCAGCCGGGCGACCTCCAGGGCCTCCGCGGTCCCCGAGCCCTCCGCCGAGACGGTGAAGGACGGGCCGGTCAGGTTCCACAGCGAGGAGATGCGGCTGGCCATCACGTTGCCGATGTAGCTGAGCACTTCGTTGGCCACGATCGGCGGCACGACCGCGTCCCGGCCCACCGACGCGATCGCGGCGAGCTGCTGCTCGCTCAGCTCCACTCCCGCCGCCTGGAACTGCTCCCGCAGGAAGCTCCCCAGCGTGTACCGGGTGAGCCGGGCGTGGGTGTACGGCTCCAGCTCCATCGCCACCACCACCGCGATCCGCCGCGGCTCGGGTGCGCTCGCGCCCGGCGGGACGGCCCGGCTGTACCCGGCGTCGCGCAGTGCCTCGTCGGCGACCTGGGTGGCCAGCGCGTGCTGCAGGTTGTAGGTGCGCAGGTCGGCGGGCGGGATCTTGTGGTCGACGGGGTCGATGTCCACCCCGTCGACGTAGGCGCCGTGCGGTACGGACTCCCCGGTCAGCCCGGCCTGTTCGAGCGTTCCGCCGCGGGTCTGCTCCAGGCCGCGCCAGCGCCGCTCGGGCAGCGGGCCGAACGCGTCCGCGCCCTCGTGGACGGCCCGTTCCAGGGCGTCCACGCCGTCGAGCGGGCCGAAGTGCGCGCCCAGGCCGACGATGTCCAGCGCGGGCGGCTCGGCCGGGGCCTCCTCGACGGGTTCCCAGGTCTCCGCGGCCTCGGGCGCGGAGAGCACGACGTGCGCGTTGGTGCCGCCGAAGCCGAACGCGGAGACGGCCGCGCGCAGCGGGCCCACCCCTTCGGGCCACGGCCGGCCCTCGCGGACCAGCACCTGCTCCCCCACTCGTCCGTCGCTCGAGCGCACCGGCTGCTCGACGCCGATCGTGGGCGGGATGTGGCCCTCGTCCATGGCCAGGATGACCTTGAGCATGCTGCTCAGACCGGCGACGGTGAGCAGGTGCCCGATGTTGCCCTTGACCGAGCCGATCAGCGGGACCTTGCCGTGGCGGCCGAAGAACGCGGCCACGGACTCGGCCTCGGTGGCGTCACCGAGGGGCGTGCCGGTGGCGTGGCACTCCAGGTAGTCGATGGTGGACGGGTCCACGCCGGCCTCGGCATAGGCGAGTTCGTAGGAGGCGAGCTGGCCGCCGCCCTGCGGGACGAGGAGGTGGCGTCCGCTGCCGTCGTTGCTCAGGCCGATGCCGTCGATGACGGCGTGGATGCGGTCGCCGTCCCGCAGCGCGTCGGCGAGCCTCTTCACGGCGACCATCCCGGCGCCCTGGCCGGTCAGGATGCCCTCGGAGCGGTTGTCGAAGGGCTGGCTGAAGCCGCTCTCCGGATAGGCGTGCAGGTCGCTGAAGGAGAGGTGGATGAGGGTGGGGTCGGGGGCGCAGACGCCGCCGGCCAGCACCAGGTCCACCTGACCGGTGGCGAGATGGGCGCAGGCCAGCTTGAGCGCGTAGAGCGCGGAGGAGCAGGCCGCGTCCAGGGCGTAGCGCGGGCCGCCCAGTCCGAGCGCGGCGGCGGTGACGGCCGCCGGGGAGCCGCTGACCCGCAGGTGCTCGCCGCGCAGCAGTTCGGTGTCGACCAGCGGGGCGCCTTCCGGGAGCCCGGCCGGCACGGGCAGCCCGGCTCGGCGCAGGCCCTCCAGCACCGCTTCCCGGGCCAGGGGGATGCTGATCCGGCCCGAGGTCGGGGTGGGGAAGGAGTAGTTGCCGAGGATGAGGGCGGTGCGGTCGAGGGTCTCGGGCCGGGCCTCGTAACCGCTGTCCCGCAGCGCCTCACGGGCGGTGTGCATCGACCAGTGGAAGATCCGGTCGAGGCGGGTGAGCTGCTCGGGGTCGAGGCGGTAGCCGGTGGGGTCGAATGCGAAGTCGGTGATGAAGCCGCCGCGGTGGCAGTAGATGCGGTGCTGCGGGTCCAGGTCGGCGTCCAGGGGCGCTGCGCCGAAGATCTCGTCTCCGCCCTCCCGGCGGGCGTCCGCCCCGTTGCGCAGGTTCTGCCAGAACTCGGCGGGGGTGCGGGCGCCCGGGAAGAGACAGGACAGGCCGACGATGGCGTACTTGCTCATCAGAGCGAGGTCCCTCCGTAGGTCGGTCGGCCCGGCCGGCGGGCGCGAAAGGCGCCGGCCGGGCCGACCGGTCAGGTCGTCAATCGGATACGGACGGGCCGGTCAGCCGCTGACGAACTTGGCCGTGAGCTGCGGCGCCGAGATGACGGACACGTCGTGCAGGCGCATCAGCACCCGTCCGTCGGGGGCACAGGCGGTGACGGAGAGCCGGGCCTCGGCGCCCGCGCCGGCGGTGCCGGGCTCCACCAGGACGAGGAAGGGCTCACCGTCGGGCAGCGGGTGGTGCAGCTCGGCGCGGTCGACGGCCAGCGGCAGCCCGGCGCTGCCCCGGAACAGCCGCACCCACACCAGGGCGGCCTGCAGCAGCAGGTCGGCGGTGCCGGGGGCGTAGTGGGCTCCGGCGAAGGCGCCGCCCTCGGTGCGGTGCTCGGCGAGCGCGCACTCCAGGACGAGCCGGGACTCCTCCTCGGCGAGCACCCGCCGGATGCCCCGCAGCGCGGGGCCGTGGAAGAGGGTGCCGTCGGTGTAGAGGTGGTCGGCGGCGCGGCCGCCGCCCAGCGCGGGCAGTCCGGCGACGGGCGCCTGCGGTGCGGTCGGGGCGGCGTCCAGCACGACGGCGTAGTGCGGCCGCACCGCGCCGTCCTGGTCCACCGAGCGGATGGCCACCTGCACGGTGCCGGGCGCCTCCGGCAGCGGGCTGATGACGAGGCGGGCGTTCTCCGGCTGCGCGCCGTCGAAGACGATGCCCTTCTGCACGGAGAACTCGCGCACCTGGCGGACCACGCCGCCCGTGGCGCGCTCCACCGCGCCGATCGCCCAGCCGAGCGCCGCGGCCGCCGGGAGCACCGGGGCCTCGCCGATCACGTGGTCGGCCACGAGCGGATCCCGGTCCAGATCGGCGATCCGCCGCTCGACCGTGATGGTCGCGGCCGGGGCGGACGGGACGCGCTCGGAGAGCGGGGTGGTCGGCCCGAGCACGGTCACCACGTCGTCGGCGCGCCCGGCGGCGAACTGGTCGGCGAACATCGCGGCGCCGGTCTCCTGCGGGATGAGGGTGATGCCGCGCTCCCGGAAGACGGCCTTGATCTCCGGGGAGACCATGCCGCTGTCCCAGGCGCCCCAGTTGAGCGAGGTGACCCGGGTGCCGGGGTGACGCTGCTTCCAGGAGGAGGCCCAGGCGTTGAGCGCTTCGTTGGCCATGGCGTAGTCGGACTGGCCGCGGTTGCCGAAGAAGCCGGCGACCGAGGAGAACAGGACCACGTGCCGCAGCGCGTCGGCGTCCAGCGCGGCCGTCACGGCGCGCAGCCCCGCCAGCTTGGGGGCGAAGACCCGCTCGATCTCGGAGGCCTTCTTCTGGGCGATCAGCTGGTCGGCGAGGACTCCCGCGCCGTGGACCAGGCCGGTGATCCGGCTCCGGTAGGGGGCGAGGGCGGCCGCCGTGGCCTCCGGGTCGGTGATGTCCACCGCCAGGTACTCGGCCTGGCTGCCCGCGGCGCGCAGCGCGTCCAGGGTCGCCCGGACCTCGCGGCCGCCGACGACGGCACGGTAGGCCTGCTCGACCCGCTTCGGGGTGGGCTTCTCGCCGGCAGCCTTCAGGTCGGCCACCGCTGCGGCCTTGAGCGCGGCGGCGTCCTGCACTCCGCGCGCCCACGCCGGCTCCTCCTCCAGCGGGGTCCGGCCCAGCAGCAGCAGGCCCGGCTGGTGACGGCGCGCCAGCTCCACGACGCAGGTCGCGGTGATGCCGCGCCCGCCGCCGGTGACGACCAGCAGGTCCTCGGAGCTCAACGGCTCCGGCTGCGCGTCCGCCGGGTGCAGCGGCTGCTCGCCGAGGGTGAGGGTGACGCGGCGGGTGCCGTCGTGGCCGACCTGGACGGGCTCGGTGGCGGCGTCGTGCACCTCACCGAGCACCAGCGCGGCGGCGGCGCCGGGCGCCAGGCCGGGGGCCAGGTCGACGGCACGGCAGAAGACGTCCGGGGCCTCCACGGCCAGCGTCTTGGCCAGACCGGCGACACCGCCGATCGGCGCCAGTCGCTCGTCCACACCGCCGAGACCGAACGAACCGTCCAGCCGGGTGACGGTGGCGTAGGCGGCACGGCCGAAGGCCGCGGCGGTGCTCAGCGGCTCCGCCAGGTGCTTGGCCACCAGCAGGGTGTGGGCCAGGCGCCGCACTCCCTCCGCCCAGTCCGCCGGGGGCTTGGTGCACAGGTCGAGCACCAGGCTGATCCGCTCGCCCAGCGCCTCCTCGATGCGCGAGGCCAGCTCGGTGACACCCCAGCCGGTCAGCGCGTGATCCACGGTGTCGTCCACCCGCTGCGGTACGCCGGGCAGCCGCAGCACGTGCACCTTCCAGCCCTGCGCCTGGAGCCTGGCGGCGATCTCCGGGGCCAGGTCACCACCGTCGTCCACCAGCAGTGCGCCGGAGGACGCGGGGTAGGCGTTGACCAGCTGGTCGGGCACCGGCAGCTCGGCCAGGGCGGCCTGCGCCCGGCCGATCCGCCCGCGCTCCGGGCCGGCTTCCGCTTCGGGCTCCGGCGCCGACGGGGCAACGGACGGGCCGGCCTGCGCGGCGCGCGCGTCCTGGCCGGATATGAAGCTCACGATGTCCTGGAGGGTGCGCAGTTCGCCCAGCTGCTCGGGGCTCGCCGCAGCCGCACCGGAGGCGAACCGCTCATGCAGCACCCCCATGATCTCCACACGCTTGATGGAGTCGATGCCGAGATCAGCCTCGACATCCATCCCCAACTCCAGCATCTCCGCCGGATAACCCGTCTTCTGCGCCACCACCTCCAACAACACCGACGTCACCGACGCCACATCAGGGCCCGCAGGAGCGGGAGCAGTGGGGGCGTCTCCAGCACCGGCGATGAAGCTCACGATGTCCTGCAGCGTGCGCAGTTCGCCCAGCTGCTCCGGGCTCGCCGCAGCCGCACCGGAGGCGAACCGCTCATGCAGCACCCCCATGATCTCCACACGCTTGATGGAGTCGATGCCGAGATCAGCCTCGACATCCATCCCCAACTCCAGCATCTCCGCCGGATAACCCGTCTTCTGCGCCACCACCTCCAACAACACCGACGTCACCGACGCCACATCAGGGCCCGCAGCAGGAGCGGAAGCAGCAGCGGGGGCGTCTCCAGCACCGGCGATGAAGCCCACGATGTCCTGGAGGGTGCGCAGCTCACCCAACTGCTCCGGGCTCGCCGCAGCCGCACCGGAGGCGAACCGCTCATGCAGCACGCCCATGATCTCCACACGCTTGATGGAGTCGATGCCGAGGTCAGCCTCGACATCCATCCCCAACTCCAGCATCTCCGCCGGATAACCCGTCTTCTGCGCCACCACCTCCAACAACACCGACGTCACCGACGCCACATCAGGCCCCACAGCAGAAGCGGGAGCCGGAGCGACGGCCGGAGCGGCGGCAGCACCCGCCATGAAGGTCACGATGTCCTGCAGCGTGCGCAGCTCGCCCAGCTGCTCCGGGCTCGCCGCAACCACACCGGAGGCGAACCGCTCATGCAGCACGCCCATGATCTCCACACGCTTGATGGAATCAATGCCGAGATCAGCCTCGACATCCATCCCCAACTCCAGCATCTCCGCCGGATAACCTGTCTTCTGCGCCACCACCTCCAACAACACCGACGTCACCGACGCCACATCAGGCCCCACAGCAGAAGCGGGAGCCGGAGCGGCGGCCGGAGCGGCGGCAGCCGGAGCGGGTGCAGGGACCGCGACCGGAGCGGGTGCCGGAGCCGGGGTCGGGACCGTAACGGCGGCCGGGAGCGCCGCCACCGCGGGTGCGGCCGGGACGGCCAGCGGCTCGCGGGCCGGGGCCGGGACGGCGGCCGGCGCGGAGGCGGCGTACGCCTCCGGCACGGCGACAGAGGCGGCAGCCGTCGCCGTCGGCGCCGGGGCGGTGCCGATCTCGAGGCCGGCCAGCTCGCGCAGGATCTCGTTGGCCCGCAAGTGGGTGCGGCCGATGGCCAGGCTGTGCTCCTTGACGGTGGTGACGCCGGAGAGCACCTCGTTCAGCAGGCCCTGGTCGTAGGCGCGCTCCAGCAGCCCGGCGAGGCGCTGGGCGCTGTCCAGTTGCCCGTTGAGGTACTCGTCGTGCAGCGCCAGATGGTCGGCGACCACGTCGGCCAGGCGGTCCTTGTCCACGTGTGCTGTCTCCTGGGCGGTGAGGGAGGGTACGGAAGCCGGGGCCGGCGCGGGAGTGACCGGCGACGGCGCAAGGGCCACGGCGGTCGCGCGCTCGGCGGTTCCGGCAACCGGCTGCGCGGCCGGCGGCTGCGCGGCGACCGGCAGGGGCCGGGGCACGGCCGGGGCAGCGGGGGCGGGGGCGGGCGTGGGAACGGGTGCGGTCGGCGGCGGCGTCGCGGTCGGCAGCGCGACCCGGTAGCCCGTCTCGACCGCCGCCCGGTACGCGGCCTTGCGTTCCGGCGAGACGTAGTTGATGCCGTTGAGCATGATGGCCATGCCCTTGACCGGCTCCTGCTCCACCGGCGCGGCCACATAGCGGTCCGCGGTCTGCAACGGCATCCCCAGCACCGCGAGTTGGGCCACAGCCTGTTTCAGCGCCACGTCCGCGTCCTTGCCGGGACCGGCGTCCACCGCCAGCGCGGTGTGCGGGCGTTCACCGAGGATGCGGCGCACCAGCTGGGTGAGCACGCCCTTCGGTCCGAACTCCACGAAGGTGCGGAACCCGGCCGCGTACATCTCCTCGACACGGGCGGCGAAGTCCACCGGGTGGATCAGCTGCTCGGTCAGGATGTGGCGGTTGGCGGCCACGTCCGCGCCGTAGGAGGCCCCACGGGTGTTGGCGTACACCGGGCCGCGCGGCTCGGCCACCTGTGCGGCCTCGACGTGGGTGCGGAACGCCTCCACCGCATGGCCGACGTAGGGGGTGTGGAAGGCCGCGGAGACCGGCAGCCGGGACGCCTTGATCCCGGCCTCGCCCGCGGCGGCCACCAGCTGCTGCACGGCTTCGGTGGCCCCGCCGACCACGATCTGGTCCGGCGCGTTGCGGTTGCACACGTGCAGCCCGGGAATGCCGGACAGCAGCTCCGCCACCCGCTCCTCGGGGGCGCTGACGGCGGCCATCGCCCCGGCGTCGAAGCCGGACTCGGCGGGCGGCGCCATCGCGGCGCCCCGGGCCCGGGCGAGGGCGAAGTACGTGTCGTCGTCCAGCGCTCCGGAAGCCCACAGCGCGGTCAGCTCGCCGAAGCTGTGCCCGAGGTAGCCTTCCGGCGCGAAGCCCAGTTCGCTGAGGTAACGGAACTGGCCGGCGGCGAGGGCGCCGATGGCGGGCTGGGCGTACTCGGTGGCGCGCAGCGCGTTCTCCTGTGCCGTGCGCGTGGCCTCGTCGAACGCGGGCGGCGGGAAGGCGATCCGGGAGAGCGGCTCGGCACCCTGGAAGTGCCGGTTGGCGCGGTCGAACGCGGCGCGCAGCGGGGGCAGCGCCAGCACGGCGGTCATGCCCGGGTTGACGTACTGGCTGCCCTGCCCGGCGAAGAGCGCGCCGATCTTGCCGCGCTCCCCGGCCTCGGCGGCGCGGCGGCGGAAGAAGATGCCCTTGGGATGCGACCAGGAGTCGGCGTCCGGTTGGGCCCGCAGCTGGCGCAGCGCCAGCTCGCGCAGTGCAGCCGCGTCCTCGGCGCCGCGGGCGGCGAAGGCGACACGGGCGTGACCCTCGGGGACGGGGCCGGCCTGCGCGGGTGCGTCCTCGGCGAGCGCCGCCGTGAGCGCCGCGGTGTCGGCGGCGTGCCACAGGTGCACCTGGGCGACCGGGAACATCACCTGGAGGTCCTCGCCCTCACCGTGCTCTTCGAGCACCAGGTGGAAGTTGGTGCCGCCGAAGCCGAAGGAGGAGACGGCGGCCCGGCGCTGCGGCCGCCGCGGGTCGCGGATCCAGGGCCGCAGAGCGGTGTTGACGTAGAACGGCCCGTTCGCGAAGTCGACGGCCGAGTTGGGCTGGTCGACGTTGATGGTGGGCGGCAGCACCTTGTGGTGCAGGGCGAGCGACAGCTTGATCATGCCGGCCGCGCCGGCCGCCGCCTTGGTGTGCCCGATCTGCGACTTGACGCTGCCCACGGCCGCGTACTGCCGCTCCTGCGTCGCCGCGGAGACGACGGCGGCGAGCGAACTGAGTTCGGTGGCGTCGCCGACGGCGGTGCCGGTGCCGTGCGCCTCGAAGAGCTCGACGCTGGCCGGTGAGCAGTCCGCGTCGTGGTAGGCACGTTCGAGGGCGAGGACCTGGCCCTCCTTGCGCGGGGCGTAGATGGACTTGAAGCGGCCGTCGCTGGCCGCGCCGATGCCGCGCAGCACGGCGTAGACGCGGTTGCCGTCCCGCTCGGCGTCGCTGAGGCGGCGCAGCGCCAGCATGCCGATGCCCTCGCCGATCAGCGTGCCGTCGGCGTCCTGGTCGAAGGGCCGGATGCGGCCGGACTTGGACAGCGCCGGGGTCTTGCTGAAGCAGAGGTACATGAAGATGGTGTTCTCGGCGTCACAGCCGCCCACCAGCATGGTGTCCGCGCGGCGCTCCAGCAGTTCGCTGACGGCCGCCTTGACGGCGCCCAGCGAGCTGGCGCAGGCGGCGTCGACGGTCATGTTGATCCCGCCGAGGTCCAGCCGGTTGGCGATCCGTCCGGCGACCACGTTGCCGAGCATGCCGGGGAAGGAGTTCTCCTCCCAGGGGGCATAGGCCAGACGGAACTTGGCGGCGATCTCCTCGGCGTCCCGGTCGGTCAGGCCGCAACTGCGGACGACCTCCTTCAGGACGGGGGTCTGCAGGCGGGCGGTCAGCGGCTGGGTGAGCTGGTTGGCGCCGGTGATGCCCAGTACGACGCCGGTGCGCGAGGCGTCGTACCAGGGCTGGTCGGCGCCGGCGTCCTTGAGGAGGTCGCGGGCGACCACCAGGCTGAGCAGCTGGAGGACGTCGGTGACCTCCAGGGTGTTCGGCGGCAGGCCGAACTCCAGGGGGTTGAAGGGCGTGTCCGGGATGAAACCGCCGCGCTTGGCGTAGGTCTTGTCCGGCACCGCCGGATCGGGGTCGTAGAACTCGTCGACGTCCCAGTGGGTGGCGGGCACGTCTTCGATGCAGTCGGCCGCCGCGGCGACGTTGCCCCAGAATTCCCGCAGGTCACGGGATTTGGGGTAGAGGGCGGACAGGCCGACGATCGCGATCGGGTCGCGGGCGAGCCGGCGGTCGAGGTCGGAATCCTGCGAAACGTTCACAGCGAGGCTCTCTCGAGGGTCGGGGCAGGGCAGCATGGCCCGGCCTCGTGGGAAGAGGGTGCGCCTACTGGCGAAGTTCTGCTGGCTCTCAGGCAGCGTCGAGCAGCGACGCGACAACGGCAGCGGCGTCAGCGCGGGTGAGCATGGTGTAGTGGTCTCCCGGACAGGTGTGCACCTGGAGGCCGTGCGGAGCGAGAGGCTCCCAGCCCAGCGTCCGGTCTCCCGGGATGAGGCTGCGCTCGGCCTTGACCAGCACCACGGGCACCGGCGCCGGCAGCGGGCGGTGCGGGTCCGTCAACCGGTTGTTGCGCAGCAGGCCGTCGACATAGGTGTCGTACAGCTTGCGCAGTCCCGGGAGCGGGGTGGAGGGCAGCAGCACCTCGTTGGCGACGGCGGCCTCCAGCACCAGCTTCAGGCCGTCGTCCACACCGAGGCCGGCCAGCCGCTCCGCGCCGATGTCCAGCGGGCGGCCCCGCTTGGCGCCGAGGTACATGCTGAACCAGCCGAGCAGCAGGGACGGTTCCAGGGCGTCGTCGTCCTGCTTGTACGCCTCGACGGGCGCGATGCTGTCCAGCAGCACCAGCCGGGCGGGTCGGCCGTGCCGGGCGGGCAGCGACGCCATGGCGTGCGCCACCACGCCGCCGAAGGACCAGCCCGCGAGCACGTAGTCGCCCTCGAGGTGAGCGACCTGGACGGCCGTCTGCAGCCGGGAGGCCAGCGCGTCGATGGTGGTGGCGGCGCGGCCGCCGGTGAGCGCTGCCTGCCAGTACTCGGGCAGTCCGCCCAGGTCCAGCACGGTCAGCCCCACACCCGCGGGAAGCGCGTCCGCCAGACCGCGGTGGACGGACACGTCGAGTGCTCCGGGGTGGACCAGGTAGACCGTGTGACTGCCCGCGGCCGCCGCGCGGTGGCGGTGGACGACGGGCCGTTCGGCGCTACGCGGTTGCCGCACGGCGGTCGCTCTCCTCCGCTATGTGAGCGGCCAGGTCCTTGATGGTGGGGTGGTACCACAGCGTGGTGGTGCTCAGCTCGAACCCCAGCCAGTTCTCGATCTCGCCGGCGAGGATGAGGGCTTCCGTCGAGTCGAGGTCCATCTCGTCGAAGTACATCTCGGGCGCGACCTCGGCCTGCTCTGTTCCGAGGCGGTGGGCGATCTTCTCGATCAGCCACTCCTGCGCCTGGAGCGCGCTCACTGCGGGCATGGTGGTTCCTTTCCGGGAAATGGGGAGGACCCGACGGGACAGAATGCGGCAGCGCGTAGCACACGCTTTCTGCGACGGACGCAAAGGCGCATGGTTCCGCACGCGGCCGCGAATTGAACGACGGAAGCAACGAGGGTTTACCGACTTGGAAGGAGACGGCGATCTCATCGCCATGAGAAGTCGCCGGAACGACGGATCCCAGTCCTCCTTACTCAGTAGTCAGACTGGATCCGGGTTTCGCTCGCCGGCGGTGGTGGGGCACCTCCGCGACCGGCTCCTCCGAGTCAGTACCTGGAGTATAGAGCCGCACTTGAGGAAAACTAAAGGGGCAGTTCGTTAACAATGCGTATCCAATTTACTTCGTAAATGAACAAACGCAGCTTCCTGACTGATCAGTCAGTACGGAAAGCGAAAGGTTGCCAGTTCAACGGGCATAATCATGACCATGACAAGTCTTTATGAAAAAAGGGCACGCCCCAGGCGGAGACGTCGACGACATTCCGCATCCTCATCGTTTCCGGATGCGGAAGGCGGGCGCCGACGCGGATGTGGAATCCGGAATTCAGTCGATCCGCCGAAGCCGCGGTCAGTCCCCCCGGACGAAGGTCCCGTGGAACCCGAACGGGACGGCGTGGGGGACCTCTGCCCGGCCCAGTTCCCGGAAGGTCCGCGCGTCGAGTACCAGGAGATACGACGACTCCGTCGCCGGACGCAGGACGACCGCGAGCACGACTCCGTCGTCCTCCGCTCCGTCCCGGCCGGCACCGGCAGGCGCCGCCACGAAGACCGGCTCGCCGGGGTAACAGCCCTCCTCCTGCCACAGAAGCGTGCCGCCGTCCCCGACGTCGAGCTTCACCAGCTGGTTGAAGAAGTCGTCGGTCCGGCGATCACGGGAGCCGACACCGTACGCGTAGCGGTAGCGCCGGCCGTTGTGCCGCCGATAGGCGATGCGCGGCAGCTCCAGGGATTCCTCCGACAGCGGCTGGGCGGTGACGGTTGCGGCCTCGGGATCCACGCAGAACCGTGTGGGCATGGCCTGCGGAAGAGCACCGCCGCCGCGCAGGGAGTCGAGGTAGAGGGCCTCGATGATCGAGGCGTCCTCGTAGGCGCACAGGTCGATGAAGAGTCGGCCGTTCTCTTCCCAGGCGTTGATGTGGTGGAAGGCGAAGCACGCCGGGCCGCGCAGTACCGCGCGCACCTGGCCGTCATCTCGGTCCATGACGATGAACCGGGTTCCGCGCTCCGGTTTCCAGCGGTAGTTCTCGATGAAAGGGCGACCGCTCAACAGAAGCCTGAAGGGGTTCACCACGAGGGGGAATTCGACCAGCACCACGTGCCGGGATGTGATCGCGAAACTGTGCATATAGCCGGGCTCGTCGACACCGTGCCGCCCGAGCAGTTCACGGCGCGGCGTACCGCCCGGCCGCTGACGATATAATCGGTATTCGCTGCGCCGCGAGAAGTGCGTCACATAATTGACGAGGTCCCCGGTGACCGGGTCCTGGTGCGGATGCGCCGTCGTCAGATGCCCACCGAGTCGGTCGTCGTAATCGACCACCCCGACGGTGGCAAGGGTGTCCGGCGAGAACTCCACCGGCAATGGTGTTTCGGTGAGCGCGACGACCTGGTCGTCCCCGAATCGCGCGATGTTCACGTTCGGATTGACGGGCCGTGCGCGCTGGAAGGGCGTGAAGAATCGGGCGAAGACGCTTCGGCAGGGGTCGGTGGCGAATTCCTGGTAACGGATCCGCCCGTCCCGGAGAACGGCCCGGCTGCTCGGGGTGTCCAGGTAACGGTTGGCGTACTGCACCCGGCCGCCGTCGACGGCGAATCGATGGATCATGGCCTGGCCGTCGAACCAGTGGCGGAAGCCCTTGGTACCGGCCTCGAACTTCGCCGGCCCGTTCCGCAGCAGCGTGCCGCTCAACCACTCGGGAATGCGCCCGCTGACCGGGAGTTCGACCGACTGGTTCTCGTCATCCAGGCTCTGTAAGCCCAGGCCGAATCGCGCCATGACTGCTCTCCCCCGTCGCGCCGTGCTCATCCGGGGCCCCGCCCCTGTGACACAGTGGATCGACCGACCACAGTGGACTATCGACCGTCTGCATCATGTACCGTCCACTGTGGAGTGTCAAGGAGAGTCTTCATGGACAACCTCAATGCCACAGCCGCCACGCTCCTGGGATTCCTTCACACAGGGGAGGCAAGCGGTTACGAACTCCTCGGCGTCGCCGAGGACGTCGTCGGCGCCTTCTGGACCGTCACGCGGAGCCAGGTCTACCGCGAACTCGCGGCCCTCGCAGAGCGCGGCCTGGTCGTCGCCGGGGACGCCGGGCCACGTTCCCGTGTCCGCTACCGCATCACCGAGCCAGGCCGGGAAGCGTTTGCGCAGTGGATCACCACACCGCCGGGCGCGGAACAGATCCGCTACCCCCTGCTGCTGACGATCGCTTTCGGCGGTCATCTGGACCGCACCCGTCTGCTGTCCTACGTCGACCAGCATCGGACGGTCCACGAGCGGCGACTGAAGACCTATCAGGCACACCTGGGAACCGCGGGGGTCGACGTCCACCAACGCGCCACCCTCGCCTTCGGCATCCGTTACGAGGAAGCGGTCCTCGCCTGGATGGACGACCTTCCCGCCATCCTCGGCCCGGTCGACGAGCGGTCCGCCGAGGGGCCGGATTCCGCCTCCCACGGGAGGAGCGGATGAAGGATTCGAGGCAGGACGGCACCCCGGAGCGGGCCCGGAACACCGCCGCGCAGGCGGGAGCGCCGGCAAAGCTCCGGGGTGCGGTACAGGGAAGGGACCCGGGCCGGCAAGGCGACCGGGCCGGACACGGAGCCCGTTGCACCGGGCAGCGCCGCCGGGACGAACTCGTGCGCGCCGCTGCGACCGAGTTCGCACGGACCGGCCTTCGCGGGACGTCGACCGCCGTCATCGCGGCGCGAGCCGGAATATCCCAGCCCTACGTCTTCCGCTTCTTCCCCTCCAAGAAGCGCCTCTTCATCGCGGCATGCGAGCAAGGCATGCGTCATGTACTCGAACGCTTACGGCGGGCGGCGGCGGGGAGGTCGGGCACCGAAGCGCTGGACTCCATGGCCGTCGCCTACGCCGAACTCCGATCGAGGACGCCGTGGCCGCTCCTGCATCTGCAGTTGATCGCGGCATGGAGCGACCCGGAGCTCCGGGGCATCGCCTCCAGGATGACGCTGCAACTGACCGAATGTGTCGAAGCGCTGTCGGACGTGGAGAACGGCGAGCTGTGGAACTTCACGGCCAGAATCCTGTTCGCCGATCCGCTGAGGTCACTCTTTCTTTCGGATCGGGACACTACGAACTGAGCGACAACGCGGACAAGGCGGGCACAGACGCCGCGATCCCGTGGCGCGCGTTCACGTGACGCGGTGGTTCCGCTCCTCGCGTCCCGGCGTCCTGGCGTACCCGCTCGTCGGGCTCGTACTGTGGGTCCGCACGGCCGGGGGAGCCGTCTCGACGCAAAGCGGGTAACTCATGGGAACATCAAGGGCGTTGGCCATACCGGCCGCCGCCGTCGCAGCGCTGCTCACTCTCTCGGGGTGTTCGACGGACACGCCCGCCGCCCAGGCGTCCCCGTCCGGCCTCGTTCAGTACACGGCTGCTCCCGACCCGACCACTCCGATGCAGAGCCCGAGCGCGGCCGTGCCCACGCAGTGCGTGAAGACCGCCGGCATGAACGTCCAGCAGCTGACCAAGTACCTGAAGGAGCTGCGCAGCGGCAGCGGTGAGTACCGGTCCAAGGGCCTGACGCTGGATTCCTCCGGCCTGAACTTCGTCCCGGAGGCCGTCCAAAGGCCGTGCGAGGCGGTCACGGTGAAGCTCGCCCACTACTGGGTCGACATCAAGAAGACGAGGGAGGCGACCACCCTCGGCCCGGCCGCCTACGAGTACCAGTACACGCCGATCAGCGTTTCCTCCCACAAGGCCGGCCCGAAGGACGGCAGAGTCCCCGATACCGCGCCGCCGCAGGGCACCGTCTGCCGGGGCACGCTATCGGTCGTCTACCTCGGTGAAGACATTCCGCTGCGGGCCCTGCCGTACAGCCTGGAGCTGATCGATACGACCGCCCCCTACCCGGTCGAGGTGCATGGGGACGGAGTGCTGTCCGCGGTCTACATCGCGCCCGGCAGTCTGGAGTCCTGCTGACTACTGTGTCGGGGGCGGTTCAGCAGTGTCCGGCGAGGAGATCGGTATCGCGGCCCGGCCTCGCCGGTATGCCGGGCGTGCGGATCGGCGACGGCGCCATCGTCGCGGCCGGCGCCGAGGTCACCGCCGACGTTCCGCCTTCCCCGGCGAGGAGCCGACGAGTCACCGGCTCGGCCCCGCCTGCGGGCCGACCATCATCACCCCGGGCCCCGACCGCGCGCTGTGGTTCACCGAGTACCGGGCTCACCGGATCGGGCGGATCACCACCGACGGCGTCATCGACGAATTCGACGTGCCCACCCCCGGCTGCGGACCGTTCGGCATCGCGGCGGGACCCGACGGTGCGCTGTGGTTCACCGAGACCGCGGCCGACCGTATCGGCCGCATCACCGTCGACGGTCACATCACCGAGTTCCCGCTCCGACCGCACGCCGTCACCGTGGACGGTGACGGCACCGTATGGTTCACCGAATGGGGAGGCAACCGCGTCGGGACGACCGCCCCCGACGGCTCTCTGACCGTCCACGGCCTGCCCACCCCCCACTCCGAACCGCACGGTATCGCCCCCGGTCCCGGCGGCGCCCTGTGGACCGCACTGGAGATCGGCGCACTCGCCCGCATCGCCCCAGCGGACGGCGCCCCCTGACCGGGCTGCCCCCCTTGCGGGCGATGTGCTCGACGAGGAAGTCCTGCTTCCGCCGGAGCCGGCGGCCAGGCACGCGCTGCACCCGGCACCGGCGCGTGAGCGCGAGGTGCCGGGTGCCAGGTGCCGGGCGGATCTGCCGCGCCTACTTCAGATAGGGGCCTGCCGTGCCGATCTTGCCGGGTGCCGCGTTCTTGCCGCCCAGGTCCAGGACGTACACCCGCAGGTTCCCCTTGCCGGGAGCGGCCACGGTGAGCGTGCCGTCGGTGACCGTCTTCACGTCACCGGTGACGGCGTCCTTGTAGACGCCGTTCGGGATGTTCCGGTACGTGGCGCCGTCGGTCACGGCCACCAGGGCGAAGCTGTCCACGCCCGTCGCGCTGTCCGTGTACCGCCGCTTGAACGCCATGTTCCCGCTGATGTCGGCCGTCGAGTACTGGCCCATCTGGAGGGCGGGCACCGCTCGGCGGATCTGGTTGAGCCGCTGGACGTGCTTGACCAGGGGCGCGTCGAGGGTGCTGGCGACGGCGCCCGACGCGCTGGAGACCGTACCGAAGTCCGAGGCGGTCACGGTGCCTTGGAGCTTGTCGCCGTAGTAGGCACGGCCGGTCGTCGCCAGCGGGCAGGTGGGGCCGCAGTCGATCTTCTGGCCCTTCTGGAACTCGGTCTCCGATCCGTAGTACAGCGTCGGGATGCCACGGAACGTCCACATCAGCGCCATGTTCTCGGCCCACGCGTCCGTGCCGCCGGCGTACCGCTCGCTGCTCTTGTTCGGGCCGTAGTCGTGGCTGTCGACGTAGACGACGTTGTAGGTGGCGTCGTTCGTCGAGTCGTCCGAGTCCTTGCCGTTGTTGTAGGCGTTGGACGCGTCACCGAAGTTCATGTGCATGCGCATGTCGATGATGTTCATGCCGGAGAACTTGCTGTGGTCGGGCGTGTGGTAGCTGTTCCCCTGCAGGAAGGCGTTGGTGGACGTCGGCTGGTTGCCGGTGCCGAGCTGTTCCTCGTAGTTGTACTGTTCCAGGGCCGCCTTCTCGTCGTCGGCGGAGTACTCCTTGCGCTCCTTCCAGGTGTAGAACTGCGCGGAATGGTTCACCGAGCCGCGATTCCACTTGTCGTTGACGAACGCGGCGACCTCGCCGAAGACGAAGAAGTCCTGTGCCTTGGCCGCCCCGAAGCGCTGCATGACGCGTTCCTGGATGGCGGGCAGGAAGCGGCGATTCCAGGTGACGCGCGGGATGTGCACGGCTGTGTCGATGCGGAAGCCGTCGACACCCATGTCGATGTACTTGTTGTAGGCGCCGATCAGATAGTTCTGCACCTGCGCGTTCTCGGTGTTGAAGTCGGCGAGGTCCTCGTGCAGCCAGCACGAGCGGGAGT
The DNA here is from genome assembly GCF_040656475.1 of Streptomyces sp. NPDC049915. Taxonomy (NCBI): domain Bacteria; kingdom Bacillati; phylum Actinomycetota; class Actinomycetes; order Kitasatosporales; family Streptomycetaceae; genus Streptomyces; species Streptomyces sp. NPDC049915. The sequence goes on from NZ_JBFAMH010000026.1 coordinate 84,702, forward strand.
CCTCGCCCTCCCAGTTGCCGATCCAGCACTGGTGGTAGAGGGCCTTGGGGAACATACCGGACGTGGGGCTCGGCCACTGGCAGTTGTAGATGGTGTAGCCCTCGGGGCTCTTGGCGCCGGTGGGCTTGCCCCAGTTGAGGCAGGTGTTGCCGGTCGGTTCGGCCGTCGACCACAGGTCACCGTTGTAGTAGGACTTGCCGGAGACCGGCTCCACGCTCAGGCCGTCGTACTCGAAGCCGTCCTGCTTCTGGTCGTAGTACCAGCTCCACTGGCTGTCCCTGACGCCGTACACGGTCGGCGTGAACAGGCCCTTGGCTCCCCAGCGGGAGGAGTGGTTGTAGACGACGTCCTGGTAGATCTTCATGCCCTTGGCGTGGGCGGCGTCGATCAGGTCCTGGTAGGAGGCTCCGGCGGATTCCAGGCGCGGGTCGACCTTGTAGAAGTCGTAGCCGTGGTAGCCGTGGTAGTCGTAGTCGGAACGGTTGAGGACGACCGGGGTGATCCATACGGCGGACATGCCGAGCGCCTTGATGTAGTCGAGCTTCTGGATCAGGCCCTTGAAGTCGCCGCGGAACATGGGGTCGTTGTTGGCGGCGTTGCCGGACTTCACGTGCTGGCTGCCGCCCCGGTTGTTGGCGCTGTCGCCGTCGTAGAAGCGGGCGGTGAGCACGAAGTAGATGGGGTCCTTGCGGGGGTCGCCGCCGAGCGGGGTCCCGGTCGTCTGCGCGGGCTGCTCACCGGTGGTGGCCTTCGTCTCCGCGCTCGCAGCGGACACGTTGCCGGCCGCGTCCAGCGCCCTGACTGTGTACGTGTACGAGGTCTTCGCCTCGAGTCCCGTGTCGGAGTAGACGGTCGAGGTGACGGCGATGACCGAGGTGCCCTTGGTGCCGCCGGTGCGGGTGATCTGGTAGCCGGTCACGCCCGTGTCGTCGGTGGCCGCGTCCCAGGTCAGGACGATGGACGTGCCGGTGGCGGTGGCCTTGACGCTGCCCGGTGCGGAGGGCGCGGTGGTGTCGGGTTCGGCGGCGGCGCACGGGTTTCTGGCGCCCTTGGTGACGGTGCCCGCCTTGACGGTGCTGGTGCCCAGCCCGAGCTGGTAGTTGGCGCCGTTGTTGTTGTCCCAGGTGCCGTTGCCGTTGTTGAAGGTGGCCTGCCACGTGGTCGCCGAGCCCAGGTCGACGGTCTTCTTCACCCAGCCGGTACAGGCGGCTTCCATGCCGACGCCGGGCACGGTCGTCCAGGAACCACTGGACGGGGCCCAATGCAGGTTGTACGTCGACCAGTTGGTGCCGGCCGTCGAGTAGTAGACGGTCGCGGCGTTCCCCCCGGCCGGGGCGGTGGCGGCGCACGGGTCGCTGTGGGCGACGACGCCGTCCTTGACCGTGATCAGGCCGGTGCCCAGCTGGTAGTTGTTCCCGCCGTTGTTGTCCCAGGTGCCGTTGCCGTTGTTGAAGGTGGCCTGCCACGTGGTCGCCGAGCCCAGGTCGACGGTCTTCTTCACCCAGCCGGTACAGGCGGCTTCCATGTCGACACCCGGCACGGTGGTCCAGGAACCACCGGTAGGGGCCCAATGCAGCTTGTACGTCGACCAGTTGGTACTGCTTGTCGAGTAGTAGACGGTGGCCGTGCCGCCGCCTGCGGCGCTCGCCGGGGCGCCGGCGAACGGTGTGCCCGGCAGCAGCGTCACCAGGATTGCGGCGATCACGGCGAGTACGAGGCCTGCCGGGCCTGAGCGACGCCTGCGGAACGGTCCGCGGCGCGCGCGATGTCGTCGTACGAAGAGGGTCACGAGAACTCCTCGGTCGGGGCCGCGGCGGTGCGGCCTGACTGCGGTCGTCCCCGCGCGCGCCTCGGGGGACGACCGTTCGGATGGTCCGCGGCTGAAGCCCGCGGGTGTACGTGCGGTCAGCCGCGCCAGGTGTCGGACAGGGCGACGGTGCCGGCGGCGGAGACCGTGGCGGTGCGGTTCGCGCCGCTCTCCCAGGTGACGGCGCCGTTCGCATCCTTGCGCAGGTACTTGTACTCGAAGGACGTCCCGGCGGGCAGGGCGACGTCGAGCTTCCAGACCGGGTACGTGGCCGGGTCGAGCTTCAGGGCGTTGCCGGTGTTCCAGTTGCCCAGCGCCGCCTGGTTCCCGGTGACGTAGATGTTCTGGCCCGACGTGGTGGTGGCGTTCACGCTGAAGGACGCGCCGGTCGCGGGGGCAGGGCCGGTCGTGGAGCCGCCGTCGCCACAGGTCTTGGCGCCGACGTGCAGGGCGAGGGCGGTGTTCGCTCCGAGGGTGGCGGTGAACTGGCCCGAGGCGTTCACGGTGACGCCCTTGCCGCTCTGCACGTCGCAGTAGTCGCCGGCGGGCAGCGAAGTCTGGAAGGTGCGGGTCAGTGACGAGGTCTCGTGGTTGATGACGACGTACGCCTTGCTGCCGCGCCCGAACGCGATCTGGTCGCCGCCGTTGTCCCACCAGTCGGTGACGGCCTCACCACGTGCGGCGTTGCGGAAGCCCACCATGGAGGAGATCTCCCGCCAGGCGTGCTGGCACTTCCACCCGTCGGCGTAACAGGCCTGGACGACACCGGAGTTGGGCGGGCCCGCGTCCTTGTCAGTCCATTCGTAGCCGGAGTGGACGTCGGGTGAGCCGTACGGCCAGGCCAGCATGAAGACGCTCGCGAGCGTGTAGGTGGCGCCGTCCTTGTAGTTGAGGGTGTCACCGCCGCGCTCGGTGTCGTGAGTGTCGACGAACACCGCTGACTTGCCCGAGGGCAGGTAGCCCCAGGACTCGCCGAAGTTCTTCAGGCCGGCGAGGTTCTCGCCGTTGAAGACACGCTTGAGGTCGCGGGCGTAGCGGAACTCCTGGACGTCGCCGTTGCCGAGGTACTCGCTCGGCGAGACCGCCTCGCCTGCGCCGTAGATGACCTCCTGCTTCCAGTACGCGTTCGGGTTCGTCAGACGCGACTTGATGTTCGCGAGGTCGGCCGCCGCCATGTGCTTGGCGGCGTCGATCCGGAAGCCGTCGACGCCGAGGGAGAGCAGGTCGTTCAGGCAGCCGGCGATCTTGCCGCGTACGTAGTCCTCGCCGGTGTCGAGGTCCGCGAGGCCGACCAGCTCGCACTCCTGGACGTTGGTGCGGTCCTGGTAGTTGCTGATCGTCGCCGTGCAGTTGTCCATGTCGGCGGACGAGTAGAGGCCCGGGTAGTCGTACTTGGTGTACGAGGAGCCCCCGGTGCCGGTGCCGGAGCCGGCGGACATGTGGTTGATGACCGTGTCGACGACGACTTTCACGCCCGCCGCATGGCAGGCGTCGACCATGTTCTTGAAGGCAGCGCGGTCACCGAGCCGGCCCGCGATCTTGTAGCTGACGGGCTGGTACGAGGTCCACCACTGGGGGCCCTGGATGTGCTCCTGCGGCGGGGAGACCTGGACGTAGCCGTAGCCGGCCGGGCCGAGAGTGTCGGTGCACTCCTTGCCGACCGAGGCGAAGTTCCACTCGAACAGCACCGCGGTGACGTCCTTGTCGCCCGGCGGTGCCGCCTGGGCCGGGGCCGGGACCGTGACGGCAGCAGCGGCTCCCGCCAGGGCGGCGAGTGCGGCGGCCACGGACTTTCTGGCCATGGTGTCCTCCTGATTCGAAGGGCAACGCGCCATGCCCGTAAGACCGTTGGGGGGAATTCATATCCTTACAGTCGCTTGCTGCAAGTGATTGCAGAGGTGACCGTACGAGTGCCCGAAGCGGTGGTCAACCCTCCGCGCATCTCCTTCTCAACAGGCCTCAGAAATCGGGGAACTCCAGCTGCAAGGCCTTACGCAAGGCTTGCACCGGTGTTATGTTCAACCACGCCTCCGGTCCGGCGCCGAGGGCTCGGTCGTTCCGGGTTCCACGCGCCCGGCGTCGGATCGGAGGTCTCAGCCGGCAGCGGCGTGCGCATCCACGTGAGTCGAGCCGCGGCGGCTTCGCGGCACCTCGGTGACGGCACTCGGCAAAGACCGGCCGGGGGTTGAGGTCTTGCCAATCCCCAGTTCAGGTGGTCGAAGTGATCGCTCGGGTGACGGCCGTGATCGCCGGGGTGGGGCGGCCGGGCAGGCGCGCCACGAGCACCCGCCGGACCTCGGGGGGTACGCCGTCGACGCGCATCAGGCTCACCCCGGGCGGCAGCACCGGTGAGAGCCGGGACGGCACCGTCGTCACACCGAAGCCGCCGGCGACCAGTTGGAGCTTGGTCAGCCAGTCGCGCGCGGAGTGGATGATGCGCGGCCGTCCGGGCAGGCCGGGCCAGACGCCGAGCAGCGGCTCGGAGCCCGATGACGGGGTGGCGATCCACGCGGCGTCGACCAGCTCGTCGACGTGCACCGTGGTGCGCCCGGCGAACTCTCCGGTCGACGGCACCGCCACGACCAGTTCGGTGTCCCCGACGGTCTCGACGTGCAGGCGCGGCGAGTCGCCGTCGAAGGGCCGGTGGGGTGGGCGGGACGTCAGCACGGCGAGGTCGAGCGAGCCCGCGCGCAGTGCCCGGATCAGGGTGGGCGTGGTGCCCTCGCTGGTGGCGACCGTGATCTGCGGGCCCGCCGCCGCGAGGTGTGCGAGTGCGGCGGGCAGAATCGCCGCGCCCGCGCTCAGGAACACCCCGAGCCGCACCAGTTCGGTCCGCGGGACGGTGCCCGTGAGCTCACGCTCGGCCGCTGCGAGGGAGGCCAGGACCGTGTGGGCGTGCCGCAGCAGGGTCAAGCCGGAGGGGGTGAGCCGTACCCCGTCCGGGCGGCGTTCGAACAGGGTGGTGCCCGCGCTGCGTTCGAGGGCGGCGGCCTGGCGTGAGACGGCCGACTGCGTGTAGCCGAGTCGGGCAGCTGCCGCGGTGAAGCTGCCGGACTCGGCGATCTGCCGCAGGACCCGCAGTCCCGCGCTGGAGATGTCCATGCGCCCTACGCATACCACGGATGCCGGATCGTCGCTTCCCGCATGTCCGCCCGGCTCCTAGTGTCGATCCCACCAGCACGGACGAAGACGGAGGTCATCACGTGCGAGCAGCAGTTCTGACGCAGTTCGGCGCCCCGCTCACGGTGCGGGAGGTGCCCGACCCCGAGGCCAGGGGCGGTGAGGTGGTGGTCGAGGTCCTCGCCACCTGCGTGGCCCCCTATGCGGCCGAGGTCTTCGACGGCAAGCGGAACTATCCCCTCGTCCCTCCTGTCGTGCCCGGTATCGGCGGCGTGGGGCGGATCGTCCACGTCGGCCCGGACGCCACCCGGCTGGGCGTCGGCGACCTGGTGTGGTGCGACTCGACGGTGCGCTCGCGGGACGACGCCCTGACGCCCGACATCACGCTCCAGGGCTGGAGTTCGCGCGGCAAGGGCGGCGCGCGGCTCGCCCGGCACCTGCACGACGGTGCGTTCGCCGAGCTCATGCGGGTCCCGACGGAGAACGCCTTCCCGCTGCCCACCGTGGCGGAGGACGATCCGGCCCGCTGGGCCGCACTCAGCGTGCACGCCATCCCCTACGGCGGGCTGCTGGCAGGCGGACTGGCAGCAGGCGAGACGCTGCTCGTCAGCGGGGCCACCGGCAACCTCGGCAGCAGCGCGGTCGCGGTCGCGCTCGCCATGGGTGCGGGCCGCGTGGTCGCCCCGGGCCGCAACCAGGACGCGCTCGACCTCCTCGCCGACCGGTTCGGTCCGCGCCTGCGCCCGGTCCCGCTGACCGGAGACGAGGCCACCGACCGGGCGGCGATGTGCGCGGCGGCCGACGGCCCGATCGACATGGTGATCGACCTGCTCCCGCCGAGCGCACCCAGCTCGGCGTCGCGCGCGGCGGCCATGACCGTGCGCGAGTACGGCCGCGTCGTCCTCATGGGCGGCGTCGGCATGCTCGGTGGCGACGACCTCGCACTCCCGTACCCGTGGATCATGCGCAACTCGATCACCGTGCGTGGGCAGTGGATGTACCCGCGCGCAGCCAACGTCGGCATCATCAGGCTCCTCGCCTCGGGCACTCTGGATCTCGCCCCCGAACGGGTCCGGTCGTTCGGCCTCGACGCCGTCAACGACGCCATCGCGTACGCCGCCGCGCACGGCGGCCCGTTCGACCGCACCAGCCTCACCCCACCGGCCGGCTGACAAGACCCACTGATCCCTACCCGCACGACCCGCCACCCTCGGGAGCACAGGCGGCCATACTGCTGCCAGATCTTGCAGCGGTTTGTGGTCGAGGGCTCAGTATGAGGCTGAGGCGGCACAACACGGGCAAGGCCGACCTCAACCCCCAAGGGAGCGCGTTGACCATGTCAGACGTCAGAGTCACCTACGACAAGACGGCAGATGCCGCGTATGTGTACTTCGTACATCCACAAGCCCGTGCGCAGTCGGCTCGCATGTATCCCTGTGATCCGGTGAAGGTCGACGGCATGATCAACCTGGACTTCGACGAGCAGGGGCGCCTCATCGGTATCGAGGTACTGGCGGCCAGTTCGAAGCTGCCGGAGCACCTGCTTGAGTCGGCGGAGCGTTTGGACACCGAAGGTGCATGACGAGGTTGGACGAGGCAGGCCGCCGCAGCCAACTGTCGCTTAGTCGGACGAGAGGTTCATTCCGTCCCCTGTTGGTATGCGCTGTCCAGGGCGGACAGCGCGCGATCGATGTCCGTGCTGCCTGCGAAGAGTCCGCGGACCTGGGCGACGTGGGTCTGCTGGACGGTCGAGTTCACGTCGACGTGGACCAGGTCGCCGACCCGGTCGTGCTCATAGCGGATGACCTCGCCCAGCTGCTCGCCGGTCGGTGGATCGAGGTCCCGGAGCCGGTTGCGTCCTCGCCTCACCAGGATGCGGTGCACGGTCGCCGGCGCGAGTGTGACGCCGTGCAGCCGCTGTAGGGGGTCAGTGGTGGGCGCGGTGGGCGCTGCTGGTGGCGTTCCTTGACTCGGCGGCCGCGTTCACGGGGAGCCCTGGGATCTCAGGGCTCCCGCGTGAGCGGCTGTGCGCGGCGTCAGCGTGCGAACTTTTCGATGGCCGCCGGGCTGACGGGCGTGAAGAAGTTGACGAGGTTGCCGTCGGGATCACGGAACAGCAGCGACCGGTTGCCCCAGGGCATCGTGGTGGGCCCGGCGACGAAGTCGGTGACGAAGCCGGTCAGGTTCTGGTGAACGCGGTCCACGTCGTCGACGAGGAATTCGGTGATCACGCTGTGGTTGTCCGCCGGTCGGGCAGAGCCCGGGGCGAACAGCGGGACCGTGCGGGTGCCGGCGATCGCGAGGGTGGCGCCCACGGTCTTGAGTTCGGCGAAGTCCTCGGTGGCCCACGTCGCCCGCGCCCCTGTGGCTCGCTCGTAGAACTCGACGAGGCGCGCTACGTCGCTGGTGATGATGCGGATCGAGACGAAGTCCATGGATCTCCTTGGCTGTGCTGGAGGCGTGCACGTCGCAGGCTAGGAGAAATAGGGGACAGAATCGGTCCTGTATTCGCGTTAGGCTGCGGACATGCCTCGACCCACCGGCCGCGTGCTGACACTCCTGGAACTGCTGCAGTCGGGCGGCACCCGGACGGTGGCCGAACTCGCCGACCGGCTCGGCGTCGAAGGGCGCACCGTGCGCCGGTATGTGGACCAGCTGATCGACCTCGACGTGCCCGTGGAATCGGTGCGCGGCCGCTACGGCGGCTACCGGCTCGCCCCCGGGTACCGCCTGCCTCCGCTCATGCTCAGCGACGACGAGGCGCTGGCCGTGCTGCTCGGCCTGGTCGCCGGCCGCCGAGCAGGACTGACGACGACGCAGCACACGGCAAGCGAGACGGCATCGGCGAAGATCCGGCGGGTGCTGCCCAAGCACATCGCCCGTCGGCTCGACACGCTCCTGGCAGCTCTCGCCTTCACGGATCAGCCCGGCGAGTTCGACCCCCCGGACGCTGGGGTCCTGCTCACCCTCGCCGATGCGGTGCGCCACCACCGACCGGTCTCGATCCGCTACACCGACCGTGACGGACGGCGCAGCGAACGCACCCTGCACGCGTACGGGATCGTCGCCCATGCCGGCCGGTGGTACGTCACGGGCAAGGACGCCCAGATCGGCGAGGACCGAACCTTCCGGCTCGATCGCGTCGCAGACGCGCGGACCCTGCCCGGCTCGTTCGAAGCGCCAGTGGGTCCCGGTCCGGCACAGCGTTTGTTGTCAGGGTTCGCCACGGCCGAGTACCGGCATGAGGTGACCTTGCGGATCCACGGGACAGTCGAGCAGATCCGCGCACACCTTCCGGCCGGCGTCGCGAGCCTGGAGGAGCACAAGTCCGCGGCCGGCGAGGACCGGGCGACCGAGCGCTGGCTGCGCGTCGAGCTGCGGGTGGAGCGGCTCGACTGGCTGCCTCCGGTACTCGCCTCACTCGACCGGCCGTTCGTCATCGAGCGCCCCGATGAACTCCGCGACCTCGTCACCGCGCTCGCCGATCGCCTCACGTCCTATGCCGGCCGAGCCTGACCGCCAACGGAGCACACCGCCAAGGACCGCTCCCCGAAGATCCGCAAGGAGTGCAGCCTGCCACTCACCGGCGAGCGGTGCGTGCACCGCGTCATCGCCGACCTGGGCGTCCTTGACGTCACTACGTGGAGGACGCCTCCAGCGTGGTGGGACCGGCACACGCAATCCCGAGCAGGACGTGTTCGTCCGCATCGGCGGCGTCGGCCCCGGCCTCGCCACCAACTCCGTGGTGGTCAACCGCAACAACATGGTCATCGTTCGCGGGCCACGAAGAGCAAGAGCGCAGCCGACAGCGGCCGGCCGTCACTCGCCGTCGGACTCGACGACCCAGCCCCGGCGGACCGTCCACAACCTGCCGTCCGCTGTCGCCCCGCACATCCCGTCCAGGACGCCCGGCCCCGCTGCGGTCACCAGACGCGAGTCGCCGGCGGATGCGAAGCCGAACGTGCGGCGCGGGTCCCAGTCGGTGCTGTGCCGCAGCCGGCGGCTCATCTGGGCCCAGCCGACGGGCGCCGCGGCCACCACCCAGGCGTCCGGCTCGGGACGGGTCAGCCGGCGAGCCTGGCGCAGCCATGACGCGGCGTCCTCAGGCCAGTCGACCACCGCGGCCAGCCGCCCGCCGCTGCTGAGCCAGGCGTCGGCGAACGCCTCGGCGGTGTCCTTAGACGCGGCGTCCCGGCCATGGCCCAGCGCGACGCTGCCGCCGCGGAACCCGGCGCCTTCCAGCAGCGCGAGCACGCGCGCGAGTTCGCGGCCGGTGTGCGGCCGGGCCGCGGGCCAGGGTGCGTAGTCGCACAGGGCCGCCGGAAGCAACCGGGGAGAGGGCTCGTTCATGACGGCTCCCCCGTGCGCCACGCCCGGTGGCGATCGGGAAGGCAGACCGCGCACGGCCGGTATCCCGCGGCGAGCGCGGTCGCCTCGTCCGCGAAGAACACCCGGTGGCGCACGTAGTTCCCGCGGGCGATGTGCCGCAGCGCGGAGGGGCAGTCCAGCCGTCCGTAGATCCGTCCGCGCCGGTAGCCGCCGAACCGGCCGGCCACGTCGCTGCGGTAGGGCCGCCCGTCAGTGCCGGTCAGCGTGTATCCGCGAAGCGCCGCCGCGGGAGTCGTACCGTCCAACCGTAACCGTCGTCTGTACACAAAGGCACTGTGCATCATCCCGGACGGCCGTACCAGCGGTATCCGGACGTCCACCCCGCGGCCGGCGGCGGGTGACCTGGATCGGCGCTTCAGTGGCGCGCGGCAGGCTTGCGTGCCGGGGCAGCCCCACCCTGCCGGGCCCGGCCCCGGCGCCCCGCGCGACCCGGCCGCCGGGCACCGGGCCGCACCCTTCGACCCCGGGTTCAAGGAGAGAGACCGTCGTGCGAATCGCCGTGACCGGCTCGATAGCCACCGACCATCTGATGTCCTTCCCCGGTCGGTTCACCGACCAACTGATCGCCGACCGCTTGGAACAGGTGTCCCTTTCCTTCCTCGTCGACCGCCTCGACGTGCGGCGCGGCGGTGTCGCCGCCAACATCGCCTTCGGACTCGCACGGCTGGGACTGACCCCGCGTCTGATCGCCGCCGCGGGAGTCGACTTCGCCGAGTACGGGGCGTGGCTGCGCGCCGCCGGGGTCGACACGGACTCCGTCAGGATCAGCGAGACACTGCACACCGCCCGGTTCGTGTGCACGACCGACGAGGCGCAGAACCAGATCGCCACTTTCTACTCCGGCGCCATGGCCGACGCCGCGAAGATCGACCTCGCCGCGGAGGCGGCCCGCTGCGGCGGCTTCGACCTGGTGCTCGTCGGCGCCGACGCCCCGGAGGCGATGCTGCGCCATACCGAGACGGCACGGCGTGCCGGCATCCGTTTGGCCGCCGACCCCTCGCAGCAGCTCGCCCGCCTGAACGACACCCAGGCACGTCACCTCGTGGACCGCGCCCACCTGCTGTTCACCAACGAGTACGAGTCCGCCATGCTGCGGGAGCGCACCGGCTGGAGCGAACGGGACATCCTGCAACGTGTCGGTACCTGGGTCATCACCCGGGGAGCGGACGGCGTCTCCCTGGCGCGGTGCGGTCAGCCCCGTCTGGACGTGCCGGCCGTCCCCACCGCGAAGATCGCCGATCCGACCGGGGTGGGGGACGCGTTCCGCTCCGGATTCCTCGCCGGCCTGAGCTGGGACTGGCCCGAGGAACGGGCGGCGCAGCTCGGTTGCGCGCTGGCGTCGATCGTCCTGGAGACGGTCGGCACACAGGAGTACAAGCTGCTCGCGGTGGATCTGATCGAGCGTGTCGAGCGCGCGTACGGGCACGACGCCGCCCGTGAGATGGAGCCGCGCCTGGCGGGGCTGTCATGAGCGGGCTGCGAGAGGCGCTCGCCACCCGTGTGGTGGTCGCCGACGGTGCGATGGGCACGATGCTCCAGGCGCAGGACCCCACCCTGGAGGACTTCCAGCAGTT